>NZ_JBQXFD010000009.1:0-100242 GCF_052615555.1 Micrococcus sp. EWR3.9.1
CGGAGGGATGCGCCCCGCCCGGGGTCAGCGAATCGATTCCGCGCTCCGCGTGATCGGCTCCGTGACCCGGGCGAACAGCAGCCCACCGGCCACGAGCACGACGACGATCACGGGGATGACCACCCGGTTGTCCGGGTGCAGGGCGAGCGCGAGCGTCACGAGCGCGGGCGTGATGAACCCGACCGCGCGGCCCGTGGTGGCGTACAGCCCGAACACCTCGCCGGCCGTCCGCGGCGTGGTGAGTCGACCCAGGAACGCGCGCGAGGCCGACTGCACCGGGCCCACGAACAGGCACAGCGCCAGCCCGCCGACCCAGAACGCGAGGGTGCCCGAGGCGAAGAACAGCGCCCCGGCCACGAGGACCATGGCGGCCAGCGAGCCCAGGATCACCCGGCGCGGACCGACCGCGTCGTCGAGCCGCCCGCCCACGAAGGCGCCCAGGGCGGCCACCACGTTGGCCGCGATCGCGAACAGGATCACGTCCGAGGCCGCCAGCCCGTAGACCGTGGTGCCCAGGATGGCGCCGTAGACGAACACCGCGCCCACGCCATCGCGGAACACCGCCGAGGCCACGAGGAACCACAGCGTGTTCCGGTCCTCGCGCCACATCCGGGCCAGCGTGGCCCCGAGTTCGCGGTACGAGCCCAGCAGCGACTCACGGCGCGGCCCGCCGTCCGCCGCCGGGGCGGGGGCCGGGTCCGGCACGGCCACCAGCACGGGGATCGCGAACACGAGGAACCACGCGGCGGCCACGAGCGCGACCACCCGGATGTTCAGCGCCGCGTCCTCCGTGACGCCGAACCAGTGCGCATCCCCCGAGACGAAGCCCACGAACACGATCAGGAGCAGCAGGATGCCGCCGAGATAGCCCGCGCCCCAGCCGATGCCCGAGATCCGGCCGATCGTGGCCGGCGTCGAGATGTGCACGAGGATCGCGTTGACCTGCACCTCCGCGAACTCGAAGAACACCGTGCCCAGGGCGATCAGGGTGACGCCCAGCAGCAGCGAGGACTCCTCCGGGGTGACCCAGAAGCAGGCCGCGGTGCACGCGATCACGGCGCCGGTGGTCAGCCCCAGCCCTCGCCGGCGCCGTCCCGCGCCGTCCGCCCGACGCCCCAGCACGGGCGCGGTGGCCGCGATGACGACGCCGGCCACCGCCATCGCCGTCGAGAGCCAGGCCGTGCCCCGCTCATCCGGCCCGAACGCGTCCGAGGCCAGGTAGGTGCCGAACACGAAGGTGACCATGACCGCGTTGAACGCGGCCGAACCCCAGTCCCACAGCGCCCAGGCGGCCACCTGGCGGCGCGGGGCGGCGGAAGCGACCGGCGGGAGCGCGACGTCGGTCATCGCTCGATGCGGGTGAGATGGAAGTCGCGGTGCGCCCGGGAGGCCGTGGGCCCGCGCTGACCCTGGTACCGGTTCTGGTTGGCCCCGGTGCCGTACGGCGACTGGGCCGACGAGGAGAGCCGGAAGAAGCACAGCTGGCCGATCTTCATCCCCGGCCACAGCGTGATGGGCAGCGTGGCCACGTTGGACAGCTCGAGCGTGACGTGCCCGGAGAACCCGGGGTCGATGAACCCGGCGGTCGAGTGCGTCAGCAGGCCCAGCCGCCCCAACGAGGACTTGCCTTCGAGGCGAGCGGCGAGGTCGTCCGGCAGCGTGACCTGCTCATAGGTGGAGCCGAGCACGAACTCCCCAGGGTGCAGGATGAACGACTCGTCCGGGTCCACCTCCACCAGCCGGGTCAGCTCGTCCTGCTCCTGGCGCGGGTCGATGTGCGCGTACCGGTGGTTGTCGAAGAGCCGGAAGAACCGGTCCAGGCGCACGTCCACGGACGCGGGCTGGACCATCGCCGGGTCGAGGGGGTCCAGGCCCACGCGGCCGGAGTCGAGCTCGGCGCGGATGTCGCGGTCGGAGAGCAGCACGGCTCAGTCCAACCGCACGACGACGGCCAGCGGGGTGCGCTCGCGGCCCTGGCCCAGCGGGTTGTCCGCGAAGGCGGCCTCGAGGACGGCGGCCGACGCGGCGGTGTCCTTGCCGAGCGCGTTGCGGCCGATGTCGTTGGCGTCCATCACGACGGTGCCGGCGAAGGAGGCCTTCGCCCAGGCCGGGATGTCCGCCGCCCGGATCATCGCCGAGACCTCGGCGGCCACCCGGTCCGGCTCGGCCGGGGGCAGCTTGGCCGAGACGTTGGCCGGGAACGTGGAGTAGGTGGTGGGCCCGTCGATCGCGCGGACGTTGCCGCCCACCACGTTGTAGAACACACCGCGCTTGCCGGCGACCTTGCCGGCGGCGCCGGCGGCCGCGGAGAGCACGATGCGCGGCAGGCCGGCCTCCTGGATGGCCAGCTGCATGGTGGTGGGGTCGCCCAGGCCGATGCCCGCGGGCGTGCGGGTGACCAGGCGGGAGAGGGCGCGGGCGGCCACGGAGGGGCGGACCTCCCAGGTGTAGTAGGAGCGGCCCTGGGTGATGGCCACGATCTTCTCGGACACGGAGAAGTGCCACGGGGCGTCCTGCGGCATCGCGTCCGCGGGCAGGTCGCGGAAGAAGTCCTCGATCTCGCCGCGCAGGTAGGCCTGCAGGTCCGTGTCCCGGTCCACCAGGCCGGTTTGCACAGGGAAGCGGCGGTAGCGGCGGCCGTCCTCGGCGGAGACCAGATCGAGCTCCTTGCCCGGGTTCGGCTCGTGGTCCGGCTTGGCCGGCGCCGGGGCGCCCGCGGCCTCGTCGACCGCGGCGGCGGGGCCGGCCGGGGCGGCGTCCGCGTCCACCGCCTCGCGCAGCCAGAGCTCGAGGTTGAGCAGGCGCCAGAAGCGCTCGGGGTCGTGCCGGCGCGGGTGGGCGAGGAAGTCCTCGAACAGCGCGCGGACGGTGGGCGCGTCGGCGTACGGGCGGGCGGCAAACGAGTCGGAGGCGAACACCTCGCGGACCGGCTCGCGCAGGGCGAGCAGCAGGCCGGCCGCGGCGTCGTCGTCTGCGGGGCGGGCCGGCGGGAGGACGGCATCCACCAGGCCGGCGAGCCGCCCGCGCGGCACGCCGCGATCGGCGGGGCGCTCGTCCGCGTGGGCGTCGACGAAGGCCGAGTTCAGCAACGCCTCGACGGGCACGTCGGCGCGCTCGCGGGAGTCGGCCAGGCGGGCGGCGACGTCGCGGCGGGTCGCGGTCAGGGTGCGCGCGGCACCGCGCAGGCCGCGGGACGCGTCGGCGGCCGGAGGCGTCGGGACGGGGCGGCCGCACACGTGCGCGGTCGAGGCCAAGGGGCCGCCGTGGGCGCGGATCGCGGCGCGGACCGACTCGAGGTCGGCGACCGGGGACGGCGTCGCAGCGGGGGCCAGCGGCGCGGGCCGGGGACCGCCGACGAGGAAGGGGCGGTCCGCCTCCCCGAACGCGAGGTAGCGGTACACCGCCGCGTCGTCGGGGCGGGCGGGGACCTGGGCCGCGTCGGCCGTGGTGTCGCGCATGGGACGTCCTTCCGGGACAGGGGCTGCCGGACGCGTCCGGCCGCGGCCGGGCGCGGTTCGGACTCTACCAGCGGCCCCCGGCGCGCTTTCGTTCGGGAAACGGCGGCCCCTGGTGCGCTTTCGTTCGGGAAACGGCGTGGCCGGCCGCTGGCGCGCGGGTGCGGCCCTGACGTCGACGACGCGGCCGCGACCTAAGATGTGCGGCATGAGCCTCCACGAGACCTCCCTGCCGGGCATCGGCGTGCGCCGCGAGCTGGCCCTCGCCGACGGCCGCCGCATCGGCGTGGTCACCCACCGCGACGGCCAGACCGAGCTGATCCTCTCCGACGCCGAGGACCCGGACGCCTGCGCGATTTCGCTCCCCCTGACCCTTGAGGAGGCGTCCGCCCTGGGCGCGCTCCTGTCCGGGCCGCGACTGGTCTCCCAGCTCCAGGCGCAGCACGCGGACCTGCCCGGCATCACCACCCGTCAGCTGATCCTGCCGTCCGACTCCCCGTACGCGGGCGAGGTGCTCGGGGCGACCCGCATGCGCACGCGCACCGGCGTCTCGATCGTCGCCGTCGTCCGCTCCGGCGTCACCCACGCCTCCCCCGCCCCGACCATGCTCCTCGAGGGCGGCGACCTGCTCGTGGTGGTCGGCACCAGCGAGGGCCTCCGGAAGGCCGAGCGGCTGCTAGCCGCCTGAGGCCCCCGTGGACACCACGCTGATCGCCCTGATCGAGCTCGGGGCCGTGCTCCTGCTGCTCGGCGCCCTCGGCCGGTTCGCCGGAAAGATCGGCATGTCCCCCGTCCCGCTGTACCTGCTGGGCGGACTCATGGTCGGCGTCGGCGGGTTGCTGTTCACCCACGTCGACGCGGCCGGTGTCGCGCACAACCCCATGGAGCCCATCGAGGAGTTCAGCCGACTGGCCGCCGAGATCGGCGTCGTGCTCCTGCTGCTCATGCTCGGCGTGGAGTACTCGGCCCGTGAGCTCGTCGGCGGGCTGCGCGGCTCCTGGCGGGCCGGTGTGTTGGACATCGTCCTGAACTTCACCCCCGGCGCGGCGGCCGGGCTGCTGCTCGGCTGGGGGCCGGTGGGCTCCCTCGTACTGGGCGGCATCACCTACATCTCCTCCTCCGGCATCATCGCGAAGGTCCTCGGCGACCTCGGCCGCGTCGGCAACCGCGAGACCCCCGTGCTGCTGTCCGTGCTCGTGTTCGAGGACCTGGCCATGGCGGTCTACCTGCCCGTGATGACGGCGCTCGCGGCGGGCACCGCCTTTGTCTCCGGTCTGAAGGCGGCGGGCATCGCGCTCGTCGTCGTCACCCTCGTGCTCGGGGTGGCGGTGCGGTACGGTCCCCAGATCTCGCGGCTGCTGCACTCGGACGAGCAGGAGAACTTCCTGCTCACGGTGCTGGGGCTGGCGCTCGTCGTCGCAGGCGTGGCCGGGGCGCTGCAGGTCTCGGCGGGCGTGGGCGCGTTCCTGCTGGGCATCGCGATCTCCGGAGCGGCCGCCAAACAGGCCCGCGCCGTGCTCGAGCCGCTGCGCGACCTCTTCGCCGCCCTGTTCTTCGTGCTGTTCGGCATGAGCGTGGATCCGCGCACCCTGCCGCCCGTGCTGCTGACCGCGCTGGCCCTGGCCCTCGTCACGGCCGCCACGAAGGTGGCCACGGGCTACCTCGCCGCGCGCGGGGCGGGGATCGGCGTGGCCGGCCGCTGGCGCGCGGGGGC
Organism: Micrococcus sp. EWR3.9.1; assembly: GCF_052615555.1. Taxonomy (NCBI): domain Bacteria; kingdom Bacillati; phylum Actinomycetota; class Actinomycetes; order Micrococcales; family Micrococcaceae; genus Micrococcus; species Micrococcus sp. EWR3.9.1. The sequence continues at coordinate 5,170 of NZ_JBQXFD010000009.1, forward strand.
GGCCCTGACGATCCGCGGGGAGTTCTCCATCGTGATCGCCGGGCTCGCCGCGTCGGCGGGCGGCGTGCCGTCGGAGATGACCGCGTTCGCGACGGCCTATGTGCTCGCCCTGGCGGTCGCCGGGCCGGTGCTCACGCGGTACGCGGACGCGTTCGGTCGCTCGCGCGCCCGGGCGGCGACGCGGCGGGTGCGGGCGCGCGAGGTCGGCGCGGCGGACCCGGTGCACTGACGTACGGGTCCGCGGGGCTCGATGACGACGCGGGGCCGGTGCACCGGCCGGGCTGGTGTATCGTGGTGCCCGCGCCGCAGGCGGAAACCGAGCGGTTGCGCGGGCGTAGCTCAATGGTAGAGCGCTTGCTTCCCAAGCAAGATACGCGGGTTCGATTCCCGTCGCCCGCTCCACACCACGACGACGGCCCCGGGCCCCTCACGCGAGGGACCCGGGGCCGCGTCGGTCCACGCCGTCCCGCCACGGCCGCACCGGGAACGCGAGACGTCGGAATGCGGCCACATTCACGCGTCAGAACGACCGCTGGCGTTCCAGGTCGACGTGCGGGGTCCCGCTCCCCTCAACGGCCCGCGCGGATCTCGCGCAGCCGGCGTTCCAGGTCGACCGGCAGGTCCGCGGCGAAGCGCGGGTCGAGGTCTGGCCCGGCGTCCGCCAACCGGTAGACACCGTCGGCGCGGTCGAGGAACCCGTAGTCCACGAGTTCGCGACGCAGCGTGGCCACGTCCTCGTGGGCGGGGCGCAGCAGGTCGTTGACCTCAGCCTCCGCGTAGGCGCGGCCCGCTCTGAAGCGACGCAGCAGCTCGAGAAGGACGGCCACCCGCGGCTTGCGGCGCGCGGGGATGGAGCGCAGCCGGTCCCCGTCGAAGAAGCGGGCGAGCACGGTCGCGTGGTAGCGCTCGGCGGACTGCCACTCGTCGGCGAGGGCCGCCGCCGCGGCGGTGTACCGCTCACCGGTGACGGCCATGCGGGCGCGGATCAGGGTCTTGAGGTCGGACTGACGGGTCATGGTGCATCCTCGCCGGCGCGCTCCCGGCCATGCCGCGCCGCGGGTCGGGGACGACGTCCGTCGCGTGTGGGTGGGCCCGAGGATCCGCTCCCCTTCGCGCCGGGCTGCAGGGCCCTGCCGCGCGGGGCCGGGCCGCGTGGCGCGCTCGGCGGTGGGCGCCGCCGTCGTGATCCAGGCTAGCCGACGCCCGCGGCGTAGGATCGCGCCATGCCCCTGACCCCGCCGCGGACCGCCCCACCCCGACCCGTGGAGGCCCGTCCGTGACTCAGGTGCTCTCCGGCTTCGCGGTCGTGTGGGTGATCATCCTCGTGGGCGTCCTGGTGGGGCGCACGGGGGTGCTCGGCGAGCACGGCCGCACCGTGCTCTCCCGCGCGGCGTTCTTCATCGGCAACCCGGCGCTGCTGTTCGTCACGCTCTCCCGCGCGGACGTGGGGGCCGTGCTGGGCCCCCAGCTGTGGGTGGCCTCGCTGTCCGCGTTCGCGGCGGCCGCGCTGTACCTCGCGGTGACGGTCCCGCTGCTGAAGGGCAGGTCGGCCTCGGAGCGGATCATGTCCGCACTCAGCGCCTCGCTCGTGAACTCGGCGAACCTCGGCATCCCCATCGCGGCCTACGTCCTCGGCGACGCCGCCCTGGCCGCCCCGGCGCTCATCTTCCAGCTGGCGATCTACACGCCGCTCTACGTGGCCGCGATGGACGCCGTCACCGCGCGCGAGGCCCGGCGACGCACGACGGCGGGCCGGCGTCGTGCGGTGCGCCGCGCCCCCGGGCGCGCCGTGGCCGACCAGGTCCGCCACACGGTCACCAACCCCCTGATCCTGGGCTCGGTGGCCGGCCTGGTGTTCTCTTTCACCGGCTGGTCGTTGCCGGGCCCCCTCATGGAGTCCGTGGAGCTCATCGGCGGGCTGTCCATCCCGGCGATGCTCCTGGCGTTCGGCATGTCCCTGGTCGGCTCGCGGCCGCTCGAGCGGGCCGGCGGGCGACGCGCGGACGTGCTGATCGCCTCGGCGGTGAAGCTGGTGGTGCATCCGCTGCTGGCCTGGCTGCTCGCGCAGTTCGTGTTCGGCCTGGATGCGCGGCACGTGTTCGTCGCCGTCGTCCTGGCCTCCCTGCCCACCGCACAGAACGTGTTCGTCACGGCCGTGCGCTACGACACGGGCCTGCGCGTCTCGAAGGACACGATCCTGGTCACCACGATCGTCGCGATCCCGGCGATGATCGCCGTCGCCCTGCTGTTGGCCTGAGGCCGACGACGACGGCGCCCGGTCCGGTGCCACGCGCCGGACGCCTCGTCGCGGTTCAGACGTCCCGGCGGATCAGCTCGTCCAGCCCCGTGGGCGAGAGCAGGTACGGGGCGATCTCGAGCACGGTGCGCGCCCCCGTCTCCCCCTGGGCCCTTAGACGCGCGGCGGCACGGCCGTAGGCGACCTGCGCGGCGGCGGTGGAGTCGGGGGTGGACTCCAGCTCCAGCACGAGCTCGACCGCGCTGCGCGAGCCGCCGAGGTCGCCCGAGGTGACGGCGTGGCCGCCGTGTGGCATGCCCTGGTGGTCGCGCTCGAACTCCTCGTCGGAGATGAAGTGCACGGTGGTCTCGTACGGGGCGAAGTAGTCGGGCATCGTGGTGATGGCCGCGTGGTCGGCCTCGTCGGCCACGACATAGCACTCACGCACGTGCGCGGAGGCGCCGGTGATCTCGGCGCCCCGTCCGGCGCGGGCCTCGGCGATCGCCTCCTCGCTGGGGATCGTGTACTGCACGCCGCGCCGGACGCCGGGGACCCGCCGGACGGCGTCGGAATGGCCCTGCGAGAGGCCCTTGCCCCAGAACGTGTTCTGCTGCGGCTGCGGGAACAGCACCGCGCCCAGCACCCGGTTCAGCGAGAACAGGCCCGGGTCCCAGCCGGTGGAGATCATCGCCACGTGCCCGCCCTCCCGGGCCGCGGCGTCCATCTCGGCGCGGTGCCGCGGGATGAGCTGGTGGTTGTCGTAGGTGTCCACGGTGGTGAAGTGCCGCGCGTAGCCGGCCGCCTGTTCGGGGAGGTCCGTGGCGCTGCCGAGGCAGAGGAACAGCACGTCGATCTCCCCGGCGTGCTCGGCGGCCCGCTCCGCCGGGAGCACGGGCGTGTCCGTGTCCAGGCCGGTGCGGCGCGAGAAGATGCCCACCAGCTCCATGTCCGGCTGGAGCTTCACGAGCTTCTCCACACTGCGTCCGAGGTTCCCGTATCCGACGATGCCGGCGCGGATGGTCATGTGCGTCCTCCTGGTGGGGTCGTGGTCAGGTCGGTCCCGCCAGCCTAGGCCCGGCGCCGCGGGGCGCCGAGTCCGCCGGCCGGACCGCGCAGCAGGAGCACGACGACGGCGACCAGCCCCGCCGACGCCAGCACGCTGACCACGTAGATCGGCCAGGCCCACGGGCTGTGGTCGCCCCCGCTGATGCCGTAGGTGTCCGCGAGCGCCATGCCCGGCCCGAACGAGGCCATGAAGTAGGCCGGGGACGCGGCGACGAGCGAGGCGAGGCCCAGGGCGAGGACCGCCAGCGGGTCGACCTCCTCGCGACGCCACGTGAGGAACCACAGGATCGCGGCCACACCGAACCCGGCCGCTAGGATCACGGCCGGAAGGACGAAGGGGACGCCGAGCTGGCCCGCCGCGCTCAGGTCCGCGTAGATCCTCCCGAGGCCGCGGTCGCCGGGCGCGGCGGCCAACGGGTTGAGGACGAACACCTGCAGGGCCGCGAGCGCCGCGACCGCCGCGACGACGCCCGGGACCACCGCACCCGCGGCGAGCCGCACCCAGCCGGGCCGGTCGGGCAGAGCGAGGGGCGCCGTCGTCGGGCGGGGCCGGGCGGGGCGGGAGGACGCGGCGGGGCGACGGGCGGCATGGGACATGCGGCCAGGTTAACCGCTCGCCTCGGCTGCGGACACGAGAGCCTCCGTCGCCGTTTCGTCAACGAAAGCGTCTGCGGAGGCTCCTCCGCCTCCACCGTCTCGTCGACGACAGCGGCGGGTGAGGTCAGCGCACGCCGGCGCCGGGGAGGGTCTTGGCCCAGGCCTCGATGGCGTCCCAGTCGCGGAAGTCGCCGTAGTGCTCGTTGCGGGAGAGCTTGAGCTTGAGCTTCTCCAGCCGGCCCAGGCGCTCCTCGAAGAGCGCCCCGCGGAAGTACGCCACCTCGCGCGGACCGTAGGACTCGAGCTTCTCCCGCACCGGCCGGGCCAGCTCGGGCGCGCCGCCCGAGGCCAGGATCACGAGCGGCAGGTCCGTCAACTCGGCCCGACGGGTGTCAAGGAACGCCCGGGCGTCGGCGGCGAACGAGCCCGTGTAGACCGGAGCCGCGACGATCACCGCGTCCGCCGTGGCCAGCCAGGCGGCGGCGCCCTCGACGTCCTCCACCACGGTCGGGACGGCCTGCGACGTGCGCAGCACCTCAGCGACACGCTCGGCGATCTCTCGCGTGGATCCGTGGGCGGACGAGGTGACGATGAGCGTGGTCATGGTGGGGCGCAGCCTTCGGGGTCGGGGGCGGACGACGCGCTCAGTGTATCCCGCGCAGGTCCAGGTCCAGGCGGGTCTCGGCGCCCTCCGGGGCCCGGTCCGGGGTGTGCACCGTGACCGGGATGCCCCAGTCCTGCTGGTACAGGTGGCAGGCGGCGTGGTCGGGGATCGGCTGCCCCTTCTCCCCGTCGCATGCGGCGGCCCGGGCGGTGATGTGCAGGACGCCCTCCTCGACCTCGGGGTTCAGCCGCAGCGTCCGGTGCAGCCCCGTGGACGTGCCCGCGCCCTCGAGCAGCAGCTCCTCCGGGGAGGAGGAGATCTTCAGCTGCGTGGGGTCGCCCCAGCGGTCGTCCAGCTTCTGCCCCGTGGGCGCGGCGAAGCCGATCGTCAGGTCCAGGTCGCCGGCCACCACCGGGGTGCGGGGACGCTGCGTCTGCCGCGCGCCCTCGTCCACGGTGAGGAACTCCTCCGGCACCGCCAGCCGCGTGAGCCGGTGGGCGTTGGACTCGACCACCACGATCGCGGTGTCGTTCCCGTCCGCGTCGTGCTCCACGAGCACGTCCGAGGGCTCGAGCAGCCCCCGCGCCACCGTGGTCACCGTGGCCGGGACCGCCCGGCCCGCAGCGTCCTCGCCGGCCGGGGCGTACCGGCGGATCGCGCCGTTGTACGTGTCCGCGATCAGCACGGAGCCGTCCGGCAGGGCCGTGACGCCCAGCGGGTGCTGCAGGCGCGCGCGGTCCGCCTCCCCGTCCACGTGGCCGAAGTCGAACAGGCCCGCCCCGACGGCGGTCCCGACCTCGCGGCGCCCGTCCTCCCCGGTCCGCACCCAGCGCACCGCGGAGGTCTCCGAGTCCGCGACCCACAGCGCGCCGTCCGCGCCCACGGACAGCCCCGAGGGCTGCGCGAACCAGGCCCGTCCGGCGTCGCCGTCCAGCAGGCCCTCGAGCGCCGTGCCCGCGTGCACCGCGAGCGCGCCCGTGACGGGGTCGAAGTCGAAGAGCTGGTGCGTGCCGGCCATCGCGATCACCACACGCCCCAGGGCGGGGTGCCACACGACGTCCCACGGGGAGGACAGCGAGATCGCGGTCGGCTCCCCGGGCAGGTCCGCGAGGTCGACGGCGATGTCCCCCTCGTCGTCGACGGCGGCGGCCTCCTTGGCGCGCTCGGAGTCGATGAGCTTCTGCACGCCGTTGCCGGCGAGGGTGCTGACGTGCCCGTCCGACAGGCGCAGGCCCCGCAGCCGGTGGTTGACGGAGTCCGCCACGACCACGTCGTAGCCGACGCGCTCCGCGACGTCCTCGGGCAGCAGCGCCAGGCCCTGGGGCTCGTTGAACAGCGCCTCGTCCGGCCCGCCGTCCGCGTGGCCCTTCTCCCCGGGCGTGGGGAATGCGAGCTCGGCCTGGCCCGCGTCCGCCGTGGCGGGGTCCCCGCCGCCGAACGCGCGGAGCACCGTGGTCAGGTCCTCGGCGACCTCCAGGAGGCGGTGGTGGCCGGTGTCCGAGACGAGGAACGAGCCCGGGCGGGAGCCGCGGCCGCCGAGGGACACGGCCTTGCCGGGGAACGACAGGTCCCGGGCCACGGGCGCGGGCGGGACGTAGGGGCCGGAGCCGCGGTGCAGCGTGCCCTTGGCCTCGTGCTCGGCCACGAGCTCGCGCACGAGCCCGTAGAGCCCGGCCACGTGCCCCTCGCCGGACAGGTGCGCGGCGATGTAGCCCTCCGGGTCCACCACCACGAGGGTGGGCCAGGCGCGCGCCGAGTACGCCTGCCACGTGGTCAGCTCGGGGTCGTCCAGCACGGGGTGCTCGATGGCGTAGCGCTCGACGGCGGCCGCGAGCGCGTCCGGGTCCGCCTCGTGCTCGAACTTGGGCGAGTGCACGCCCACCGTGACGAGCACATCCGCGAACTCCTCCTCGAGCGGGCGCAGCTCGTCCAGGACGTGCAGGCAGTTGATGCAGCAGAACGTCCAGAAGTCGAGGAGGACGACCTTGCCGCGCAGGTCCTCGAGGGTCACCTGCTCACCGCCGGTGTTCAGCCAGCCGCGGCCCACCAGCTCGGACGCGCGCACCCGGGTGGCCGCGCGCGGCACGGCGGCGGGGGCGTCAGCGGACGGGGCGGGGTTCGGGGTCTGCGGTGCGGTCATGCCCACCATCATGGCGCACGTCCCGGACGCGTCAGCCGTGAGCGGACGCCGCGGCGTCACAGGGGGAAAGACGACGCCGCCGGGCGGGTCCGGCTCAGTCGGCGGCCAGGGCGGCGGCCAGCATCTCCTCCGCGATGAGGGTGAACTCCTTGCGCCCGGCCTCGGGCCGGCCCACGAAGGAGACCATCACCACGGCGTCGGAGGTGACGGCGGTGAGCACCTGGGCCGTGAGCTGGGGCTCGGACTCCGAGGCCACGGTCCGCTCCCACACGAGGGCGGACTGCGCCGGCGTGCCGTCGGACAGCGGCGCGTCGGAGACCTCGAGGCGGTAGTCGACGGTCGCGTCCCCCTCCTGCACGGTCATGGTCATCTCGCGGCAGTCGGCGCGCAGGGCGTTGACGGTCTGGATGTGCCGCTCGACGTCCTGGCGGCCCTGGCCCGTGAGCCGGGCGACCTCCACGGTGCCCGTGCCCGTGAAGGTGTCGGCGCCGACGTCCACGCGCGTGGCCTCGGCCCCGTCGAGGGCGATCGGAGAGAAGTCCAGGGCGGTCAGCGGCGCCTTGCACTGCGCCGGCTGCACGGTGGTCCGGTCCGCGTCCGCACGCCGGTCCCGGGAGTCCTCGCGGGCCGCGTCGATCTCCTCCGCCGTGGCGGCCCGCTGCCGGACGAAGCCGAACGTGGCCGCACGCTCGGCCGCGGCCTCCGCCATGCGCTCGTCCTGACGGTCGCCCAGGCCGAGCCCCTCCGGGGCCGCCGACTCCGTGTGCACCGCGGTGCCGGCGTCGTCGTGGACCCCGTCCGCGGGCACGGACGCGGCGGCCGGATCGTTGTCCCCGGCCCCGCAGCCCGTCAGGGCCAGCAGGCCGGCGGCGACGGCGGCCACGAGGCGCAGCCGACCACGCCGGGGCGCGGCCGGGCGGCGGAGGGGACGGACACGGTCAGCGGACATCACGGGCCTCCTCGGGGCCGGTGGAGGAGTCACGGGCCGCGGGCTCGGCGCCGCTCGGGGCGTCGGTGGCCGGGGTGCCGTGCATGCGGGCATACATCTCGTTCCAGCGGCGCAGCTCCGCGTCGCCGTCGCGGTCGGCCTGCCGGTCCAGCCGGACCGCGTTCTTGCGGTCGCTGCGATACCAGAGCACGGCCACCATCACCGCCATCATCACGGTGGGGAACTCGCCGATGCCCCACATCACCGCGCCGCCGATGCGCTGATCCTCGAGGGCGGTGGGGCCCCAGTCGCGGCCCATGTTGCCGAACCAGGACGCCTGCAGCAGACCGGTGGAGGTGGTCATGGCGACGCCGATGAAGGCGTGGAAGACCATCGTGGCCATCAGGAGCACGAGCCGCAGGGCGTACGGGGGCCGGCGCGGCAGCGGATCCGAGCCGATCATGACCAGGGCGAACAGGAACCCGGTCAGCAGGAAGTGGACGTTCATGAACTCGTGGCCCACGTGGGTCTCCAGCGAGAACCGGAAGAAGTCCGTGTAGTAGAACACCAGGATCGAGCCGGCGAAGTTGACCCCCGCCACGATCGGGTTCGTGATGAACCGCCCCCACGGGGAGTGCACGATCCACAGGATCCACTCGCGGGGGCCGCGCGTCCCATCCGTGCGGGACGGCAGGGCCCGCAGCGCCAGGGTGATGGGTGCGCCCAGGACGAGGAAGACGGGACTGAGCATCGTCAGCGTCATGTGGCCCACCATGTGCGCGCTGAACAGGACGCGGCCGTACACGGCCGGGGACCCGGAGGTCGCCCACAGCAGCACGGCCAGGCCCGCGAGCCACGCGACGGTGCGCAGCACGGGCCAGCGGTCGCCGCGGCGGCGCAGCTGCCACACGGAGCGCAGGTACCAGAGGGTCAGGAACGCGATGATCGCGACCCACAGCCAGTCGAACCGCCACATCGTGATCCACCGGGCGCCCTCGAGGGCCGGCGGCAGCTCGTAGCCGGTGAGGATGCGGGCCGGGGAGGCGTCCGGCGCGAGCTCCTCCGGCACGGGCGGGGCCGTCCGGGAGAGCACGGAGGAGACGCCCATGACGGCGCCCATGATCACGGCCTCCACGGCGATGAGCTGCCACAGCAGGCGACGCGCGGGGGCGGGGCTGGGACGGTCCGGGCCGGCGTCGAGGCGGGGGATCACCCACCGGCGGTGCAGCAGGCCGATCAGGCCGAGGCCCAGGGCCGCCAGGAACTTGGCCGACACGAGGATGCCGTAGGGGCTCAGCAGCTGGGCCGGATCGTCCATGCGGATCGACGCGTTGACCACGCCGGACAGCGCCACCGTGACCAGGCCCAGCCCGGCGAGCACGGAGTAGCGGGTCAGGACCGTGTGCAGCAGGGGCGCCGGGCCCTGCCGGCGCAGGCTGCGGCCCCGCCCCTGCGCCCCGTTGGGCCCCACGAGGGTGTCCGAGATCGCGACGAGCACGAGCAGTCCGCCCACCCACACGACGACGCCGAGCAGGTGCAGGCCGATCGAGTTCACGGCGCCGGTGTGGTCGTCACCGCCCGCCGCGTGCCCGATCAGGGCCAGGGGCACGAGGGCGAGCATCGCCAGGATGCCGGTCCAGAACAGGCCGTTGTGGGAGCGGACGGCGATCGCCAACGTGGTCACGACGGCGGCGATCACGGTGACCCAGAACCACGCCTGGCCCACCGAGATGCCGACCACGTAGGCCGCCAGGCCGTCCGTGAAGCCCTGCCCCGCCGTGACGGGGATGCCGGCGAGATCCGAGTAGGACAGCACGCCGACGGCCAGCGCGGCCACTGTCCACACGCCGGCGCTGACGGCGGCGATCCGCATCACGCGGGTGAACGCGGGGTGCTCGGGCAGCGGTGCGGCGTCCGCGTCCTCGCGCCGCTGCCGGGCGGAGCGGTGCCACCGTTCCGTGCCCGCCGCGTGGGGCGGCAGGACCCCGGCCGCGAAGATCAGCGCGGCGATGGTCAGGGACATCGCCACGTTGGAGACGAGCTCCCCCACGGGCACGCCCCAGCGGGTGATCCACCCCGGGTCGGAGAGCTGGCGCGCGGCGGTGACGCCGGTCAGCCAGCCGGCGGCGGCGAGGCCGGCCGCTCCCGCGGCGGCCACGAGCACCCAGATCCACCGGGGCACTCCGACCGGCCCCGACGGACCGGGGCGGGCGGCGTCGTCGTTCTCGGCGGGATGGCTGCCCCGGGCGGGGGCGGTGGCGGCGGACATGGGGTCCATCCTCTCAAAGCATGCGGACGCCCGGCGACGACGGGAGCGGCCCCGCCGTCGTCGGGCCCCTGGGTCAGGCGAACAGGGCGTCGCCCACGAACCCGCCCTCGGCGCAGCCGGGCGGGATCGCGAAGACCGCCGAGCCGACGGGCACGGTCCACAGGTTCAGGTGGTCCGACTCCGCGAGCCGGGCCTGGACGGGGACGAACTGTCGGTCCACGTCCGCCTGGTAGGCGGCGAAGATCAGGCCGGAGCCCGCCTCCAGCGCCCCGCGCGGGTCGTCGTAGTTGTAGCCGCGACGCAGCATCCCGTACTCGGGCTCCTCCCCGCGGGCCCGCCGCAGGTGCGCGATGTCCGAGATGACCGGGAAGCCCGTGGGGCCGACGGCGTCGAAGTCCGGCTCGTCGTGCTCCTGCTCCCCCGTGAGGGGGGCGCCGGTGCCGAGGCGACGGCCGATGACCTTCTCCTTGGCCGGGCGGTCGAGCTCGTCCCACGTGTCCATGAGCATCTCGATGCGCCGGATCACCACGGACGTGCCGTCCGGGATCCACGGGGTGACACCCACCTGCTCGGCGCCCACGCCCCACACCACGCGGTCGAGGTGCGGGGTGTCCGCCGCCGGGTTGCCGGTGCCGTCCACCTGCCCGAAGAGGTTGCGCATCGTGGTGCCGGTGGGGTGGGCGCCGCGGGCGGAGCGGAAGCCCTCCTGCACCCAGCGCTCGGTGGCGAACGGCCGGGCCGCCTTGAGGAGCATGCGCCGGGTGTGGGCCACGGACATCCGGTCGTCGCCGCAGATCTGCAGCAGCAGGTCGCCGTCGCTGAACGCGGGGTCCAGGCGGTCGATCTGCTCGAACGCCGGCAGCGGGCGCAGCCAGGCCGGGGCCCGGTCCGGGGCCACGCGGCGGACGAGCTCCGGGCCGAAGCCGAACGTCACGGTGAGCCGCGCGGGGGCGGCGGCGAGCTCCGGCTCGGTGTCGGCGATCGTGGCGCGGCCCTGGGTCAGACGCGCCGCGTCGTCGGTGAGCAGGCGCAGCATCCGCTCGATGCGCACCCGGTCCGCGTCCTCGCGCAGGTCGAGGGCGAGGAAGACGGCGTGGGCCTGGGCGGGGGTGTCGACGCCGGCCTGGCGCGGCCCGTGGAACGGCACGGTGTCCGTGCCCACGGGCGAGCTGACGGCCACCCGGGCGGCCTGGCCGCCGGGCTCGGCCCAGCCGGCCCGGCCGACGTCGCCCTCGATGCCGGTGTCGCCCATGACCTCGGAGGGCGAGGCCCCCGCCCCGGGCGCGGCGGACGCGCCCGGGGCGGTCGAGGCCGACGCGTGGCCGGCGCCGTAGCCGAGTGCCGTGCCCAGCAGGCCGCCGCCCACCGCGCCCGCCCCGAGGAGCAGGCCGCGGCGGGAGGGGCCCCCCGGGGCCGGGCGGGCGCCCTCGCGCCCGCCCGACCCGTGGTGGTCGTCCGGCCGGACGGCGGGGTCAGTGGTCGGCATGGTCCTCCGATTCGTGGGACTGGCCGCCGTGGTACGACTCGTTGGCGCCGGTGAAGGGCCGGACCACGGAGGTGACCTCGAGGGTGGAGCCGTCCTCCAGCTCGAGGTCGTAGGTCACGTCCTCACCCGGCTCGATCGGGTCGGTCAGGCCCATGAACATCACGTGGTTGCCGCCCGGGGCGAGCTCGAGGCTCCCGCCCGCGGGCACGGTGAAGCCGTCGGGGCTCTCCTGCATCACCATCTGGCCGTCCTCGCCGGAGACCATCTCGTGGAGCTCGACCGTCTCGCCCAGCTCCGAGCGGACGCCGACGATGTGCAGGTCCTGGTCCGAGGAGTTCTCGAGCATGCCGAAGGAGCCGGTCATGCCCTCCTCGGTGGCCTTCGTCCAGGGGTCGGTGATCGTGAGGCCGGCGGCCTGGCCGTCCGCGGTGGACGCGGCCGGCGAGGCATCCGAGGCCGGGGCGGCGTCCGTGGCCGGCGCGACGCTCGAGGCGTCCGACGCGCTCGGGGCGGAGCCGGCGTCGTCTCCGGCGCAGGCCGTCAGGCCGAGGGCGGCGACGGCGAGCACGGCGGCGGCGCCGAGGCGGCGAGGGGCGCGGGGAGAGGTGGTGGTCACGTCTGTGGGGTTCCTTGTCAGGCGGGCGCGCGACGACGCGCGGGGCGTTCGGGCGCGCGAGGGCGGGGCCGGCCCCCTCAGGGGGCCGACCGGGGATCGGAGGTCAGCGGCCGTCGTCGAGGTGGCCGAGCGCGCGGGCGCGGCGGCCCATCAGGAGGAAGGCCACGACGAGCACGGCCAGGCCGGCGATGCCGGCGACCCACACCCAGGCGGGCAGCGCGTCGGTGTCCGCGGGCTGCGCGGCGTCGGAGGCGTCCGCCTGCGCGGTCGCCTCGGCCGAGGCGGCGTCGCCCTGACCTGCCGCGGCCTCCGGGGAGGCGGCGGTCGAGGCCCCGGCGACGGCGGTGCCGCAGCCCTGGGGCGCGGTGCCGGCGGCCGGTGCGGCCGGGTCGTCCACCGCGAAGTCGAACGAGCGCTCCTCGGAGTGCCCGTCCGAGTAGACGACGCGGTAGGCGACCTCGTAGTCGCCGTTGGGCAGCCCCTCGCACAGCGGCGCGGAGAAGGTGGAGCCGTCCACGGTGCCGGCAGCGGACTGCCACTGATTGCCGTCGGCGTCGCGGACCTGCAGGAGGTTCTGGATGCCCTCGCCGTCGATCAGCTCGCCACTGAAGGTCAGGGAGACCTCCGACGGCGCCGTCGTGGCCGTCTCGCCGACTGCGGGGGCGGTCCGGATGAGCTCGTCGTGCGCGGCCGCGGGGGCGGCCCCGGCGACGACGAGGGCGGGCAGCAGGGTGAGTCCGGCGGCGGCGCGAGCGGCGCGGCGGACAGGGGTGGTCTGGTGATGCATGGTGGTGTCCTCACGGGTCTGCCGCGGTCCCGGACGGGAGTCGCGGGCGGACCGTTCCGAAGGGTCGTCGGGCGCGGTCGGGCCTCGAGACGCGGACGGAGCCGGCGTCCTCAGGCCGCGAGGGCGAACGGCGGGCCGCGCCGCCCCGGAGAGCTGAGGAGGGCGAGGGACGTCGCCGGACGGAGCGCCGGCGGGACGGGGACCCGGACGCGGGCCGGCGTCGGCAGGGGGCCGTGCGCGGCCGGCGGCGGGCAGACGGCGGCCACCACGCGTTCGGCGATGGTGAGCACGAGGGCCTCGCCGCGCCGCAGCACCAGCACGGTGAGGACCGCGGCGATCACATGGGCCGCGAGCATGCGCAGGTCGGTCAGGTGGCCGGTGGGGGCGCTGGACAGGGCCTCCCCCGGTGCCAGGAGGGCCCCGGTGCCGGGACGGGCGTGGCCGAGGTGGGCCGGGTCGACGCCGGCGGCAGGCGCCACGGCGGGCCCGCCGGCGGCGAGCCCGTAGAGCACGTGGAACAGCCCCTGGGCGATCGCGACGGCCGCGGCGGTGCGCCACAGCGAGAGGGCGCGGCCCGCCAGGGCGGTGCAGAGCGGGGCGGCGAGGACGGCCGCGAAGGCGACCACGCCGACCTCGGGGAACCCGTGACCGGGCTCGGCAGCGGTGTGGAACAGCGCGGCCAGGGCGGTCATCGCCAGGGCCCCGGCCCAGCCCCGGGCCAGACGGGCCGGTCCACGCACGACGCGCGGACGGGGGTCCTCGAGGCCGGACGGGGCCCACGGAGCGGCGGCGACGGCGCTGCGCATGCCACGACTCCTCTCCTCACGGCCCCGGTCCACGTCGGCCGGACGATCGTCCGCCCATCCTACGCGGCCGGAGACGACGACGGGCGCCCCACCCGAGGGTGGGACGCCCGTCCTGCGGCGTGGGTCCGGAGACGCGCGCCGCGGCCGGGATCACTCGGAGGCGGCGGCCTTGAGCTTGGAGCCGGCGGTCACCTTCACGGAGTGGCCGGCCGGGATGGTGATCTCCTCGCCGGTGCGCGGGTTGCGGCCGGTGCGCTCCTTGCGCTCGGTGCGCTCCACGGCCAGCCAGCCCGGGATCGAGACCTTCTCGCCCTTCTTGACCTGGGCGGTGAACACCTCGAAGAGGGCGTCCAGCACATCGCTGACGGCGGCCTGGGTGTTGCCGGAGCGCTCGGCGACGGCGGCGACGAGTTCCTTGCGGTTCATGGCCATGGGTCCTCCCTATGGGACGTCGGTTACGGTTCCCGGGCCGTTCGGACCGGGCTGCCAGTTGTGAACGTACCACCTCTCCGCGGGCGAATCGCCCCCTGAACCGCGAGAATCCGCGATTTCCCGTGACCCGGGCGGCCCTGATCCCCGAGGCACGACGACGGCGGCGCCCCTCCTGAGGAGGGACGCCGCCGTCGCGGTGGTGCCGAGCGCCCGGAGACCGGGCCTCAGGTCACCAGGAGGACTTGGTCACGCCGGGCAGCTCGCCACGGTGCGCCATGTCGCGGAAGCGCACGCGGGAGATGCCGAAGCGCTGGAAGGTGCCGCGGGGGCGACCGTCGATGGCGTCGCGGTTGCGCACGCGGACCGGGGAGGCGTCGCGGGGCAGCTTCTGCAGGCCCAGGCGGGCGGCCTCGCGGGCCTCGTCCGACGCGTTCGGGTCCACGAGGGTCTTGCGCAGCTCGAGACGCTTCTCGGCGTAACGGGCCACGATGGCCTTGCGCTGCTCGTTCTTGGCGATCTTGGACTTCTTGGCCATCTCAGCGCTCCTCTCGGAAGTCGACGTGCTTGCGGACCACCGGGTCGTACTTCTTCAGGGTGATGCGGTCCGGGTTGTTCCGGCGGTTCTTGCGGGTCACGTAGGTGAACCCGGTGCCGGCGGTGGACTTCAGCTTGATGATCGGACGAACGTCCTTGTCCTTGGCCATGTCAGAGCTTCACTCCCTTCGCGATCAGGTCCGCCACGACGGCGTCGATACCGCGCACGTCGATGGTCTTGATGCCCTTGGCGGACAGCGTCAGGGTGACGTTGCGGCGCAGGGAGGGGACCCAGTAGGTCTTCTTCTGGATGTTGGGGTCGAACCGGCGCTTGGTGCGACGGTGCGAGTGGGAGATGCTGTGGCCGAATCCCGGCCCAGCCCCGGTTACCTGGCAGTGAGCTGCCATGATCACTCCTCGTGGCAAGTAGTAGTAAAAGGACGGGCGGAACCCGCATGGCGGCGAGCCGCGGACCTGTCCGCGGACACCTGTTGTGAGCCCCGCCCCGGGTGTGGACACCGCACTCTTACTGCGACTTCTCGAAAAGGGGGACCAGGCTGGGTGAGAGCCAACCGAAGTTCCTTATGGGATCGCTGGTGTGGACGGTGAGCCCCGGTCCGTCCTGAGGACGTCCCGGGATCCGGTCTGCGGGAGCGCGTTGCTTTTCCGACCCGCCGTCCGCCCGGTCACCTGACCGATGGAACGACGAGAACAACGCGGCGTGCGCCGTCCCACCTTACGCGAACCGTGGGCGTCGCTTCAACTCGGCGGGGGCGCCTGTGGTATGCGCACGGTCCTCGGCCCCCAGGGCCGCTCCGCTCGTCACGGCTCGGCGCGGCCACGGGCGCGGGGCAGGCCCACCCCTCCGGCGTGGATCAGGCGACCGACGCCCCCAGCAGCGAGCCCACCGCGAAGGTCAGGCCGAGCGCCAGGGCGCCGCCGAGGACGACGCGCACGGCCGCCCGCAGCGCGGGCGCGTCGCCGAGCCGGGCCCCGACCCAGCCGGTGACGGCGAGGGCCAGGAGGGTGACGCCGAACGTGAACGGGACGCGGAGGCCCACCGGCGCCAGGACGACCGTCAGGAAGGGCAGCAGCGCGCCCACGAGGAACGCGAGGAAGGACGCTCCGGCGGCGGCCCACGGGCTGACGACGTCCTCCTCCGCCATGCCCAGCTCCATGCGCAGATGCGCGGCGAGCGCGTCCTTCTCGGTGAGCTCCCGCGCGGCGGCCTCGGCCGTGGCCCGGCTCAGGCCGTCCGCCTCGTAGAGCTGCACGAGCTCCTCCAGCTCGCCCTCGGGATCCTCCTCGAGCTCACGGCGCTCCTTGGCGATCAGCGACTTCTGCGAGTCGGAGGACGAGGAGACGGACACGTACTCGCCCAGCGCCATGGAGAAGGCGCCGCCGACCACGGCGGCGGCGCCGGCCAGCAGGATCGGGGTGAGCGCCGTCGTCGCGCCGGCGACACCGACGACGGTGGCGGCGACGGACACGATGCCGTCGTTGGCGCCGAGCACACCCGCGCGGAGCCAGTTGAGGCGGGCATGCACGCCGCCGGCGGCGTGCGGCTCGTCGGGACCGCCCGGCGGGAGCTGATCGGCCAGGGGCGAGGACTGTTCAGACGTGTGCGACATGTCTCCATGGTCGCGGCGCGGGGCGGGGCGCGCCAGGCAGGTGAGGCGTTCCTTCGGACGGGGTGCCACGACACTCGCTCTTCCTGTTGCCAGGATTGTTCAACAACAACTACCGTCTCCCCAGCGCCTCGTGACGCCCGTCACCTCGCCTGGCGCCCTCGACGAAGGTGACCACCGTGTCCCACGCAGACATCCCCCACGCCGGACCGGACGGCTCGACCCCCTCGGGCACCGCGCCGAAGACCGACTCCCGCGCCGCGAGCGCCACCCGGCGCACCGCACTGCTCGGCGCCATGTTCCTCATGGCCACCTCGGCCATCGGCCCCGGCTTCATCACGCAGACCGCCACGTTCACCGTCCAGATGGGCGCCGCGTTCGCGTTCGCCATCCTGGTCTCGATCCTCATCGACGTCGCCGTCCAGATGAACGTGTGGCGCGTCATCGGCGTCTCCGGCATGCGCGCCCAGGAGCTGGCGAACCGCGTCCTGCCCGGCCTCGGCTGGGTCCTCGCCGCGCTCGTGTTCCTCGGCGGCATGGTCTTCAACATCGGCAACATCGCCGGCACCGGCCTCGGCGCGAACGCCATGCTCGGCGTCGACCCCCTGATCGGTGGCGGCGTCTCCGCGCTCATCGCGCTGTTGATCTTCCTCTCCAAGCGCGCCGGCGTGGCCCTGGACCGGATCGTGGTGGCGCTCGGCGCCGTCATGATCCTGCTGATGCTGTACGTGGCCATCACCTCCGCCCCGCCCGTGGGTGAGGCCCTGCGCCAGTCCGTGATGCCGGAGAAGGTCGACTTCTTCGTGATCGTCACCCTCGTGGGCGGCACCATCGGCGGCTACATCACCTACGCGGGCGCCCACCGCATGATCGACTCCGGAGTGAAGGGCGTGGACGACGTCCAGGACATCACCCGCAGCTCCGTGGCCTCGATCCTCGTGACCGGCCTGATGCGTGCCCTCCTGTTCCTGGCGATCCTCGGCGTCGTCGCCTCGGGCGCGGTCCTGTCCAAGGACAGCCTGGCCGCCTCCGCCTTCCAGGCCGCCGCCGGCGACATAGGGCTGCGCATGTTCGGCATCGTCCTGTGGGCCGCCGCCGTGACCTCCGTGATCGGCGCGTCGTACACCTCGATCAGCTTCGTCACCCGCTCCACCACGAGCGTCCGCACCCGCAACCTGCTGACCGTCGCGTTCATCGTGGTCTGCACCGCCCTCTACCTGGCCCTGCGCCAGGCCCCGCAGACGCTGCTCGTGTTCGCCGGCGCGTTCAACGGCATGATCCTGCCGGTCGGCTTCGCCGCCCTCCTGTACGTGGCCTGGCGCCGCCGCGACCTGCTGCACGGCTACCGCTACCCCGGGTGGCTGCTCGTGATCGGCGCGCTCGCGTGGATCGTCTCCGTGTTCATCGCGGTGCGCGGGTTCATCCCCATGGTCGAGATGATCACCGGTGCCTGAGATGACCACGACGACGCCGCTGCCGCCGCTGGACGGCGCCACGACCCCCGCGCAGGCCCGCGAGCGCTTCCGCGCGGGGCTCGTGCGGCCGACGTCGGGGATCGCCGACGGCTACGCGCAGGCGAACCTCGTCTCGATCCCGCAGGACCACGCCTACGACGTCCTGCTCTTCGCCCAGCGCAACCCCCAGGCCCTGCCGCTGCTCGGCGTGTTCGAGGCCGGCGAGGTCAACGGCCCCGCGCTGGACGGCGACGTCCGCACGGACGTGCCGCAGTACGTGGTGTACCGCGACGGCGTGGAGACGGACCGCCCCACGGATCTGCTCGACGTGTGGCGGGACGACCTCGTGACGTTCGTGATCGGCTGCTCGTTCGCCTTCGAGTCCGCCCTGGTGGCCGAGGGCATCCGGATGGCCCACCAGGACGCCGGCGTGAACGTGCCGATGTACCGCACCACGCGGCGCTGCGCCTCGGCGGGCCGCCTCTCGGGCCCGCTCGTGGTCTCGATGCGCCCCCTCCCCGCCGACCGCGTGGCCGACGCCGTGCGCATCACCTCCCGCTACCCCGCGGTGCACGGCGCGCCCGTGCACGTGGGCGACCCGGCCGGCCTCGGGATCACGGACCTGTCGGCACCGGACTTCGGCGACGCCGTCGAGGTCCCGCAGGGCCACCTGCCCGTGTTCTGGGCGTGCGGGGTGACGCCGCAGGCGGCGATCATGGAGTCCCGCCCGCCGCTGGCCATCACGCACGCGCCCGGGCACATGCTCATCACGGACCTGCCGGACCGGATGTTCCAGGTCCCGTGACCGTCGGGGCCCGGGGAGGCGGTCAGTCCCCCACGGCGGCGAGGTGCGCCAGGACGAACTGCTCCGCCTCGTCCAGGTAGTCGCCGAACATGGCGTGCACCGCGGGGAGGTCGCCGGCCAGCAGCCGCTCCACGATCCACCGGTTGCGGTCCGCGAACTGCACGTGCAGGCGCGTCTGCTCGTCCATGGGATGGAACGCCAGGCGCACGCGGGCCTGCACCGACGCCATGAGCCGCGTGAGCTCGGGGGCGCCGGCCAGGTCCACGATGCCGACGTGGACGCGATGGTTGGCGTCGCCCAGGACCCGCGCGGGGGTGTCCGGGCCGCCCGAGAGCAGGTCCTGGGCACAGCGCAGCTGGCGGGCCGCGCCGGGGGTGAGCTCGCCGTGTTCGAGGGCGCCGAGCTGGATCACCCGACGCGTGCGGTACAGCCCGCGCACGTCCTCCGGACCGGGCGCCGCCACGAACACCCCGCGGTGCGGCCGGCGCTCCACGAGGCCCTCCGAGGCCAGCATGGTGAACGCCTCGCGCAGGCTGTTGCGGCTGACCTGGAGCTCGGCGGCCAGCGCCACCTCTCCCAGCCGCTCCCCCGGCACGAGCCCGGCCGCCGCGATCCGCTGCCGCAGCTGTGCGGCCGCGGCCACGGGGGCCGGAGCCGGGGCGGACTCCCCGCCGCCGACGCCGGGCGCGAGGCCTTCCCCGGTGACACCGCCGCGCGCCGGCACCGTCACGCCCCCAGCCGGGCGATCGCCTGGCCGCGCGTCACCGAGGCCGGGGTCTCGGCCACGAGGAGCTGGATCCGGCCCGCACGCGGGGCACGGATCGGCGTCTCCATCTTCATCGCCTCGACGATCGCGACCGTGTCACCCTCGGCCACCTCGGCGCCGTCCTCGACCTTCCACGAGGCCAGGGTGCCGGTGACCGGCGAGGCCACGGTGCCGTCGTCGTCGGGCTTCCCGGCGTCCGCGGCGTCGGCCGGGGCCGCGGCACCCGCGCCGCCGCCTCCGAGGAGGGCCGCGTACAGATCGGCGGGCAGGCCCAGGCGCACGGCGCGGCCGTCCAGCTCGACGGTGACGGCGGTGCGGCCGCCGGCGGGCACCTCGGCGCCCAGGTAGGGGGACTCGGCCAGCGGCTCGGCGAACTCGGACTCGATCCACGTGGTGTAGACGCCGAGGCGGTCCCCCGAGGTGAAGGCGTCCTGCTCGAGCACGGCGCGGTGGAACGGCACCACGGTGGGCACGCCGTCGATGCGCAGCTCGGCCAGGGCGTCGCGGGCGCGGGCGACGGCCTGGGCGCGGTCCTCGCCCCACACGATGAGCTTGGCGAGCAGGGAGTCGTACTCGCCCGGCACCACGGAGCCGGTGCGGACGCCGGAGTCCATGCGGACCCCGGGGCCGGTGGGGGCCTCGAACGCGTCGATCGGGCCGGGCACGGGCAGGAAGCCGTACGCCGGGTCCTCGGCGTTGAGGCGGAACTCGAGGGCGTGGCCGCGCGGCGTCGGGTCCTCGGGGATGCTCAGCGGCTCGCCGGCGGCGACGCGGAACTGCTCGCGCACCAGGTCCACGCCGAAGACCTCCTCGGTGACCGGATGCTCCACCTGCAGGCGGGTGTTCACCTCCAGGAAGCTGATGAGGCCGTCCGGGGCCACGAGGTACTCGACCGTGCCGGCCCCGGTGTACCCGGCGGCGCGGCAGATCTCGCGGGCGGAGGTGTGGATGCGCTCGCGCTGCTCGTCCGTGAGGAACGGCGCCGGGGCCTCCTCCACGAGCTTCTGGTTGCGGCGCTGCAGGGAGCAGTCGCGGGTGCCGAGCACGGCCACGTGGCCGTGCTCGTCGGCGAGGACCTGGGCCTCCACGTGGCGGGGGCGGTCCAGGAAGCGCTCCACGAAGCACTCGCCGCGCCCGAACGCGGCCACGGCCTCGCGGACGGTCGCCTCGAACGCGTCCTCGACGTCGCCGAGCTCACGCACCACGCGGATGCCGCGGCCGCCGCCGCCGAAGGCCGCCTTGATGGCGATCGGCAGGCCGTGCTCCTCGGCGAACGTGCGCGCGGCGGCGGCGTCCGGCACGGGGCCGTCCGAGCCCGGCACGAGCGGGGCGCCCGCCTGCCGGGCGAGGGAGCGGGCGGTGATCTTGTCCCCGAGGGCGCGGATCGCGTCCGGCGACGGGCCGATCCAGGTCATCCCGGCGTCGATCACGGCCTGCGCGAAGTCGGCGTTCTCGGAGAGGAAGCCGTAGCCCGGGTGCACGGCGTCGGCGCCGGCGCGGCGGGCGACGTCGAGGACCGCGTCGATCTTCAGGTAGGTGTCCGCCGAGGACGCGCCCGGCAGGTGGAAG
This sequence comes from Micrococcus sp. EWR3.9.1, assembly GCF_052615555.1. NCBI lineage: Bacteria > Bacillati > Actinomycetota > Actinomycetes > Micrococcales > Micrococcaceae > Micrococcus > Micrococcus sp. EWR3.9.1. The sequence goes on from NZ_JBQXFD010000009.1 coordinate 25,892, forward strand.
GCCTCGTCCGCGACGGCCACGTGCAGGGCGTCGGCGTCCGGATCCGAGTAGACGGCGATCGAGGCGATGCCGTGGTCGCGGGCGGCGCGGGCCACGCGCACGGCGATCTCGCCGCGGTTGGCGATGAGCACCCGCGTGACGGGGCGGGCGGCGGGGGTGGTGGTCATGCGGGGGTCTCCTCGGAGGGCGATGCGGAGTCGACGACGGTCTCGGCGCCGGGGCGGGGATGGGGGACGAAGCGGACGCGGGCGCCCGGCGGCAGCTGGGCCGCCAGGCTGAGGTCCGCGCGGGCCACGACGCCGATCACCGGGTAGCCGCCGGTGACCGGATGGTCGGAGAGGAACAGGACGGGCTCACCCGAGGGCGGCACCTGCAGCGCGCCGCGCACGGCGCCCTCGGACTTCAGCTCACCTTCGCGCACGCGCTCGAGCGGTGCGCCGTCGTCGGGGGCCGTGAGGCGCACCCCGATCCGGTCGGTCTGCTGGCTCACGTCCCAGTCCTGCGTGAACAGCCGCTCCAGGCCCGCCTCGCCGAACCAGTCGTCGCGGGGGCCGGGGACCACGCGCAGCACGGCCACCTGGCCGGGCGCGGGCATGGGGCGCAGCGAGGTCTCCGGGTCCCCCACCATCACGACGCCGGCCTCCTCCGAGGCGGGGGCGCCGGCGGCGGTCGGTCTCGCGGCGGAGGCGCCGGCGGCGCCCCTCGCATCCGGGCCGACGCGGCGGGCGAGGCGGTCCCCCGCCGTCAGCGGGGCGGGGCCGAGCCCGGACAGGGTGTCGGTCGAGCGGCTGCCGAGCACGGGCGGCACGTCGATCCCGCCCCGGAGGCCCACGTACACGCGCAGGCCGCCGACCGGCTCGTCCACCGTCAGCGTCTGGCCGTCCAGCACGACGAACGGGCTGCGGGCGGGCACCCGTCGCGCGGCGCCGTCGGCCGCGGTGATCGTCCCGCCGGCCTCGGCGCCGGCCAGGGCCATCACCTGGTGGCCGTGCGCAGCGAGGGTGAGGCCGCCCAGGACGGTCTCCAGCACCGCCTCGCGTGAGCGGTTGCCCACGAGCCGGTTCGCCTGGCGTGCCGCGTCCCGGTCGGCCGCGCCGGACGCGACGACGCCGAGGTCGCCCAGGCCCGGGCGGCCCAGGTCCTGGACCAGGGTCAGGAGCCCCGGGTCCACGACGGTGACGCCGCGGCGGCCGGCCACGGACGGGAGGCCGGCCGCGGCGTCGGCGGGCGGGGTGGCGTCGACCGCCGCGTCCGTGCCGGAGGTGACGGACGCCGTCGGGCGCACGGGGACGTAGCGGACACGGTCGCCGGGCTGCAGCAGGGCGGGCTGCTCGCGGCCGAGGTCCCACAGGGCCGCGGTGGTGTGCCCGAGCAGCTGCCAGCCGCCGGGCGAGGTGCGCGGGTAGACGGCGGAGAAGGCCCCGGCGACGGCGACGGCGCCCGCGGGGACGGCCGTGCGGGGCGAGCTGCGGCGGGGCGCCTCGAACGGGGCCGCTTCGGAGGCGCAGTACATGAACCCCGGCGCGAAGCCGCCGAACGCGGCGAACCAGTCGGCCTCGCTGTGGGCCCGGATGACGCCGTCGACGCCGAGCCCGGTGAGCCGGCCGACCTCGGCGAGATCTTCGCCGTCGTAGACCACGGGGATCTCGACGATCCGACCCCCCGTCACCTCACCGGCGTCGGGGGTGAGAGTGCTGACCCGCGGTGCGGCGTGCTCGGCGGCGGCCTGCGAGGTGAAGGTCACCAGGACGGTCGCGGCGGCGGCCATGACCTGGCGCTGGCCGCGCTCCGGGTGGGCCGTGAGGTGGGCGTGGACGGCCATGACGTCCTCGAGCGAGGCGCACTCGACGAGGAAGCCCTGGGTGCCGACCCAGCGGATCGGGCGGGCCGGCGGCTCGGCGGCGGGGTGATGTGGGGCGCTCATGCGAAGGCCTTGATGGACACGCCCGCGCCCTCGAGCGCGCGGCGCACGGCCGCGGCCATGGCCACGGCGCCGGGCGTGTCGCCGTGCAGGCAGATGCTCTCGGCGTCGACGCGCACGTCCGTGCCGTCCACCGCCGCGACGACGCCCTCGGTGGCCAGGCGCACCATGCGGGCGGCGACGTCGTCCTCGTCGTGGAGGACCGCGCCGGGCTCGCGGCGGGAGACGAGCGTGCCGTCCGGGTTGTAGCCGCGGTCCGCGAAGGCCTCGGCGACGCCGCGCAGCCCCGCGGCGGCCGCCTTGTCCAGGGCGACGGAGCCGGGCAGGAGCAGCAACGGGAGGTCGGAGCCGAACGCCCTGACGCCGTCGACGACGGCCTGGGCGTGCGCCTCGTGACGGACGATCGTGTTGTAGAGGGCGCCGTGCGGCTTCACGTAGCGGACCTGGCCGCCGGCCGCGCGGGCGAGCGCGTCGAGGGCGCCGATCTGGTAGAGGACGTCATCGGCCAGCTCGGTGGGCGTGCAGTCCAGGAAGCGGCGGCCGAATCCGGCGAGGTCGCGGTAGCCCACGTGCGCGCCGATCGTGACGCCGGCGGCGACCGCGTCACGGCAGGTCTGGGCGATCCCCGAGGGATCGCCCGCGTGGAAGCCGCACGCGACGTTGGCGGAGGAGACGGAGGGCATGATGGCGGCGTCGTCCCCCATCGTCCACGAGCCGAAGGACTCGCCGACGTCGGAGTTCAGGTCGATCTGCGGCGCGTGAGACACAGTGCAGTCCTCTCGGATCGGGCCCGGCTGAGGTGCCGGTCACACAATCTTGAGGCATGAAGGATGATTGTTCAACAATCCTCGCCGCGTCCTCCTGGCGCTCACCCGGTCCGCACCCCAACGCGGGTTGAGTTATCGCGGGTGTCCAGCCGCGCCACCCGCGATAACTCAACCCGCGTTGCGGGCCGGGCCGGGCGACCTCACCGCAGCGGCGTGTGCTCCGGGTCCACGCGCTCGCCCTCGCGCACGGGCCCGGGTGCGGTGCCGCCGCCCCACGGGTCCCCGCCGAACGCCTCACGCCCGTGCTCGCTCAGCCAGCTCGCCAGCTCCGGGCCCGCGGGCACGATGCCCGTCGGGTTGATGTCCTCGTGCACCACGTAGTAGTGCTCCTTGATCTGCGCGAAGTCGATCGTGTCGCCGAAGCCCGGGGTCTGGAACAGGTCCCGCGCGTAGCCCCACAGCGCCGGCATCTCGGTCAGCCTGTTCCGGTTGCACTTGAAGTGCCCGTGGTACACGGGGTCGAACCGCACGAGCGTGGTGAACAGCCGCACGTCGGCCTCGGTGATCCGCTCCCCCATCAGGAAGCGGCGCGTCGTCAGGCGCTCCTCGAGCCAGTCCATCGCGGTCCACAGCCGCTCGTACGCGGCGTCGTACGCCTCCTGGGACCCCGCGAAGCCGCACCGGTACACGCCGTTGTTCACCTCGGTGAACACGCGCTCGATCACCTCGAACATCTCGTCCCGCTCCGGCCCGGCGTCGGGGATCAGCTGCGGGGCGCCGTCGCGGTGGAACGCGGTCCACTCCGTCGAGAGGTCGAGGGTGATCTGCGGGTAGTCGTTGGTCACGACGCCGCCCGTCGGCACGTCGACGATCGCCGGCACCGTGATGCCCCGCGGGTAGTCGGGGAACCGCGTGAAGTAGTTCTCCTGGATCCGCTCGGTGCCGAGCACGGGGTCCTTCCCGCCCTCGTCGAGGTCGAAGGTCCAGGAGCGCTCGTCGTGGGTCGGCCCCGGGGTGCCCAGCGAGATCGCGTCCTCCAGGCCGAGCAGGCGACGCACGATGATCGTCCGGTTCGCCCACGGGCACGCCCGCGCCGCCACGAGCCGGTAGCGGCCCGCCTCGACGGGCCACGCCTCGGCCCCCTCGGTGAGCCCGCCGCCCACGCGGCCGACCGTGGACGGCTCGGCCACGGGCAGGGCCCGCACGGCCTCCGGATCCGCCACGATCCGGTCCGCGATGTAGTTCGTGTCCCGCGTGAACTCCGCCCCGGACTGCACGTAGTTGCCCGTGAGCCCCTCGCGCGTGTCGATGGTGCCGCGGTCCGCGGCCTGGCCGGTCTGCTGGTTCTCCATACACTCGAGCGTATGACCACGACCACCGCCACACCCGGCCCCACGCCCGCCCCGCTGGTGCGCTGCGTGACCGCCCAGAACCCCTCCCCGATGACCCTCGCGGGCACCAACACGTACGTGGTCGCCGCACCGGACTCGGATGCGGCCGTCGTGGTGGACCCGGGCCCGGAGGACGACGTCGCCGCCCACCTCGAGCGCGTCCGTGCGGCGACCGAGGGGCGCCGGATCGCGCTCATCCTGGTGACGCACCGGCACGCCGACCACACCGGCGGGGTGGACGCGTTCCACGCGGCCACGGGCGCCCCCGTGCGTGCCGCGGACCCGGACTGGTGCCGCGGCGGGGCCGCCGTCCTGACGCCGGACGAACGGATCGACGTCGCCGGCACCCCGGTGCTGGCGTGGCACACCCCGGGCCACACCTCGGACTCCTACTCGTTCGCCGTCCCGGACGCGGGCGCGCACGGCGCGGTCATCACGGGCGACACCATCCTCGGCTCGGGCACCACCATGCTCGACCACCCGGACGGCACCCTCACCGACTACCTGGCCAGCCTGCGCCGCCTCGAGGCGGCGGGCCCGCTCACGGTGCTGCCTGCGCACGGGCCCGTGCCGGAGCCGCTGGACGTCGTCGCCCGCGACTACCGGCACCACCGCGAGGGCCGCCTGGAGCAGATCCGCGCCGCCCTGGCCGCGCTGCCCGAGACCGAGGCGGCGACGATCACACCCGAGGACCTGGCCCCGCGCATCTACCCCGGCCTCACCGGCACCGTGGCCCGCGTGGCCGTCCAGACGGTGGCCGCGCACCTGCGCCACCTGCGCGAGGGCTGAGCCCCTCCGCCGCGGGCCCGGTCCGCACTACGCTGACCTCAGACCCGTCCCCTCGACCCCGCGGAGGCACCCCATGACCATCCTCGTCGGCTACGCCCCCTCGAAGGCCGCGGACGCCGCTCTGGACACTGCCCTGGACATCGCCCGCTCCACCGGCGAGCACGTGGTGGTGGTCAATGCGGGCCCCGGCGGCGAGCACCGCACCAAGTCCCTCGTCACGGAGGAGCAGCAGCGCGGCGTGCAGGCCCGGTTGGACGCATCCGGCGTGACGGCCGAGTTCCGTCAGTACGCGCGTGGCCGGTCCACGGTGGAGGAGATGAAGGACGTGGCCGCGGAGCTGGACCCGTCCATCGTGGTCATCGGCGTGCGCCGCCGCGGCGGCTTCGGCAGGTTCGTCATGGGATCGGTCTCGGACGAGCTGCTGCAGGAGATCGATCAGCCGGTGCTGTGCGTGAAGGAGTACCGGCAGTACGGGGACCACACGCCCGAGGCCGTGAGCCACGTCGCCGAGACGGACCCGGGCACCCACGGCCTGCCCGCGTCCGAGCCGATGGCCGAGCGGCGTCGGCTCACGCCCGTCGATCCCGGGGACCCGACGCTCGAGCGCTGAGCGCTCCCGCCGGGCCTCAGTCCTCGTCGTCCTGACGGCGGCGCGTGACGGCGTCGTCGAGGGGGCCGGCCGCCTGGGAGCCGGTGCCGCTGCGCCGCCCGGCCTCGTCCGCCGCCGCGGCCTCCGCCGCCTGCTTGGCCTGCTGCGCGCGCCGCTCGGCGAACGCCTCCTCGCCCGGGCCGGCGAGTTCGCGGTTGCGCTGCACCGCCGTCATCGAGCCGGTGTACAGGCCGGAGTGGTCGCCCACGCGGGTCAGCGGTGTGGTGAGGGTGTCCGGGCGCGGATCGGCGCCGTCGACGCGCGGCAGCGGCGCGGTGCGCGGGCGCGGCTCGCGGGCCGCCACCCCGGAGCCGTCCGGGCCCGGCTCGCCCGTCCGGTCGCCACCGCGGGCCGCCGCGTCGGAGCCCTCGGAGGCGGGCGCCGCGTCGTCGTGGGCGGGGTGCCGGTCCACCATGCGCTGCACCACGATGCCCTCGGGGTGCTCGTGGCGCAGGAAGGCCACGAGGTCCTCGCGCACGAGGCAGCGCAGGTCCCAGAGGTCGCCGGAGTTGCGGGCGGAGACCACGGCGCGGATGCGCACGACGCCGCCGGTCGCGTCGGTCACCTGCAGCGCGTGCTCGCGCCCGTCCCACAGGTCCGTGGACTCGAGCAGCTGGGTGAGTCGTGCGCGCAGCGCATCCATGGGCACGCGCCAGTCCACGTCCAGCTCCACGACGCCGGAGACCTCGGCGCCCACCCGCGTCCAGTTCTCGAACGGCTGGGTGGTGAAGTGCGAGGACGGGTAGACCATGCGGCGGCCGTCCCAGAGCTTGAGCACCACGTTGGACAGGGTGATCTCCTCGACGGTGCCGAACACGCCCTCCATGTCCACCACGTCGCCCACCCGGATCGCGTCCGTGAAGGCGAGCTGGAAGCCGGCGAACACGTTGGTCAGCGTGGACTGCACGGCCAGGCCGGCGATCACCGAGATCACACCGGCGGAGGCGAGCAGGCCGGCCCCGAGCGAGCGCACCTCGGGCACCCCCAGCAGGACCACGGCGACGGCCACCACCACGATCACCGCGTTGAGGATGCGCCGGATCAGGATGGTCTGCGTGCGGATGCGTCGCTCGCGGCGGTGCTCGACGCGGGTCTCCTGGTAGCGGCCGAGGATCCCCGCCTCGATCACGCCGACCAGGCGCCACGCGGCCCACGCGCCCGCCGCGGCCACGGCGATGAGCATCAGGAACGACGCCGGCCGGTACCAGGTCTGCTCCTCGGCCATGACCCCGAGCCAGATCCGGGAGGCCAGCAGGCCGGCGGCGACGGCGGCCGGCAGGCTCAGCCGCGCGGCGCCGTGCTGGAACGCGGGGCGGCGCACGAGCACGACGCGTGCCACCTGCAGGGCCAGGTACACGACCGCCGCGCCGATCGCGAACGCCATCAGCACGGTCAGCAGCGTCCCCCATTCCACGCCGAAGGCCCGGGTGGTGGCGGCCGCCCCGTCCTGGATGTCCCCCTCCACCCCGGACGGCACGGTCTCGCCCGCCAGGAGGCGGTCCAGGGCGGTCAGCAGGGGCGGGGTCGCGAGGGCGGGCAGCGCGGGGAAGACCATGACGACAGTCTGACACCCGCCCCCGGACGCACCCCGGAGAAGAGCACAATGGAGCCTGACCGTCCGCGCGGTCCGGGCCCGGCCGTCGTCGCGCCCCGTCCCGCCGGCCCGCCGCCGCCCCCCCCTGGAGGAATCCGTGCTCTCCGTCACCGACCTGCGCCCGCTCGACACCGCCACCGCGGACCTGTCCCGCATCATCCCGCGGGCGAACGTGGACGTGTCCTCCGTGGTGCCGGTGGTCGCCCCGATCATCGAGCAGGTCCGCCACGGCGGCGAGCAGACCCTGTTGGACCTGGCCGAGCGGTTCGACGGTGTCCGTCCGCCGGCCCTGCGCGTGCCCGCGGAGGCGCTCGAGGCCGCCCTGGCCGGGCTCGACCCGCGGGTGCGCGCCGCCCTGGAGGAGTCGATCCGCCGGGCCCGGCTCGTGCACGACGCCCAGCACCCCCAGGACTCCACGGTCGAGCTCGGCGAGGGCGCCGTCGTGGAGAACCACTGGACCCCCGTGGGCCGCGTGGGCCTGTACGTGCCCGGCGGCCGCGCCGTGTACCCCTCCTCGGTGGTGATGAACGTGGTGCCCGCGCAGGCGGCCGGCGTGGGGAGCCTCGCGGTGACCTCGCCCCCGCAGCGGGACCACGGCGGCCTGCCCCACCCCACCGTGCTCGCCGCGTGCGCGCTGCTGGGCGTGGACGAGGTCTACGCGGCCGGCGGCGCCCAGGCCGTGGCCATGCTGGCGCACGGCGTCCAGGACGACGACGGCGGGTGGCTCTGCGCGCCCGTCGACCTGGTGACGGGGCCCGGCAACGTGTACGTGGCCGCCGCGAAGCGCGCCCTGCAGGGCGTGATCGGCGTGGACGCCGAGGCCGGGCCGAGCGAGATCGCCGTGATCGCGGACGGCACCGCCCGCGCCGACTGGGTGGCCGCGGACCTGATCAGCCAGTCCGAGCACGACCCGCTGGCCGCCTCCGTGCTCATCACGGACTCCGAGGACCTGCTCCGGGACGTGCTGGCGGCGATCGAGGCGCAGGTGCCCGGGGCGTTCCACGAGGATCAGATCCGCGAGGCCCTCACCGGCCCCCAGTCCGGCGTGCTGCTGGTGCGGGACATGGACCAGGCCGTGGAGGTCTCCGACCGCTACGCCACCGAGCACCTCGAGATCCAGACGCGCGACCCCGAGGCCCTCGTGGGGCGCATCCGCAACGCCGGCGCCGTGTTCGTGGGCCCGTACGCCCCCGTGCCGCTGGGCGACTACTCGGCCGGGTCCAACCACGTGCTCCCCACCTCGGGGACGGCCCGGCACTCCTCCGGTCTGAACACCGTGACGTTCCTGCGCCTGCAGCAGCGCATCCGCTACACGGAGACCGGGCTCGAGGAGGTCGCGGACGAGATCGGCGTGCTGGCCGAGGACGAGCGCCTGCCCGCGCACGGCGCCGCGATCCGCGCCCGCTTCGCGTGAGGAGGCGGGCGTGAGCGGCGTCCGCATCGACGCGTGGCTGTGGGCCGTGCGGCTGTACAAGACCCGGTCGGCGGCCACGGCGGCCGTGCGCGCAGGCCACGTGCGCATCGACGGCGAGCCCGTGAAGGCGGCGACGCCCGTCGTCGTCGGGAACCGGGTGCGGGTGCGCCAGGACGGAGGCGAGCGGATCCTCGAGGTCACGGGGCTGATCGCCAAGCGGGTGGGCGCCCCCGTGGCCCGGCAGCAGTACGTGGACCACTCCCCGCCGCCCGTGCCGCGTGAGCTGCTCGCGGTGCCGTACCGCGAGCGCGGCGCGGGCCGGCCCACCAAGCGGGACCGCCGGCAGCTGGACGCGCTGCGCGGCCGCGACCGACGCTGAGCGTCTCAGTCCTCCCCGCGCCGTCATCCGCCGTCGTGATGGCGGCCTCATGCGGAGGGTGCGGTCAGCACCATCCGGAACGGCTTGTCATTGTCCACCGTGACGGTGAACGTCATCGGCCCCGCCTCATCCACGGGGGGAGTCGCCGCCGACCAGCCGCCGCACAGCGCCTCCGATCCGGCCATCCAGGTCTTCGTTCCCCCGCCACCCCGTGAGGTCAGGATCTCCGTCTCACCGGTGGCATCCGAAGGACACAACACGATGACCCGAAGGACCGCACCCTGTTGAGCGTCCACGGTGATCTGCTGTGTGCCCGTCCCGACCGCCTCCTCCAGGACGGACTCCTTCTCCGGGTCGAGATGGTCCGCATCCGGATGCCGGCGCGTGTACTCGACCAACGTCATCCCGTCCTCCTCGAACAGCGCGGCGGGGAGTGCTTCTTCACCGGCGGGCGACGACGCGGACGAACCGGTGGCGGAGGCCGACCCGGTTGCCGAGGGGGCCGCTGACGTCGGGGTGACGGAGGACGCCGCAGCGGTGGAAGCATTCGCGGTGGAGGAGACGCTGCCCTGGGAAGCGGAGCATCCCGAAATGGCGGTACCGAGGAGAGCCGCGACGACCACGGCGGTCGACAATGCCGCGAGCTTCTTCTCGATGTCCATCCGCATGATCCGGTCCCTCTCGGAGAACCGACTGCGGGGCCGGAGGCCGCGGTCTCGAGCTCCCCCCTCTCGAGTGGCTTGATCCTGGCCGGCGATGCGCGGTGTGTCAAGCATCACATCGGGCAGCTCGGATGACGCCGCGCGACCGCCGCGCTTTGACCACCCCACGGACCCCTCCGTAGGCTGGCCCCAGAATCACGAGTTCCCGTCATTCACGGCCCTGGCCGGCGGGACGGCAACCCTCTCACGCAGTAGTGGGGTGCTCCAGGTGATGATTCGGCCCCTCGGACACCCCGGCGGGCAAGTACCGCGCCTCCGCGGATCCGGGCGATCCGCGTTCCCGCCGTCTGCGGAGCCGCGTCAGTCATCGGAAGAGGACGCGCGCCATGACCCTGACCCACGAACCCCACACCGCCGCGTGGGACACCGACCTGTCCCTCGGCAACCTCCGTTCCGGCCTCTCGGCCTTCCCCACCGGGGTCGTCGCGCTGGCAGGCCTCGCCGACGGCGTCCCCGAGGTGATGGTCTCCTCCTCCTTCGGCGTGGGCATCTCCTGGGAGCCGGCCCTCGTGTCCTTCTCCGCGCAGAACAGCTCCCGCACCTGGCCGCGCCTGCGCCGGGCCGGGGCGATCGGCGTCTCCCTGCTCGCGGCGGACCAGACGCCGCTGTGCCGCCAGCTGGCCTCCCGCGAGGGCGACCGCTTCGCCGGTCTCGACGTGCACCGCAGCCCGCACGACGCCCTGCTGATCGGGGGCTCCTCGCTCTGGCTCGAGACGCGGGTGCACGCCGAGGTCCCGGCGGGCGACCACACGGTGGTGCTGCTGGAGGTGACGGCCTTGGCGGATCACACGGACGCCGCTCCCCCGGCCGCCCTGCACCGCAATCTCTTCCACGGCCTGCGCGCGCTCTGAGCGAACTCCAGGTGAACAATCGGGCCCCTGGTTCCCGGTCGGCGAGATCCGTGCAATGATGGAGCCTGAAGTTGATCAAGCTGTATCCCGCCATCTTCACTGCTCGTCAGCCCGGCATCGCCGGCGTCGATGAGTGTTGGGCAAGCGGTTCAGTCTCGCCGCTTCACCCGCGTCCCACATCCGGGCCGCGGTCCAACACCGCCAACGCACCGCGGGGGCACATCGAAAGGACACCATCATGGCTGTCGGTACTGTCAAGTGGTTCAACGCTGAGAAGGGCTACGGCTTCATCGCCCCCGAGGACAACTCCGCGGACGTGTTCGTGCACTTCTCCGCCATCCAGGGCAACGGCTTCAAGGAGCTCCAGGAGAACGACCGCGTCGAGTTCGAGACCCAGGACGGCCCCAAGGGCCTCCAGGCCGCCAACGTGACGAAGCTCTGATCTTCGCCTGACGCACGGCTTCCGACGCCCCCGGTCCACACGGACCGGGGGCGTCGTCGTGTGTCAGGCGTCCACGCCCCGCCGGCCCACGTGGCGACGCAGCAGCAGCACCACGCCCAGGGCCAGCAGATACCCGACCGCGACGACCGCGAAGCCGACCCGGTAGTCGCCCGTGACGTCGCGCAGCACGCCCATCAGCAGCGGGCCCAGGGCGAAGCCGGCGTACATGCCCATCGAGTTCGCCCCGGTCGCGCGGCCGAGCCGCTCGGCCGGCACCTCGCTCAGCAGGCCCGCGTTGATCACCACGTTGGCGCCCAGCACCGTCAGGCCGTGCACCGCGGCGCCCACCCACAGCAGGGCCGGCAGGTCCAGCAGGTCCGCGGCGAGGAACACCACGACGCCGGCCACGGCACCCAGGCAGATCACGGTCAGCAGGGTGGTGGGCCGGTCTCCGGAGCTCATCCGCCGGCTCCACCCGATCCGGGAGAGCACCCCCACCACCCCGGACACGGCCGCCGCGGCGCCGCCGGCCACGAGCGTCATCCCCAGCGTCTCGACCGCGAAAAGCGGCAGGTACGTGTTCGTGGCCTGCATGCCCAGGCCGGTGAGGAACGCGATCGCCGCGAAGAACCAGACCGTGGCCGGCAGAGGCGAGGTGTCCCGCCGTCGTCGACCGCCGACGGGGCCGGTGGCCGGCGGCGGCGCCCCGGGCAGCGGCGGGGCGGCGACCAGGGCGAGCACCCAGAGCGCCCCGATGAGCACCGCGGCCCCCAGCGCGGCGCCCGTCCAGCCCAGGGCGAGGGACGCGGCCGGGAAGAACAGGCCGCCGACCAGCTGGGCCGCCTGCACCCCGGACTGCTTCACCCCGACCCACCCGATGCGCCTCTCCGGCGGCACCACGGTCCGGATGATCCGGTTCGTGGTGGGGTTGGAGATGGCCTGCGTGACGCCCGCGACGGCGGCCGCCGCGTACAGCACGGGCAGGGACGGGGCGACGGCGCCGAGCACGAGCGCCGCGGCGGTGCCGCCGAAGATGATGCTCAGCTGCGCGCGGGCGGACAGGCGGTCGGCGGCCCGGCCGAGGCCGAGGGAGGTGACGGCGGCCGCCGCGAACACGACCGTCATCACGGTGCCGAGCTGGCCCGAGGTGACGTCGAGCCGCTCCATCACGACCGTGGAGGAGGCGGAGACGCCGTAGTTGAACAGGGGCCCGGCGCCCATGGCCGCCAGCAGCACCCACAGCAGGGCCGCGGAGGGGCGGCGAGCGGCGGGGACGGGCGGGGTCACGGCCCCAGGCTACGACCCCTCACGCGACGAGGCGGGAAATCTATCTCATAGGCGCCCGGGGGCGTCGCGTGAGGTGGATTTCCCGCCTCGAAAGCGGTGGTGACTGCGGGGGCAGGTCAGCCGACGCGGCCCTCGCCGCGGTGCTCACCCTCCACGCGGCCGGTGGTCCCGCGCTGGGTGACCTCCTCGCCGTCCTGGCGCTCGGGCCGCTCGCCGGCCTCCGCCGGCAGGCCCTCGTTCTCGTCGGTGGGCGTCTCGCCGGCGGTGGCGGCGGGTGCCGGATCCTGCGGGGCCCGACGACGGCCGCCGTGCGGGGACAGCGACTCACCCTCACCCAGCGAGCTGACGCGCGGCATCGGCGACGTCGTCAGCGGCACGGACTCGGTCCGCCGGGCGTCGACGAGCGTGGAGCCCGTCCCGGAGATGGGGGAGCCCTGCACGGGGGCGCCGGCCGCCGCGCGGCCCGGGATCAGCAGCTCGGAGCGCCACTCGGGGTCGCGCTCGGTGAGGTAGTCCACGCGGGCGTGCTCGCCGAAGTGGTCCGCGTCCGCCTCCTCCCAGTCCATGGCCCAGCCGGCGGGCGGGTCGTTGAGCAGCTCGTCCGTGCGCAGCCAGTGGTAGATGGACGCGTACGAGCGGGTGCTCAGGTGGTCCACGCGGCGGCGCAGCATGCGGGTGTTCAGCTGGGACGGATGCGTCAGGCCCATGGACGCCATGATCTGCACGGCCTCGCGCACGGTCAGGCGGTGGTAGTTGAAGACGCGGTTGCCCTTGTCCTCCACGTCGAGGGCGCGCATCAGACGCGGGTCCTGCGTGGCCACCCCCACGGGGCACTCGTTCGTGTGGCACTTCTGCGCCTGGATGCACCCGGTGGCCATCATCATCGCGCGGGCGGACATGGTGAAGTCCGCGCCCTGGATCAGACGCCTGACGATGTCCGAACCGGTGGCGACCTTGCCGGCCGCGCCGAGCTTGATCATGTGGCGCAGGCCGGTGCCCACGAGCGCGTTGTGCACGAGCATGAGGCCCTCGGTCAGCGGGGTGCCCACGCGGTCCGAGTACTCGAGCGGGGCGGCGCCGGTGCCGCCCTCGGAGCCGTCCACGATGATGAAGTCGGGGGCGATCCGCTCCTCCCAGATGGCCTTGGTCATGGCCAGCACGTCCACGCGGGAGCCCACGCAGAACTTGATGCCGATCGGCTTGCCGTCCGAGAGCTCGCGGAGCTGCTCGATGAACTTGACCATCTCGCGCGGGGTGCGGAACGCCGAGTGGGACGCCGGGGACAGGCAGTCCCTGTCCATCGGGATCTCACGGGCCTCGGCGATCTCGGGGGAGATCTTCTCCTTGGGCAGCATGCCGCCCAGACCGGGCTTCGCGCCCTGGGAGATCTTGATGGTGATGCCCTTGACCTCCGGCAGCAGCGCCTTCTCGGCGAACTTCTCCGGGCTGAAGGTGCCGTCCTCGTTGCGGCAGCCGAAGTAGCCGGAGCCGATCTCCCAGAACAGGTCCGCGCCGTTGCCGCGGTGGTACTTGGTGAGGCCGCCCTCGCCGGTCTCGTGGATGAACCCGCCCAGGCCGGCGCCCTTGTTCATGGCGATCACGGCGTTGGCGGAGAGGGAGCCGAAGGACATGGACGAGATGTTCATCAGCGAGATGTCCACGGGTCGGCGGCAGTCCGGGCCGCCGATCCGCACCGTGGGGGGCTCCTGCGGCGGGTTGACCGGGGCGGTGGAGTGCAACAGGAACTCGTAGCCGATCTCCGAGGTGTCCCGCTCGGTGCCGAACGCCTTGTGGCTGTCCAGTCCCTTCGCACGGGCGTAGACGATCGAGCGGGTGTCCCGGTCGAACGGCTTGCCGTCGAAGTTGCGCTCGATGAAGTACTGCTGGATCTCGGGGCGGATCGACTCCAGCAGATACCGCATGTGGCCGAGCACGGGGTAGTTGCGGAGGATCGCGTGCCGCTTCTGGGTCATGTCCCACACGGCGAGCACGAGCAGCGCCACCAGGAGGACCGCCAGCACCCACCACGCGCCGCCGCCGATGGCGGCCACCAGCACGACGACGAGCGCGGCCAGCGAGAGGGTCGCGACGATCAGGAGTCTGTTGTTCACCCGACCATCGTGCCCTATATCACTCGAACGTTCATCCTCGCCGCACTGCGTCGAGGTCCCACGCGTGGGGCAGGGGCGTCCGGGTCGACGGCAGGGCCACGCTGCGCCGCCACTCGTGCAGCCACTCCGGCAGCGTCGGCTCCCCCGCGAGGTCGTGGCCGGCCGCCGCCGCGATCGCCCGGATCTCGTCGTTCTCCACGGGGCGGCCGTCCTTCTTGCGCAGGCGCGTGCAGATGTACGCGCGCACCGCGACGTCGCCGTCGACCACCACACGCTGCTCGAACCACACCGCGCGCTCGTCCAGGCCGATCAGCCGCGTCTCCACGTCGAACCGCTGCCCCAGGGTCACGGAGCGGCGGAACGCGATCTGCTCGGCCTGCACCACGGGCGTCCAGCCGCGACGGCGGATCTCGTCCCAGAGGCCGGTGCGGACCATCGCGTCGAAGCGGCCGAGGTCGAACAGCCCGAAGTACTGGCCGTTGTTGACGTGCAGGGCGATGTCCACGTCCGTGGGCAGGGCGCGCATCGGCAGCGTCGTCGGCTCCCAGAGCCCGACGCGCGGGCGGCGGCGGGCGCGGGCGACGACCCAGATCGTGCGGGGGATCAGATGCATCGGAGGTTCCTCCTCGGGGTCACAGGACCCCCTCGGTCAGATGGTCCGGCGTGCCGAACCGGTGGGCGGTCACGGACACGGCCTGTTCGTGCAGGAACGGCAGCAGCTCCACCTCGCCGGCGCTCACCACGGGGCCGGCGTAGACCGCCACGTCGGGGGTGTCGCCGAGCGCCACGTGGAGCGCGCTCCGCGCCGCCTCGGCCGCTTCCCGGTCGCCGGTCCAGTCGGCGACGAGCCGGATCCGTGCGTCGCCGCCGCCCTCCGTCGCGCGCGGGACCAGGGACAACCGCCGTGCGCGGTCGTGGAACGCGGCGTCGTCCTCGACGACGACGTCCACCGGCGCGGCCGTGCCGGCACCCTCCGTTCGGACGG
This sequence comes from Micrococcus sp. EWR3.9.1, assembly GCF_052615555.1. Taxonomy (NCBI): domain Bacteria; kingdom Bacillati; phylum Actinomycetota; class Actinomycetes; order Micrococcales; family Micrococcaceae; genus Micrococcus; species Micrococcus sp. EWR3.9.1. The sequence goes on from NZ_JBQXFD010000009.1 coordinate 41,194, forward strand.
ACCGGACCAGTTCCTCCACCCGGCCGCGCACGGCCTCGGCCGAGAGCCCGTCCGCGTCGGGGCCCTCCGCGGTGGGGGTCGGGCGCAGGCTCACGGTCATGGGTGCCCCGGCGCGCAGGCCGGCGGAGACGATGCGCAGCAGGTGGTCGGCGGGCCCCGAGTGCCGGCGCACGAGGACCGGGGTGGGCACGTGACGCAGCACGTTCCGCTCGGCCTCGAGCGCGGAGACGTCCGTGGCCACCCCGAACACGGTGGTCCACGCGTGGGTGTCGAGGGCGCGGGCGGTCTCGAGCCAGGACGCGCCCGCACCGTCGGCCTCGGACCCGGGCCGTCCCTCTCCCCCGCCCCACGTGGGCGCGTCCTCCCAGTCCACGAGGCCGTGCAGGTAGTGCGGCCCGCCGGCCTTCGTGGTGGGGCCGACGACGGAACGCTTCCAGCCGCCGAAGGGCTGGCGGCGCACGATGGCCCCGGTGATGCCGCGGTTCACGTAGAGGTTGCCGGCGCGCACGCCGCGCAGCCACACGTCGATCTCCTCCCGGTCCAGCGAGTGCAGCCCGGAGGTGAGGCCGTAGTCCACGGCGTTCACGATCCCGATGGCCTCCTCGAGCGTCTCGGCCGTCATCACGGCCAGCACGGGGCCGAAGTACTCGGTGAGGTGGGCGTCGGCGCCGGGGCGTACGCCGGAGCGGATGCCCGGGCTCCACAGGCGACCCGTCTCGTCCAGCTGCCGCGGGCGCAGGGCCCACCGCTCCCCCGGGCCGAGCTCGGTGAGCCCGCGGCGCAGCTTCTCGCCGGGGGCCTCGATCACGGGGCCCATCTCGGCGCGCGGGTCCGCGGGGTGCGCCACGTGCAGGGACGAGGCGGCGTCCAGCAGCTGCCGGTGGAAGCGCTCGGAGGTGGCCACGGAGCCGACGAGCACCACGAGGGAGGACGCCGAGCACTTCTGGCCGGCGTGACCGAACGCGGACTGGACCACGTCCTTCGTGGCCAGGTCCAGATCCGCGGACGGGGTCACGATCACGGCGTTCTTGCCGGAGGTCTCGGCGAGCAGGTGCAGGTCGGGGCGCATCCCCTTGAACAGCCGTGCGGTGTCCCAGCTGCCGGTGAGGATGAGCCGCTCGACGGCCGGGTCGGTCACGAGCGCCGCGCCGACCTCCGCCTCGTCCTCGTCCGCCAGCGTCACCAGGCGCACGAGGTCCGCGGGGTCGTGCCCGGCGAGCGGGCCGCCGTCGTCGAACAGCCCCGAGTCCCGCAGCCCGGCCACGATCAGCTCCCACGCGACCGCGCCCGTCCGCTCGGACTGCGGGGCCGGCTTGAACACCACGGGCGAGCCGGCGCCGAGCGCGGCGAGGACGCCCCCGACCGGGATGGCCACGGGGAAGTTCCACGGCGGGATCACCAGGGTCAGGCGGACGGGCACGGCGCGGGCGCCCTCCACCGCGTCCAGGCCGCGTGCCAGGCGCGCGTAGTAGTGCGCGAAGTCCACGGCCTCGGAGACCTCGGGGTCGCCCTGGTCCAGGGTCTTGCCGGTCTCGGCGGCGGCCACCTCCAGCAGGCGGGCCCGGCCGGCGTGCAGGGCCCGTCCGACGGCGTCCAGCGCGTCGGCGCGCTCGTGGCCGGTGAGCGCGCCCCAGCGGGCGCCGGGGTCGGCGGTGGCGGCGATGGCGGCACGGGCGTCGTCGGCCGTGGTGGCGCGGTGGGCGCGGACGGTGTCCGCCCCGAGGTCCGAGCCCGGGACGGCCGCGAGGATCCGGCGGGCCCACTCCCGGTTGCCGGGCAGCGCGGGGTCCGTGTCCGGGGTGTTGGCGAAGCCGTCCACGGGGGCGGGGGTCGGCCCGTCCTCCCCACGGGACCGGTCCTGGACGCGGTTCGGACGGGGCACGGCCGCGTCCAGGTGGCGCAGCGAGGCGCGGAAGCGCTCCTCCTCGCGCGCGAACAGGTCCGCATCCGCGTCCAGGTCGAACACGGCGGACATGAAGTTCTCCGGGGAGGCGCCCTCCTCGAGGCGGCGCACGAGGTAGGAGATCGCCACGTCGAACTCCTCGGGCCGCACCACGGGCGTGTAGAGCAGCAGGGCGCCGACGTCGGCCCGGACGGCGGCGGCCTGGCCGGTGGCCATGCCGAGCAGCATCTCGAACTCCACGGCGGCCGGGTCGAGGCCGCGGCGCTCGATCAGCCGGTGGGCCAGGGCGACGTCGAAGAGGTTGTGCCCGGCCACGCCGATGCGCACGTGGGCCAGATGCTCCGGGGTGAGCGCGTAGTTGAGCACGCGCTTGTAGTTGGTGTCCGCCTCCTGCTTCGAGCCCACCGTGGCCAGCGGCCAGCCCGTGAGGGAGGCCTGCATCCGCTCCATGGGCAGGTTGGCGCCCTTGACCACGCGCACCTTGACCGGGGCGCCGCCGGCGGCGACGCGGCGCGCGGCCCACTCCTGCAGGCGCACCATGGCCGCGAGCGCGTCCGGCAGGTAGGCCTGCAGCACGATGCCGGCCTCGTAGTCGCGCAGGCCCGGCTGCTCGAGCAGGGCGGTGAACACGTTGAGCGTGAGGTCGAGGTCGCGGTACTCCTCCATGTCCAGGTTGATGAAGGTGTCCCGGTCCCGGGCGAGCTCGAACAGCGGGGTGAGCCGCTCGGTGATGTCCGCGACGGCCTCGTCGAACGCGTAGGGCGCGTGCGGGGCGGTGGCGGCGGAGACCTTCACGGACACGTAGTCGACGTCGTCGCGGCGGATCAGCGCGGCGATGCCCTCGAGCCGGCGGTCCGCCTCGCCCTGGCCGAGGATCGCCTCGCCCAGCAGGTTGATGTTCAGCCGGGTGTGCTCGTCGCGCAGGGCCGCGATGGCCTTGCCGAGCTGTCGGTCCCGCGCGTCGACGATCAGGTGGGAGACCATGTGCCGCAGCACGCGGCGGGCCGTGGGGACGGCGATGCGCGGCACGAGCGGGGCGGCGCGGCCGCCGACGCCGAGGACGGCGCGCAGGGCCGGGGGCAGGAAGCCGGGGGCGCGGCCGGCGAGCTCCCGCAGCGCCCGGGCGGCGATCGCGGGGTCCTCGGGGCGGACCACGTGGTCCACGAAGCGCACGATGAAGTCGAGGCCGCCCGGCTCCTTCAGGGCGCCCGCCAGCTGGCGGGCCGCGAAGTCGGCCTCATGGTCGCGGGACTCGGCGAGCCAACGCCGCACCTGCGCGACGGCGTCGTCGGCGAGGGCGTGCAGGTCGGCGGGGTCGGGGATCCCGCCGGTCGCGCCGAGGACCCGGTCGAGATCGTCGTGGTCCTGGGCGGAGAACATCGCGGTCATGGCCGCACTCTGCACGTGTGCCGGGTCACAGGTCAAACCGCCGCGGCTTCCTGTCAGACGCCTATGCTCGATGGACATCCCCTCGCCGCGCGCCCGCGCGTCGCCGCCGTCTTCCCAGGAGCCCGTCCGCCATGGCCGCCGCCGACCCCGTCCCCACCGACGCGCGGGAGCGCCGGGACGTCGTCGTGCCCGTGCCCGGACCCGAGGATCCGCCCGAGCGGGCCTGGCTCGTCCTGCCCCACCGCCACCCGGTGCCGACGCTGTTAGACGAGACGCGGGACGCCGTCGTGGGCCTGGCCGAGACGCTCGCCGCCGTGCTGCCGGTCACCGTGCTCGCCCACCCGCGCGACGCCGGGGCGGCGCGGCTGGTGCCCCCGGAGGTGGACCTGTTGCGCGCGCCCGTGGGCTCACCGCTGCTGGGCCGCACCGGGCCGAGCTTCGTCCGCCGCCCCGAGGGCCTGGCCGCCGTCGCCTGGCGCAGCGCCGCGGGACTGACCGGGACCGGGCCGCTCGACGGCGCGGCCGCGACGGCCGTGGCGGAGGCGGCGGGACTGCCGCTGCTCACCCCCCTGCTGTGCGCCCCGCGCGGGGCCTGGGTGAGCGACGGCGAGGGGACGGCCGTGGTGGCCGCGGACCCCGTGCTGGACGGGCGGATCAACGGCGCGTGGACCCCCGGCCAGGTGGCCGCCGAGTTCGCCGCCCTGCTGGGGATCACCCGGGTGCTGTGGGTGCCGCCGGCACCGCGGCCGGACACCGGGCCGTGGGGCGGGCCCGGCCACCTGGCCTCGTGGGTGCGGCTGGGGGGCGACGGCGAGGCCGCCGTGCACTGGCGCGGCGACCGGTTCCACCCCGAGCACCCCTACGCGGCGGCGGCGCTGCGCTTCCTGCAGGGCGCCGACGACGCCGCCGGCCGGCCCCTGCGCGTGCGCACGGTGACCGGGGCGGTGCAGCCCGCCGAGTACGACCCGGCCGAGCGGGGCCCCCGCTCCCTCCTGGACACGCTGCCGCTGGGCGCGGCGGTGCTGCGGCCGGCGTTCGAGGACGCCGCGGGTGAGGAGGCCGCGGCCGCCGCGTGCGCGGCACTGCACCCGGGGCTGCCCCAGCTGTCGTTCCCCGCCCCGCCGCTGCTGCGGCTGGCCGGCGCGCTCAACGACCTGGTGCTGCTCCAGCCTCGCCCGTGACCTCGTCCGCCGCGGGGCCGTCGTCGTCCCCGCCGTCCGCCGGGGCGCGGTCCTCGTCCTTCCCGTGCGCGTCGGACCGCCAGGCCGCCGGGCGCAGCCGTTCCAGGAGCGAGGACTGACGGCGCTCCATGCCCTTCAGGTCGGAGGCGATGAGCGCGTTGATCCAGCGGGCGTTCGGGTCGGCGTCGATCAGCACGGCCTTGGCCAGCAGCGTGCAGGGCAGCGCGAGGATGGCGCCGAGCGGCCCGAGGACCCAGGCCCAGAAGAGCAGGGAGAGGAAGCTGACGGTGGGGATCACGCCGATCGCGTCGCCGGCCACCTTGGGCTGGATCACGGACTGCAGCACGAAGTTCAGCACCGAGTAGCTGACCACCACCCACAGGAAGTCGGACCAGCCGCCCGCCGCCAGGCCCAGGACGGCCGGCGGCAGCAGGCCGATGATGAAGCCGATGTTCGGGACGTAGTTGGTGAGGAAGCTGAGCACGCCCCACACGAGCGCGAGCGGAACGCCGATCAGCATGAGGGCGATCACGTCCAGCACCGCCACGATCAGGCCGAACACCGTGGTGACCACCCAGTAGCGGCGCACGCCCTGGGCGAACTCGACCAGGGCGTGGCCGAACTCGTGGCGGGCGGTGCTGAGCAGGCGGACGCGGCGTTCGACGTCCATCGAGTCCATCGCGAGGAAGAACATGCCCATGATCACGGTGACGAGCAGGCCGAAGACCGCGTAGACGTTCGTGGCGATCTTCGTGATGGCGCTGACGGCCGTCCCGGTCACGGTGCTCATGTCGATCGAGGCCAGCTGCTGGGACACCATGTCCGGGGTCACGCCGCGCTCGTTGAGCCAGTGCGAGACGTCCAGGACGATCTGCTGGAAGCGGTCCGCGTACTTCGGCAGCTCCGCCACCAGCTCGAGGCCGGACCACACCATCATGCCCCCGAACACGGCCATCACCGCGACGACCAGCAGGACGGTGGTGGCGGCCCCGAGCACGGGGTGCAGGCCCCGGCGGATGAGCCAGGCCTGCAGGGGATAGACCACGATCACGAGGTTCAGCCCCAGGAAGACGGGCGCCGCGATGGAGGCGATCCCCTGGAAGAACTGCACCACCAGCACCAGGCCCGCGAGCGTCAGGACGATCACCAGCATGCGCGGCCACATGCGGTGGGGGCGGCGGATGTCCCAGTCGGAGGCGGGGCTGGACGAGGCGGGCGGCGGGGTCACCCCCGCGGGCTGTGCGGCGCTCACGCGGGCAGTCTATGCGCGGGCCGGACGGGGTAGGGTCGGGACCAGTCCACATCGACAGGGGAGCGCCCGCGCGGCGCTGAGAGTGCGGTCCGCCGCAGACCCTCGAACCTGCTCCGGTCCGCACCGGCGAAGGAAGTCGAGTCTCCCGGTCGACGTCGTCCCGGGATTCCGGTGGCGGCCTCGTCCCGGCCCCTCTGCCGTCCCAGAGGAGAACCGCCATGTCCCGCACCCCGCACCGCGCCCTCGCCGCCCTCTCAGTGGCCGCCCTCGCCCTCACCGGCTGTTCGGTGTCCGGCTCGTCCGGCGACGGGGCGTCGTCGTCCGCCTCCGGCGCCGGCGGCGGCGAGCCGACGACGGTGACGATCATGACGCACGACTCGTTCAACCTGCCCCAGGAGCTCGTCCAGAAGTTCGAGCAGGAGTCCGGCTACACCCTGAAGACCACGGCCCCCGGCGACGCCGGCAGCGTGGTGAACCAGCTCCTGCTGGCCAAGGACGAGCCCACCGTGGACGGCGTCTACGGCGTGGAGGACCACTCGGCGCACCGCCTCGTCCGCGAGGGCGTCGTCGCCGAATACACCCCGCAGGACCTGCCCGCCTCCGCACAGGACCGGATGGTGGAGGACCGCATGACCCCGGTGGACCAGGGCCAGGTGTGCTTCAACACGGATCCGGCATGGTTCGAGGCCCACGACGTCGAGGCCCCCACCTCGATCGACCAGCTCGACGACCCCGAGTACGCGAAGCTGACGGTCGCCACCTCCCCCGTGGCCTCCTCCCCCGGCCTGGCGCTGCTCGCGGCCACCACGGAGAAGTACGGCGACGACGGCTGGCAGGACTGGTGGCGGGGCCTGATGGAGAACGGGGGCAAGATCGCCGACAGCTGGTCCGACGCCTACAACTCGGACTTCTCCGGCGGCGAGGGCAAGGGTCGGTTCCCGGTGGTGCTCTCCTACTCCTCCTCCCCCGCGTTCGCCCCCGAGACCGAGGTGATCGAGGACTCCTGCACCCCGCAGGTCGAGTACGCCGGCGTGCTCGAGGGCGCGAAGAACCCCGAGGGCGCGCAGGCGTTCGTGGACTTCATGCTCACCGAGGAGGTCCAGTCCGCCCTGCCCGAGTCGATGTACATGTACCCGATCGACGAGTCGGTGCAGCTGCCCGAGGAGTGGGCGCAGAACGCGCCGCTCGTCGAGGACGCCATCACCCCGGACCCCGCCCGCATCGACGAGCGCCGCGAGGACCTGCTGAAGGAGTGGACCGCCCTGGCCGAGGCCTCCCGGCGCTGATGTCCGCGCTCACCGAGGTCGCGGCCCCCGGCACGGACCTGCCGCGCCGGCGGGCCCGCGGCCGGGGGGACGGGCTCGGCCCGTGGTGGCTGGTGGCCGCCGTCCTGCCGGTCGCCTTCCTGCTCGTCTTCTTCGCGTGGCCCGTGGCGGCCATGCTCTGGCGCGGGATCGGCGGCGACGCCGACGCGTTCACCGGCGCCGTGGACCTCACCGCCTTCGGGGAGACCCTCGCCCGCGAGCGCACGTGGCGCATCCTCGGCCAGACGCTCGGCATGGCCGCCGCCGGCACGGTGGTCTCGGTGGCGCTCGGCCTGCCGACCGCGTTCGTGCTGCACCGGCGTCGCATCCCGGGGCGGGCCGTGCTCCGCGCCCTCGTGCTCGTGCCGTTCGTGCTGCCCACGGTGGTGGTCGGCGTCGCGTTCCGCGCCCTGCTCGCCCCCGGCGGACCGCTGGGCTTCACCGGGCTGGACCAGACGACCACCGCCGTCGTGCTGGCCATGGTCTTCTTCAACGTGTCCGTGGTGGTGCGCCAGGTGGGCGCGCTGTGGAACGCGCTGGACCCGCGCCAGACCGAGGCCGCCCGCACCCTGGGCGCCTCGCCGTGGCGGGCGTTCCGCACCGTGACGCTGCCCCAGCTCGCCCCGGCGATCGCCGCGAGCGCGGCGCTGGTGTTCCTGTTCTGCGCGTCCGCGTTCGGCATCGTCCAGACGCTCGGCCGGCCCGGCTACGGCACGCTCGAGTCGGAGATCTGGGTGCAGACCTCCGTCTACCTGGACCTGCGGACCGCGGCGGTGTTCTCCGTGCTGCAGTTCGCGGTGGTGCTGGCCGCCGTCGTGGTCTCCGGCGTGACGGCGGCGCGCACCCAGCGGGCGCTGCGCCTGCGGGAGACGCCGCCGGCCCGGCTCACGCGCGCGGACGCGGTCCCGGTGGCCGTGATGCTCGCGGTGGTGGCGCTCGTGGTGGCGCCGATCCTGACGCTCGTGGTGCGCTCCTTCCACACCCGCCACGGCTGGGGGCTGGGCAACTACCGGCTGCTGGCGACGAGCGCGGGCAGCGGGTTCGTGGGCGGGTCGACGCCGGCCCAGGCGCTCGAACAGTCCCTGCGGGTGGCCGTGGACGCCACGCTCGTGACGCTCGTGGTGGCCGTGCCGCTGGCCCTGCTGCTGACCCGGCCCTTCCGCTCACGCGCGGCGCTGGCGGCCCAGCGGGCCCTCGACGGCGCCCTGCTCCTGCCGCTCGGGGTGTCCGCGGTGACCGTGGGCTTCGGCTTCGTCGTGTCCCTGCGGGCCACGTTCCCGGAGCTGGCGGCCTCGGGCGTGCTCGTGCCGCTGGCCCAGGCGGTGGTGGCGCTGCCGCTCGCGGTGCGGGCGCTCGTGCCCGTGCTCGCGGCGGTGGACCCGCGGCTGCGGGAGGCCGCACGCACCCTCGGGGCGGGCCCGTGGCGGGTGCTGGCCACGGTGGACGGCCCGTTCCTCGCCCGCGGCGTGGGCGTGGCCGCGGGCTTCGCGTTCGCGGTGTCCCTGGGCGAGTTCGGGGCCACGAGCTTCCTGGCGAGCCCGTCCGCGCCCACCCTGCCGGTGCTGATCGCCCGGCTGCTGGGCCGGCCGGGCGCGGACAACTACGGGATGGCGCTCGCGGCGGCCACGGTGCTGGCCGTGCTGAGCGCCGGGATCATGCTGGTGTGCGAGCGGCTGCGCCCCCGGGGCCCGGCCGGGGCGGGAGGTCTGTGATGACGCCGACGACGACGGGGGCCTCCCTCCGGCTGCGGGACGTGGCGATCCGCTACCCGGACGGCTCCACCCCCGTGCGGGGGACGGACCTGGACGTGGCCGCCGGGGAGATCGTGGCGCTCGTGGGCGCCTCCGGCTCGGGCAAGTCCACCATCCTGCGCGGGATCGCCGGGCTCGAGGACGTGGTGGCGGGCACAGTGGAGCTCGACGGGCGGGACGTGGCGGCGGTGCCGACGCACCGCCGGGGCGTGGGGATGGTGTTCCAGGACGGGCAGCTGTTCCCGCACCGGACCGTGGGCCGGAACGTGGCGTACGGCCTCGAGTCCGCCGGCTGGGACCGGGCCCGGCGGCGGGCACGTGTGGCCGAGCTGCTGGACCTGGTGGGCCTGACCGAGCTCACGGACCGGCCCGTGCAGCGGCTTTCCGGCGGGCAAGCCCAGCGCGTGGCGCTCGCCCGGTCGCTGGCCCCGGCCCCGCGGGTGCTCCTGCTGGACGAGCCGCTGTCCGCGCTCGACGCGGACCTGCGCCGGCGCCTGGCCGAGGACATCCGGGCGGTGCTGCGGGCGGCGGGGACGACCGGCGTCGTCGTCACCCACGACCTCGCGGAGGCCGCCGTGATGGCCGACCGCACCGTGCGCCTCGGCGCGGGGGGACGCATCGCGGCGGAGGAGGACGGCCGGCGGTAGCCTCTCAGGCATGACCCCGCCCGCACCCCGCCCCCGGCTGACCGCCCAGGACGTGGTAGACGCCGCCGTCGGGATCCTGCAGGACTTCGGCATGGGCGACCTGTCCATGCGGCGCGTGGCCGGGGTGCTGGGCGTGCAGGCCTCCGCGCTGTACTGGCACGTGCCGGACAAGCAGTCGCTGCTGGCGCGGGTGGCGGACCGGATCGTCGCCGAGGCGGAGGAGACCGTGCGGGCTCGCCGCGTCACGGACCTGGCGGGCCGCGCCGAGGTCGCGGAGGCCGCCCTGCTGCGGCACCGGGACGGGGCGGACGTGGTGCTCTCCGCCCTCGCGCTCGGGCTGGGCGGCCTCGGCCTGCACCGTCTGCTCACCGAGGCGGCGGACACCCCGGAGGACGGGGAGCGGGCCCTGGCGCTGCTGCTGGGCACCGTGTCCCTGCGGCAGCAGCGCGCGCAGGCGCAGGCGCTCGGCGTGCCGACCGGCCCGGACGTGCAGCGGCACCGCACGGACCCGCTCTGACCCCTCGTCCGACGCCGCCGCGCGGGAGGCCGAGGAGAGGAGACCTGCCTCCTCACAGGTGCGCTCGGTAAGGTCGCCCAGAGCAGAACAGGTCGGGACGGGTCGTCCCCTTCGTCCACGGCGATCCCGCCCGACCGCCGCAGGACCAGCATGGCCCGCCGGACCCGGCTCACAGTTCCGGCGCGGTCCCCTTCGACACAGCCGGCGAAACCATGGGAGCACGGATCAACCACCCGCGGACGGTCGTGGACCGGACGCTGCATCACGACGTCGAGGCCGCACACCCCGCGGCGCTCGTCGACGTGGGCTGGGACTTCCGTGGCCCGGGCGCCAAGGCGGAGGAGCAGCACCGCCCGCTGCGCGTGGTCCGGGCCCGCCGGCCCCGGGGCACCCCGCGGGACCGGAACGGCGTCGACCTCACGCGCACCGGCCCCGTCGTCCCCCGCCCCTCCCCGCCGCGCACCCGGATCCGCCGGGACGGCGTCCGCGTGGTGGCCAGCCCGCTGGCCATGCTGCCCGGCGTGGACCACGGCCCCGCCCTCCGCCTGGACCTGCACCCGACGACGGGGGGCATCGTCTACGTGGCCCGCGAGCTCGAGCTGCGCGAGCTCGGCGACGACGTCCGCGGCCACGTCTACACCGGGATGGTCGGCACGGCGCATCTGAGCGCCTTCTGGTCCACCGTCACCGTCGACCTGCCGCCGGAGCGCCCGGTGATCGTGCGGCTGCGCTCGGACCGGGACGCCGAGCTGCTCTCCCTGCTCGAGGTCCTCGCCCCCGTGGACACGCGCGTGGTCTCCTACCGGCTCGACGAGTCCCCCGTGGGCACGCAGCGCTCCAGCTACCTGCTGCCGGACGTGGATCCGGAGACGGTCGCCCAGACGGGCGCGGCCCGGATCCCGCTCGAGGCCATCGAGGCCGCCCAGGAGGAGGAGGACGCGCTGCGCCGCTCCTCCGGCGTCTTCCTCTCCCGCCGCCGCGCGGACCGCTTCCTGCGCCGCAACCTGCCCGGGGTGACCCACAGCCTCACGTTCGCGGACGAGGCGGACGTGACGGACGTGTACGTGGACGGCTCCGTGCTGCGCGGCTCCCGCATCGGCGGGGCGGCCGCCGTCGCCGGGCCGAGCATGTGGGCCGTGCAGGCCGTGGCCGGGGCCACGATGCCGCTCGAGGTGGAACTCGAGGCGCTCGTGCTGGGGCACGTGATCTGCGCGTGGGCGGGCACCCCCGGCGGCCGGGTCACCATCCACTCGGACTCGCGCGCCGCGCTGGCCCTGCTCAACGCCGCCCGCCGCGAGCGGCTCACCCTCGGCGGCGCCCGGGGCGAGCGCATCCGCCGCACCCTGCGGCGCCTGCTGGCCGCCGTCGACCTGGCGCAGGCCGCGGACGTCCAGGTGGACACCACGTGGGTCAAGGGCCACGTGGGGGTGCACGGCAACGAACTGGCCGACGACCTCGCCCGGGCCGCCGCCCGCCACGCCAGCGTCGGCACCCCCGAGGGGGACCTGCCCGAGCGGATGGGGCAGCTGATCCGGCTCCGCGTCGGGGACGACGCCGCCGCCGGCTGACCCCGGCCCCGATTCCGCGTCCTCCGCCCCAGCCTCTAGGGTGGGGCTGTGGAAGCGACAGTGGAACAGATCACAGCGGCCATCACGGCCTTCAACGACAAGTACTGGTACGTCGTGATGGCGCTGCTCTTCGTGGCGGGGGTGTGGTTCACCATCCGGACCGTGGGCGTGCAGGTGCGCATGCTCCCGGAGATGCTGCGGTCGGTGACGGCCAAGTCCCAGACCGGATTCGAGAACGACGGCGTGAGCCCGTTCCGCGCCTTCACCATCTCGGCGGCCTCGCGCGTGGGCACCGGCAACGTGGCCGGCGTGGCGATCGCGATCGTGCTCGGCGGCCCGGGCGCCGTGTTCTGGATGTGGCTGCTGGCGATCATCGGCGGCGCCACCGCGTTCGTCGAGTCCACGCTGGCCCAGCTGTACAAGCAGAAGGGCGCGGACGGCTACTTCGGCGGGCCCGCGTACTACATCCGCGACGGTCTGGGCGCCAAGTGGCTGGCGGCCGTGTTCGCCGTCGCCATCACCGTGACCTACGGCTTCGTGTTCAACGCCGTGCAGTCCAACTCGATCTCCGAGTCCGTGCAGGCCAACTGGGGCGCGTCCTCCACCACCGCGTGGATCGTGGGCCTGGGCCTGGCCGTCCTCACCGGCCTCGTGATCTTCGGCGGCGTGCGCCGGCTCTCGGCCGTGACCAACGTGGTGGTCCCCGTGATGGCCACGTTCTACATCTTCCTGGCCCTGATCGTGATGGTCGTCAACATCACCGAGGTCCCGGGCATGATCGCGCTGATCGTGGGCCACGCCTTCGGCCTGCGCGAGGTCGCGGGCGCCGCCGTCGGCATGACGATGGTGATGCAGGGCGTGCGCCGCGGCATGTTCTCCAACGAGGCCGGCATGGGCTCCGCCCCGAACGCCGCCGCCACCGCGGCCGTCTCCCACCCGGCCAAGCAGGGCTTCGTGCAGTCCCTGGGCGTCTACTTCGACACCCTGATCGTGTGCTCGGCCACCGCGTTCATCATCCTGCTCTCCAACCCGGCCTACGGACGCGGGGAGGCGCTCGGCATGCAGGTGACCCAGGGTGCGCTCCAGCAGGCCGTGGGCGCGTGGGCGGGCCCGGCGCTGACCGTCATCATCTTCTTCCTGGCCTGGTCCTCCGTGCTGGGCAACACCTACTACGGCGAGGCCAACATCCGGTACCTGGCCGGCCGCCACGCGGGTCCGGCCATCACCGTGTTCCGCGTGCTCGTGCTGGTGTGCGTGGTCGGCGGCGCGCTGGGCTCCGTGGCGCTGGTGTGGAACCTCGCGGACACGTTCGCGGCCCTCATGGCGACCATCAACCTCGTGGCGATCATCCCGCTGGGCGGGCTGGCCGTGAAGCTGCTCCGGGACTACGAGCGCAAGCTCAAGGCGGGCATGGATCCGGGCTTCCACCTCTCCGACCTGCCCGAGGCGCGGAACGTGGCCCTCTGGCGGGACGAGCCGAAGACCTCCCCGCTCCAGGACTGACGCCCCCGCCCGCGCGTTTCGAGGCGGGATATCGACCCCATCCGGCTGCCGCGGGCGGCCGTGGGGTGGATATCCCGCCTCGATGCGTGAGGAGGCCCGGTCTGGACACCGCGCGGGGGTCGGCGCCTAGGTTGAGGCGCACCCGACCGGCCACGCCCGAGCGGCCGGCACGACGTCCGAGGAGGACACATGGGCATCCTCTCCAGCATCACCCGCACTCTCGGCGGCGGCGGCCGCCGCTCCAGCCGGCCCACCATCGGTGCGCACGTCGGCCGGTCCGCCGGCTTCGGCCGACAGGCCCGCGCTCAGGGACGGCGGTCCAGCGGCCTGGGCGGTGCCCTCCTGGGCACGCTCGGCGGTCTGGCGCTGCGTGAGCTCTCGCGCCGCGGCGCCGGAAGCACGACGCGCGGGCGCAGCTCCGGTGCGTACCGCGGCGGCTTCGGGCCCTCGGCCCGGTCCACGGGCGGCCTCGGCACCGGCCTGCTGGGCGGGCTGCTCGGCGGGGCCCTCGCCTCCCGCGGCCGGTCCGGTGCCGCCGGCCGACGCACGGCGGGTGGCCGCCGGACCATGGGCGGCGGCTTCTGACCGCTGCGACGGTGCGGAGTCGCCGCTGAACGGCATCACCGCGGAGCGGACACGACCACGGGGCGGGCACCGACGGATCGGTGCCCGCCCCGTGGTCGTGGTGTGCCGGTGGCGTGCCCGAGGGGTCTGCGCCGCGGCTCAGCCGAGGCCGGCGACGCGGCCCAGGATGAACAGCAGGACGCCGATGACCACGAGGGCGATGATCAGCCCGAGCACGATCTTGCCCGCCGAGCGCTCGCCGGTCTGCTCCACGTCCATGCCCGGGTTGCTCGGGCCGACGCCTGCGCCCTCGGCTGGGGGCGTGTCGCCGTCGAACGCGGCACCGGAGGTCTCGTCCGTCGCCTCGCGTGCGCGCCGGGCGTCCTGGGGGTCGGGGGTGTGCGGGGTGGCCATGGCCGGCTCCTCTCCTCTGGGCGGCACGGGTGCGTGCCGCTCGCCCTCACGCTAGGCCCGGGGCAGGGGGTCCTGACCAGGGCGAGGCGACGCCCGCCCCAGCGCTTTCGTGGCCGAAACGGCGCGCCCTGAGCCGCTTTCGTTGACGAAACGGCGCCCTCCGCCACGCCCACGCCGCCGCGACGGATCCCGTCACCCTCTTGATCGTTGGACATCCAAGCAATAGCGTGATCGGCGTCACGTCCCCGCCGTCCGGAGGAGCCCCCATGCCCGAGGCCTACATCATCGACGCCGTCCGCACCCCCGTGGGTCGCCGAGGGAAGGGGCTCGCCGGCGTGCATCCCCTCGATCTGGCGGCCGCGCCGCTGCGCGAGCTCGTCGCCCGCCAGGACATCGACTCGGCCGAGTACGACGAGGTCATCCTCGGCTGCATCGACCAGCTCGGCCCGCAGGCCATGGACGTGGCGCGCAACGCCTGGCTCGCGGCCGGGCTCTCCGAGGACGTCCCCGGCACCACGGTCGAACGCCAGTGCGGCTCCGGCCAGCAGGCGGTCCACTACGCCGCGCAGGCCGTCATGAGCGGGACGGCGGACCTCGTCGTCGCCGGTGGCGTGCAGTCCATGAGCGCCATCCCGCTCTCCCGGTCCAACAGCGCGGCCGCCGACTTCGGCTTCCCCGACCCGTTCACCGGCTCCGAGTCCTGGGCCGCCCGCTACGGGGACGAGGAGATCTCCCAGTTCCGCGGGGCCGAGATGATGGCCCGGCACTGGAACCTGGACCGCGACGCCCTGGAGGAGTTCGCGGTGCGCTCCCACGAACGCGCACTCGCCGCCCAGGCCGACGGTCGCTTCGACCGCGAGATCCTGCCCCTCGCCGGCCTCACCGCGGACGAGGGCCCCCGCACCCCGGACGCCGCGAAGATCGCCTCGCTCGACCCGATCGTCCCCGGCGGGCTGCACACCGCGGCCACCGCGTCACAGATGTCCGACGGCGCGGCCGCCCTCCTGCTCGCCTCCGAGGAGGCCGTGCGCCGCCACGGCCTCACCCCGCGAGCCCGCATCCACCACCTCTCCGCCCGCGGCGCCGACCCCGTGATGATGCTCTCCGCCCCGATCCCGGCGACGGCGTACGCGCTCGACCGCATGGGCCTGACCATCGACGACATGGACCTCGTGGAGATCAACGAGGCGTTCGCCGCCGTCGTGCTGGCCTGGCTGACCGAGACCGGCGCGGACCCGGCGAAGGTCAACGTCAACGGCGGGGCGATCGCCCTGGGCCACCCCATCGGCGCCACCGGCGCCCGCCTGATGACCTCCCTGCTGCACGAGCTCGAGCGCAGCGGCGGCCGCTACGGCCTGCAGACCATGTGCGAGGGCGGCGGCCAGGCCAACGTCACCGTGATCGAACGTCTCTGACCCATCCCCCGGAGGTTTCCATGCCCGACCAGATCACCCACCCCACCGACGCCGGCCACCTCTCCCCCGCCCCGGAGGACACGATCGGCCGCGTGTTCGCACGCGCGGTCGCCCGTTCCCCGCAGGCCGTCGCCCTGCGCTTCGAGGACCGCGACTGGACCTACGCCCAGCTCCGGGACGGAGCGCACCGCGTGGCCCGCCGCCTCCAGGGCACCGGCCTGCCGGCCGGCACCCGGGTGGCCGCCTACGCCACCAACTCGGACGCCTATGCGCTGCTCTTCCTGGCCTGCGTCACGGCCGGCTACGTGCACGTGCCCGTGAACTTCGCGCTCAAGGGCGGCGAGCTCGCGCACGCCCTCGAGGACTCGGGTGCGGAGCTGCTCGTGGCCGACGCCGGCATGCTCGAGCGCGTCGACCAGGTCCAGGCCGAGGGCCGCGCGTCGGCTCTGCGGCACGTGTGGACCATGCTCCCCGCGGGCCACGCCGAGCCCTCCGTGCTTCAGACCGCCCAGGACGAGACGATGGACGCCGCCGCCCCGGAGGCGGAGGTGTCGGCCACCGACCTGGCCCAGCTGCTCTACACCTCCGGCACCACCTCCACCCCCAAGGGCGCCATGATGTCCCACCGGGCGCTCGTGGCGGAGTACCTCTCCTCGATCATCGCGCTGGACTTCACGGCCGAGGACCGCCCCCTCGTGGCCATGCCGCTGTACCACTCGGCCGCGATGCACGTGTTCCTGCTCCCCTACCTGAGCCTCGGCGCCACGGTGCGACTGCTGGCCGCCCCGGACATC
The DNA here is from genome assembly GCF_052615555.1 of Micrococcus sp. EWR3.9.1. Classification (NCBI taxonomy): domain Bacteria; kingdom Bacillati; phylum Actinomycetota; class Actinomycetes; order Micrococcales; family Micrococcaceae; genus Micrococcus; species Micrococcus sp. EWR3.9.1. The sequence continues at coordinate 57,396 of NZ_JBQXFD010000009.1, forward strand.
CCCCGGATGCTCGAGCTCGTGGAGACCGAGCACATCGGCTCCCTGTTCCTGGCGCCCACCGTCTGGGTGCCGCTGGCGAACCATCCGGACCTGGCCACGCGTGACCTCTCCTCGCTGCACAAGGCCCAGTACGGGGCCTCGATCATGCCGGTGACCGTGCTGCAGCGCCTCCGTCAGAGTCAGCCGGGCATCGGCTTCTACAACTGCTTCGGCCAGTCCGAGCTGGGCCCGCTGTGCACCGTGCTGCGCCCCGAGGAGCACGACGCGCGGCCGGCCTCGTGCGGCCGCCCCGTGTTCCACGTGGAGGCGCGGGTGATGACGGCCGACGGCGCCCCCGCCGCGCCCGGCGAGCCCGGCGAGATCCAGTACCGCTCGCCGCAGCTGCTCTCCGGCTACTGGAACCGCCCGGACGCCACCGCGGACGCCTTCACCGACGACGGCTGGTTCCGCTCCGGCGACCAGGTCACCCAGGACGCGGCCGGCTACATCCAGGTGGTGGACCGCATCAAGGACGTCATCAACACGGGCGGCGTGCTGGTCGCCCCGCGGGAGGTCGAGGACGCGATCTACGAGCTCGACGAGGTGGCCGAGGTCGCCGTCATCGGCCTGCCGGACGAGCGCTGGATCGAGGCGGTGACCGCCGTCGTCGTGCTCAAGGAGGGCGCCGAGCTGACCGCGGAGACCGTGCGCACCCACGTGAAGGAGCGCCTGGCAGGCTTCAAGGTGCCCAAGCGCGTGGACTTCGTGGCGGAGCTGCCGCGGAACCAGTCGGGCAAGCTGCTCAAGCGCGCGCTGCGCGCCGAGCGGACGCAGGAGGCCCGGTGACGCGCAGGCAGAAGCCGACCTACGACGTCGTCACGCCCCTGGACGTCGACTACCTGGACGCGTTCGGGGAGGCGACGGAGGAGGACCGCGCGCACTGGGACCGCGCCCGTGCCTACGGCCGGGAGGTGCTCGAGCGGATCGACGGGCACTGGGACCGGGCGGAGTACCCGTTGGACCTGGTGGCGCGGGCGGGCGAGCTCGACCTGCTCACCGACGGGCTGGAGGTGCCGGGGCACGCGGTGATGTCGCCGTTGGCCGCGGGCCTGGTGGCGATGGAGATCTCCCGCGCGGACGGGTCGATGGCGGCCGCGGCGGCGGTGCAGGGCGGGCTCGTGCTGCGCGCCCTGGTGCACTGCGCGAGCCCGGAGCAGAAGGAGCGGTACCTCGAGCCGGTGGCGCGCGGCACGCTGCCGGGCGGGTTCGCGCTCACGGAGCCGCTGCACGGTTCGGACTCGGTGTCCCTCGAGACGTCCGCGCGGCCCGACGGCGCCGGCGGCTGGGTGCTGAACGGCGCCAAGAAGTGGATCGGCAACGGGGCCGCCGGGGGCATCACGATCGTGTGGGCGCGCGACACCGAGGACGGCCAGGTCAAGGGGTTCGTGGTGGAGCAGTCCACGCCCGGCTACGAGGCCGAGGTGATCACGGGCAAGGGCGCGCTGCGGGCCATCCACCAGGCGGAGATCACGCTGACCGACGTGCGGGTCGGCGACGACGCCCGGCTGCCGGACGTGGCGACGTTCAAGGACGCCGCGCGCGTGCTGGTGGCCACCCGCGTGAACGTGGGCTGGTCCGCGCTGGGCCACGCCACGGCGATGTTCGAGGCCGCGCTCGCCTACGCCCGGCAGCGCGAGCAGTTCGGCAAGCCGCTGGGAGCGCACCAGATGGTGCAGGAACGGCTCGCGCAGATGCTGGACGAGGTGACCGCCATGCAGACCCGCTGCGTGGCCGTGGCCCGCCTGCAGGCGGCGGGGCGGCTGCGTGACGAGCAGGCCTCCCTGCTGAAGTACGCCTGCACCCGGGGTGCGCGGCGGGTGGCGCAGATCGCCCGGGACATGCTCGGCGGCAACGGCATCCTCCTGGAACACCGGGTGATGCGGCACTTCGCCGACGTCGAGGCGCTGCACACCTACGAGGGCACCGAGTCCGTGCAGGCGTTGATCCTCGGCCGGGACCTGACCGGGATGAGCGCGTTCGCGTGAGCCCCGGCCGGCCGTTCCCGTGGCCGACACCCGCACACCCCACCTTCCGACCCCAGGAGCTGACATGACCACCGCACCCACCCCTTCCCCCCACGACGACGCCCCCGCCGTCCTCGTCGAGACGCGGCCCGGCGTCGTGCGGCTGACGCTGAACCGGCCCGCGAAGGGCAACGCGCTCGGGCTGACGATGGCGCGCGAGGTGCTCGCGGCGATCGCCGCGGCCGAGGCGGACGAGTCCGTGCACGTGCTCACGCTGACCGGTGCGGGGCGGATCTTCTGCGGCGGCGGGGACGTCCAGGCCATGGCGGCCTCCCCCGCCGGGCCGGAGCGGCGCGCGATGATCCAGGAGCTCGGCGAGGCGGCGGGCGAGGTCGCGGTGGCGCTGACGGGCTCTCGCCTGCTGGTGCTGGCCGGCGTCAACGGGACGGCCGCCGGGGCGGGGCTCGGGCTCATGCTGGGCGGCGACGTCGTGCTGGTGCGCGAGGACGCGCAGCTGGTGACGGCGTTCTCGGCGCTCGGGATGACGCCGGACACGGGCGTGTCCTACTGGCTGCCGCGGGTGCTCGGGCCGGTGCGCGCGACGCAGCTGCTGCTCGGCGGGCGGCGCCTGAACGGGACCGAGGCCGTCGCGTGGGGCCTGGCGACCGAGGCGGTGGCCGGCGACGCGTTCGCGGCGCGCCTGACGGAGCTCGAGGACGAGCTGGTGGCCGGTCCGGCGCACACCTATGGGCCGACCAAGGCGCTGGCGCGCGGGGCCGACGTCGAGGCGCTGCGCGCGCATGTGCGGCAGGAGGCGGCGTCGATCGCGGCGGCGTCCGAGCACCCGGAGGCCGTGCGGCGGGTGGAGGCGTTCGCGGGCCGGTGAGAGGTGGGCGGCGGCGCGGGCCGTGAGTGGCCAGGCCGGCGGCGCGTGTTCAGCGGGCCGACCCCGGCCGGGTCCGCGAGGGCGTGGAGGTCACTTGAACATCTTCAGGACGTCACCCAGGCCGACCGTGGTGCGCCGGTAGACGGCGTTGTAGGCGGCGCGCTTCGGATCGCGCAGCCAGCCCATCCCCTTGCGGCCGTAGCCGGGGATGACCTTGCGCTTGATCGCGCGCTTGGCGCGGCCCGTGGTGCGGGCCTTGATGGACTTCTTCAGGCTGGGCTTGCGGAGACCGATCTTCATGGGGCGAGCGTACTGGGTGGGGTGGACGGGGTAGCCCGTGACTCCCTTAGCGGTCGGCAGAAACGTATGGGCGAGGAACGCGCAGGCCTTCGGCGAAGTGGCCACCCGTTGCGAGTAGCTCCTGGACGTTTTCCTGGAACCAGGTGCTGCCGGACACGGCCTCAGAGTAGGTGGCGAGGCCAGCCAGGAGAGGGACCATGCTCTGGCTCTCGTACTGACCCCATTGCCGCTTGATCTTCCTCGCCTTCACGCCGAGGTCGGGAAGATTCGGCGGGACCGTGTTCCACAGCCGCGAATGGTGCGCGCAGGCATTCCGCAGTACTGCGAGGCTCCGGACTGTGGAGGAGAATCCCATCTGCCGGAGCCCCCAGGTGTCGGCGACGCCGCGCCGAACGTCCTCATCTCGGACGAAGTCGATCGCCTTGGAGAGGGTGCCGAAGGACAGGACGTCGACGGCGGCCCACACCGGCAGGTCGCGATAGGCATCGGCTCGATGACGGACCACGAAAGCCTGTCGAGCACGATCCAGGTCATCCCGAATCGCTTGGTCCACGGGCACCTGGCGTGCCGGAGGCTGGGTGTAGGAATCAGCCTTCAGGAAGACGCCGTACGGCCCATGCCGTTCTGCGATCACGTGGGCGAACGACGTGCGGAGAGCCACCTCCACCTCTGCGACCGCCATGCCGCACTGCTCACGAAGCTGTTCGTCCGAGCGGTACAGCGAGGCGATCTCCGAGAATCGCGTGCCGTCTCGGAAACGGTTGTCTCCGAACGCAGGGTCGTGCTGGAAGAAGCGCCAGTACCCGGAGAGCCGGTAGTAGCCGACTCTTCGGAGCTCTTCATGGGCTGCGCCGACGTCGTCGATCTCCATCCCCCGGGAGCGCAGCAGGTCGACCTGCTGCGCGTAGGAGATCCAGGGTTTGCGGCTATCTTTCACGTGCTCCTCCGAGACGAACACGGCCCCCGCGCATTTGAGCTGCGTCGCTGGAACGGGGCCTGCAACGGGAAGCTTGGCGGGGGCTCTGTTGCAACCAGTCTATCCCACAAGCAGCCCCTGTGGGGCACGGGTGTGGACAGGTTCACTCCTCCGCCGACGGCCTTTCAGTGCCCACGGGAGATGCATCGTGTCTCCTGGCTGCTGGCCACCGTACCGCCCGGCGTCGCCACGCTCGGCTGCGTGGAGGTGGCCCCGGGATGTTTTTCGCGGCGGAGCGAGCCAGTGGTCAACAGGAGACGTCCCGACCGTGATAGGTGAGGCCACGGAAGGCGCCACTCTTGCGACGGGGACAGGGGCCGCAAGCCCTTCCCGGCCTGCGAGATTACTTCCGCAGCGTCTTGACGAGCGCCTTCTCCATCGATTGCAGCGCCTTCTCTAGGCGGTACATACTGCCTCGGGCCTGCACAGACGTCTCACGCCAGTCATTGAGATCGATTCGGTAACTCAGGGCCTCCACTGGCCCGTACGGTCCGTCGGCCTCAATGGTGACCGTGATCCGTCGATCCACCTCTGGATCGTTCAGGATTTCCACAGCGGTCCCGAGTCCCCAGGAGTGGCTGCGCCCTGGAGGCAGCGATGCGTGACCGGAATTGAAACGGTCAAGTGCCCGCTGGAGGTGCTCCCGATGCCGAGGAGCGTGTGGGACATCCTCATCCACCCAAATCCGCACGTTGGTCGCCACGGTAGGTCCTGAATTACCCACCACCAATACGAGCAGCTGGCCGTCCTCATCCCTAGGGCGGATGTCCACCCACACGTAAGGCTGCATGGAGGCTTCGAACTGCGCCTGCTGGTTCGTGACCTGCTGTCCGGCCAGACGCGCAGACCGGCCCGCCGCGTACGCTGCTGCCGCGGCTGCGGCCGCCGAAACGATCGACGGGATCTGGGGGATGACGTCGTTGACCCAGCTCATGAGCCCCAGTCTGCATATGACCCCTCCGAGGGGGCGTCCACCACAGCGCCAGCGTCTGCCTGCAGGCCTCGCTCGAGAGCGGAAGTTCTTGCCTCATGCTCGCCCAGACTCCTGCCATCCGAGCCCTTCCATGAGGCAGGACCGCTCATGCTTCCTCCGGCGATGAAGCTAGCCGCTGCGGATGAGCTGCTGAACAGGGCATCTGAGGTCAGAACTCCGTCCGGGGTCAGCACTTCCCGGTGCTTCTCACGGTTGGCACGCACCCCGACAGGGGCGCTGTCCCTCAGGCCCTTGGCCACGCGGCTCCCGGCGAAGACCACGAAACCCTCAGATGTCGGACGTCCCGTGGCATTACCGTCGTTGATCGACATCGAGTAGACAGTGTCGTCCAACCGCTGCCCGGGCTGGGGTGCTGAGGATGGGTCTAGCTGTTCATCGACTTCTTCGAAGACGCGGTGCCCGAGCGCACTGATGACCAGTTGGCCCTTTTCTGCGTACTCATTCAGTTCGGCGCGTTTTTCTTCAGTCACATTGCCGCCCGAGGGCGTGTTCGCGTTGTCCACGCGATAGCGGCCGATTGTCTTCGCCAGCTCGAAGAAGTGGTTCTCCAGAAAGGTCACTTCGGTGGGGCCAAAAGAATTACCCAGGGTGGTGAGAAGGATGGCACGGTTCCAGAAGTCATGCCGGCCGTTGGCAACGTGTTCCTGGATGCGGCCCACCAACCCGTTGCCGTTGGCACGGCCCACGGCCTGACCCACGTAGACCGCGTCGTCGCCGGAGTCTGCGTCCTGGCCCAGCAGGAGGTACACACCCGTCGAGTCGAACGCTTCAGGCCGCGGCCGCACATTGAGATTGGTCCGAGGCACTACATAGACGAGGCCCGTCCAGTTGTCGAGGGTGCACTTCAGCCGACCGGTGGGTGCACCGTCCATCAGGAAGACCTGCAGTGTCTTGGGATGTGCCATCTCAGTTCCCCTTCCGGACGCGCGACGGCGTCGCACTCGCCCTTTCATCGACGGAAGTCCCCTGCGAAGGGGCCGTTTCGTCAATGAAAACGGCGGACCGTCCATGGGCAACGTCCACCGGCCCAGCCCCCTCGCTCCGCACCTTCCAGTACAGGTACTCCCCGATCGCGGCAACGATCATCTTGGACGGGTCCCCGCCCCTGCCCACGATGTCCGTCATCTTCGCGAAGGCGTCCTCATTCGCGTACACGGCGCCCATCGCTGACCGTTCCAGGTTCGGGCTCGCCAGGAACTGCTCCAGCGAGTTCGCTCCGGCCTGCCCCAGCAGCTTCTCGTCCTCCATGAGCGGCGCCACGAGGGCACTGACCCACGCCTCCTGCTGGGACGGGGAGGCATCCACGCCTTCGCCGGCGAAGATCTCGTTGATCTTCTCGATCACTTCCTCCAACGGCCCGCGCTGCTTCTCACGCACCTGCCCGCCTCCCACAGCGGTGGTCCCCTTCAGCGCGGCCCCGCCGGTCAGCCCGATGTCCCCCGAGGACGTCTTCTTCTGCCGGATGCTCACCAGCTGCACATCACTCAGGTCGATCAGCTCCTCACCGCCGGGCTGATCGCCCACGAGCTGCACCAGGTGCCGCAGGAACAGCGCCCGCTTGTAGTGCTCGGTGTCCCCGAACTCGTAGATCTGGGAGAGGAAGTCGTAGAGGCTGACAAAGGACCGCATGTCCTTGCGCACCAGAACGAGCTCGTTCACGCGCGTCTCGTCCTGGTTCATCCGCGCATGCGCCAGCTCCTTGCGGAACCGGTATGCCACGGGCTCCAGCGCGGCCTGCAGGCCCTCCTGCCCGCTCCCCGGCTTCCACGCCACCCACACGTCGGCGAACGCGTCGACCTCGTCCCAGTCGTACACGCCCGCGGCGTCGAGCTTCGTCCCCAGGTCATGGATCAGGTTCGGGTCCGTCACCGTCTCCAGCTTCGCGCCCGCGTAGTACGGCTCGAAGGCGGCCTGGATGTCATCTTCGGAGTTCACGAAGTCCAACACGTAGGTGGTGTCCTTGCCGGGTGCCGCACGGTTCAGGCGCGACAGCGTCTGCACGGCCAGCACGCCGGAGAGCTTCTTGTCCACGTACAGGGCGCAGAGCTTCGGCTGGTCGAAGCCGGTCTGGTACTTGTTGGCCACGATCATCACCTGGTAGCTGTCCCCGTCGAACGCCTTGGCCAGGTCGTCGGTCACGGACGGGTTCATGGACCGCTCGGTGACCTTCTCGAGCCCGAAGTCGTCGTCGGTGATCTCGCCGGAGAAGGCCACCAGGGTGCCCACGTCCGTGTACCCCATGTCCTGGATGTACTGGTCCATCTGACGCTTGTACCGGACGGCGGCGGCGCGGGAGTCGGTGACCACCATGGCCTTGGCCTGCCCATCGAGCAGTCCGGCCACGTTGGCGCGGAAGTGCTCCACGATGATCTTGACCTTCTGCGCGATGTTCGTCGGGTGCAGCTTGACCCACCGCATGAGCTTCTTGCTCGCCTCGGTCTGGTCCACTTCGGTGGTCTGCTTCCCGACGGCGGCCCGGTCGCCTTCGGGACGGAACTCGCCCTTCTGTCCGGCCAGGGCCAGCTTGAAGGCGGTGTCGTAGTTGGTGAAGTTCTTCAGCACGTCGAGGATGAACTCCTCCTCGATGGCCTGCTGCATGGTGTACCGGTGGAAGGAGGCCGGGATCTCCTGGCCCTTCTCGTCGTACTCGCCGGAGGGCCGGCCGAACATCTGCAGGGTCTTGTCCTTCGGGGTGGCGGTGAAGGCGAAGAAGCTGATGTTCTCCGGGCGTCCGGTGGCGGCGACCTCGGCGGCGAGGATGGACTCGGTGTCCGCCTCTCCCCCGTCTTCGAGGTCGGCCTGCTCGTCCGGGGTGAGCACGCGCTTGAGCTTGGCTGCGGCGGAGCCGGTCTGGGAGGAGTGCGCCTCGTCCGCGATCACCGCGTAGGTGCGGCCGGCGAGCGTCGAGTCACCTTTGAGGAGTTCGAGCACGGCGGGGAAGGTCTGCAGCGTCACCACGATGATCCGGTTGCCCTGCAACAGCGTCTGCTTCACCAGGGCGGACTTGCTGGTGGCCTCTCCCCCGAGGTTCTTGCGGTCCACGGCCACCACGGTGCCGGAGGTCCGCTCGATCTGCCAGACGGCCTCCTGGAGCTGGTCGTCCAGCACGGTGCGGTCGGTGACCACGATGACCGAGTCGAACACCCGCTGCTCGTCCGCCCCGTAGGTGGAGAGCAGCCGGTGGGCGGTCCAGGCGATGGTGTTGGTCTTGCCGGAGCCCGCGGAGTGCTCGATCAGGTAGGACTTGCCGGCGCCCTCATCGCGGACGGCGGCGAGCATCGAGGTGACGGCCTCCCACTGGTGGAAGCGCGGGAAGATCAGCGTGGACTTCCGGCGCGAGCGGCCGTGCTCGTCCTCCACGGTCTCCTTCTTGAGGAAGACGAACTTCTGGAGGATCTCGAGCCAGGTGTCCCGCTGGAGAATCCGTTCCCACAGGTAGGCCGTGGAGGAACCGCCGTTCGGATTGAGCGGGTTGCCGGCGTGGCCGTCGTCGCCTTGGTTGAACGGCAGGAAGAAGGTGTCCTTCCCGGCCAGCTTGGTGGTCATCCAGACCTCGCGGTTGGAGACGGCGAAATGGACCACGGCGCGGGTGCCGAACCCGAACAGCGGCGTGGCCTTGGGGTTGCGCTCGCGGTACTGCTTCTTCGCGTGGCCGATGGACTGGGTGGAGTCGGTCTTCAGCTCGATCGTCGCCACGGGCAGGCCGTTGACGAAGAGCACCAGGTCCACGGACTGGTTGGTGGCCGGGTTGAAGTGCACCTGACGCATCACACGCAGCCGCATGCGCTCGTAGGAGGCGACGGCGGCCGGGTTCAGGTTCGTGGCCGGCCGCGGCTCGGCCATGCGCAGGGTGGCGGAGGTGCCGACCTTGAAGCCCTTGCGAAGCACGTTGAGCGTGCCGCCGACGCCGGTGTCCTGCGGCTTGTTCAGCACGTCGATCAGGCGGGTGGTGATCTGGTCCCGCTGCGCCTGCTGGGCGGAGGCCGGGGCATCGGCCTTCACGAGGCGCCCGTAGTCCTCCGGCTGGTTCTCGGCCAGCCAGGCGTGGACGTCCTCGGGGAAGATCGCGTTCTTGCGGTCGTAGCCGGCATCGTTGGGCGAGTAGAGCCAGTCGTGCTGCTCCAGGTACTCGCAGATGTAGGTCTCGAGCTCGCTCTCGTTGTGGATGGCCATGTGCGGTCAGTCCTCCGTGGGGATCTCGATCTGGCCGGTGACGGCGGCAGTGATCAGCGCCGCGCGGCGCTCCTGGGCGAGCTCGATGAACCGCTCCGCTTTGGAGATGAGGGCATCGATCTTGGCGGTTTCGCGGTCGAGGTGGTCGGCGATCTCGCGCTGCTCGTCTAGAGGCGGAACGGGGAAAACGGTGCGTCGGAACTCCCTCTCGTTCAGGGACGGCACAGCTCCAGGTTGAACGAGACGGTCCAGAAGAAGTCCTTCCAACATGTACGTCGCGTAGCGGGGATAGAGAAGTGACTTCGGGCTCAGTGCGAGCATGTTGTTGTCGATACAGCTTGGTCGTGTAGCCATGCGAATCCGCCCTAGAAGAAGGGCAGCACCGATCTTTGCCATGACGAGAGTCCCCGATGGGAGGACTTTCGCCCTCAGTTTGTCTGCCGTCTCGCGACTGATCGTGTCTTCAGGCTCTCCTAGCCGCCCGTAGGAGTCCGTCCTACCGAGGTCACGGACTTTATAGAACGCGAGTTCCTCGTCGGTCACCCCCTGAAGCTCGGGCGGGAAACCGGCGCCAGAAGTCAGGTCGAACAGACGCCTCACGTGCATCCGCGACCAATGGCTCGGGGCAGATTCGAGCCACGGCTCACTGCTGGCAGCCGAAGTAGGCTTCACGCCCAAGAAACCTGTTCTCGCCAGAACTGCTGCTCTCCTTCGAGTACGAAGCGCATCGGACAACTGACGCTGTTTCTCGATCAGGGCGTCGATCGTGGCGGTCTCACGGTCGAGGTAGTCCGCGATGGCACGTTGGTCCGCAACGTCCGTAATCGGCACTTCAAGGTCACCCAGGTCTGCCGCAGTGATGGCTGCGAAAGTCGACCCCGTCGCCTCCGCATTCAATAGGTCTGAGCTCGAGGTCAGAAACCAGTAGAGGTACGCCGGGTTCATGTCAGTCGCGCGGACTGCAGCGACGCCACGGCCGATCCCTAGTGGCCCCTCCGCGATGTTGGTTGCACCAACGGGGGCCCGCACGGAGATAAGAACATCGTCCGTACACGCAACCTTCGGAGCAGTCGCGCATTGCCACTTCGGCGACGGGTGGCGAAGCCCGAACTCGGCATTCCCCTGGATAAACGGGAGCGCGTCGGTGAGATCTTCTACCTCGTCAGACACCGGCGATTGTCCGGCAATCACAGTGGCGAGGCGTTTGAGGGGTAGGCTCACCGCTCGACCTCCTGCAACAGCTCGATGATCTCGGCTGTGAGCTGCTTGAGCTCGGCGTCGATCTCCTCGAGCGGGCGCGGCGGCACGTACTTATGGAACAGTCGGGTGAAGGGGATCTCGTAGCCGATCTTCGTCTTGGACTCGTCGATCCAGGCGCCGGGCACGTGCGGGGCCACCTCGGCTTCGAAGTACTCGTGGATGTCCCGGCCGAAGGGCACCAGTTCGGTGTCCCGCAGGGAGGTGTCCGGCTCCGGCTCACCCTTCTTGTTCGTCACCACCTCCGCCTTGGGGTCGTGCACGCCGATGGCCCCGGTCAGGGCCTTCACCAGCGGGGCGCCGGCGGTCACGCCGTGCTCCTTCAACGCCTTCTTCAGGTCCAGCACGAAAGTGGGCTGGTGATCCCACACCCGGCCACGCAGGGAGGCGAGGGCCGCCTCGAGAGCCGAGCGGCCGTCGTCGGGAAGCTTGTCCGCCGGCTTGGTGGCGAGCGCCGCCGCGATGGTGGCGTCCTCCACCTCGAAGCGCAGCTGCAGCGGGCGCTCCACGGAGATCTCCCGGTAGCCGAAGTCCTGCGCGGTGAGGACCTTGGAGAACTCGGCGTTGGCCTCGGACTGGGCGTCGAAGTCCCGGTAGATGTCCAGCACGCGCTGGCGGTCCGCCTTGGACAGCTCCTTGTTCTTCGAGCCCACGTTGCGGCGCAGCTTGGTGAAGAACGTGCGGGCGTCGATCAGCTGCACCCTGCCGCGGCGCTCTGCCGACTTGTTGTTGTCCAGCACCCACACGTAGGTGGCGATACCGGTGTTGTAGAACATGTCCGTGGGCAGCGCGACGATCGCATCCACCAGGTCCGATTCCAGCAGCCAGCGGCGGATCTCGGACGGGCCCGAGCCGGCCCCGCCCGTGAACAGCGGGGAGCCGTTGAGAACGATGCCGGCCCGGCCGCCACCCTCCGAGACCGGGCGGAGCTTCGAGGCCACGAGCTGGAGGAACAGCATCTGGCCATCGCTGATGGCGGGGGTGCCGCCGGGGAAGCGGTTCGTGGCGCCGCCAGCGGCGATCTCCTTCTCCACCGCGGTGCGGGAGGCCTTCCAGTCGCCGCCGTAGGGCGGGTTGGAGAGGACGTAGTCGAAGCGCTCGGTCAGGTGGGCGTCGTTCTTGAGGGTGTCCCCGCGGGCGATGCCGTCCGCGTCCTGGCCCTTGCCGAGCAGCTCGGACTTGCAGATCGCATAGGACTGGTCGTTGAGCTCCTGCCCGAAGAGGCGGACCTCCGCGTTCGGGTTCATGCGGCGCAGGCGCTCGTCCAGCAGGGACAGCATGCCGCCGGTGCCGGCCGTGGGGTCATAGACGGTGCGGACCGGGTAGCCGGTGAGGACGTCGTCGTCGTTGGCGGTGAGCAGGTCCACGAGGAGCTTCACCGCGTCGCGCGGGGTGAAGTGCTCACCGGCGGTCTCGTTGGAGGCGGCGGCGAAGCGGCGGATCAGGTCCTCGAAGAGGGTGCCCATCTCCGCGTTGGAGACGGTGTCCGGGGAGAGGTCGATAGAGGCGAACTGCTGCAGGACCAGGAAGAGGCGGTCATGCTCGTCCAGCTTGGCGACCGTCTTGTCGAACTCGTAATAGGTGAACAGGTCCGCCACGTTCTGGGAGAACCCGTCCACGTAGGCCAGCAGGTTCGTGCGGAGCAGGTCTGGCTCCTGCAGGATGCGGTCCAGGGTGAAGGGGCTGATGTTGTAGAACGTCAGGCCCGTGCGGGACTCCACCAGGTTGTTCAGGACGAAGTCCGGATGCCCCTTGGTCGCCAGCTCCGCGAAGAACTCCCGGTGCGGGGCCATGACCGCCTCCATGCGGCGCAGGATCGTCATGGGCAGGACGAGGGTGCCGTACTGGTTCGGCCTGAACACGCCCCGCAGCTGATCCGCGATCCCCCACACGAAGTTCGAGAGGTTCTGGGGAGAGGGCATGGTGGCAGAGCCTTTCGGAGCACGGCGGTGTGGCAGTCGGCCTCATTCTGGCACGGCAACATCCCCAGGCCTGGGCACTCGCCCGGCACGGCCGATCCCCACTCCGTCTCAGTTCGTTGCGCGGACCCTCCGGCAGCCAGACCCACGCACCGAGGCCCCGGTCTGCGTCGCACTGGGCGACGCATCCCGGGGCCTCGGTCGAAGGCTGCGGCCCGTGAGACGTCAGTTCTCGGCGGCCTGGCCCTCCTGCGCGCGGAGCATGGCGTCGAAGGTGGCATCCGGCTCACCGCGGAAGAAGTTCCGGCCGTAGACCACGAGGCAGAGGATGACGCCCGTCGCCAGGCCCCATGCGGCACCGTTGGACGCCAGCACCGCCGCGGTGACTCCCGCGATGCCGAGATCCTTGAGGCTGCGGGCCTCCATGATGCCGACCTTCACGGACACGAATCCCTGGATGAGCAGGGTCAGGGCCAGAGCCACCCCGAGCACCGGCTGCACCAGCGTCACGATCGGCAGCAGCAGGAGCCCGGTGTTCGTGCCCCACCGGAACGACCCTGCCCCGCCGAAGATCGACTTCATGGCCTTGCGGCCTTCCTTGTAGCGCTCCACGATCACGACGTGCATGGCAGACCAGATCGGACCGCACATGGCCACGTCCGGACCGATCATGGACATGAGGGTGTTGCGGCCGCCGAAGATCAGGTGCGCCCGGTCCGGGTTGTACACGACCGCCTCATCCGTGCGGATCTGGTCGGCCTCCTTGAGGATCGCCCGGGACTGGAGGACGTCACCGAACACGACGATGTAGGTCGCGAGCACGGTGGGCAGCGCGGTGAGGAACATCGAGGCCGGCGGGAGGCCGATGCCGAAGATCGTGTACCCGGCGAAGAGGCCCGCGAAGTCCGGGGTGTTGAACCCCCACTCGATGGTCGGCCACGGGGCTTCGCCGGCCAGGGGCGCGATGACCACGGCCAGGAGGATCACCGGGAGGATGCCCAGGTTGCCGATCGTGTGCCACATCGGGTTCTTGGTCCGCATCGCGGCGAACCGGCTGGAGAAGAGGAGGAGGAAGGCGATCCCCACCGCGATCGTGATGGTGACCGGGAAGGTCTCGAAACGACCTCCCTCGACGAAGAGGGACTGGACGGCGGCGATCCCCGCACCCACCAGGACGCCCGCCTTGATGGCGGAGGGGATCAGCGAGACCACCTTGGAGGCGAGTCCCGTCGCACCCAGCGTGATCGAGAAGACGCCCAGCATGAACTGGAACGCGATGAGCGCATGCACACGTTCCTCCCCCTCGGGGAACGCTGAGCAGTAGGCCATGACCAGCGGGATCGCCGGGGTGATCCAGCCGGGAACCACCGGATCGCCGAGGAGGTGGTGGGTGAGGTACAGGAGGCCGTTGAACACCACGACGGCGAGGGCCACTTCGAACGGCATGCCGAGCAGTTCGACCATCAGGGGGATGGCCGCCAGGTCCACGGCGCACATCAAGAGGCCCTGGACGTAGTCCGGCCACTCGAAGCGGTAGTGCACGAACGGCAGGCGGATCTGGAAGGGCCCTGCCTTCCAATGCGGAGAGACCTCGCCGATGCCTTCATCGTCCAGCGAGTGATGCGCAGTAGTCGTCATGTCCGTGGCCTTCAGTATTCGATGATCTGACGCACCGCACGGCCGTCGGCCAGCTGGTCCATCGCTTCGTTGATGTCCTCAAGCCGCATGGTCGCGGAGACGAGCTTCTCCACCGGAAGCCGACCCTCACGCCACATCTGCTCGTATCGCGGGATGTCGCGAGCGGGCACAGAGGTGCCCAGGTACGAGCCGATGATCGTGCGGGCCTCACCCGTGATGGTGAGCGGTGAGATCTCCGCCGTCTGCTCGGGCGAGGGAAGTCCTGCCGTGACGGTCCGGCCGCCCGGCGCCGTCGCGTTGAACGCCGTCGTGAAGGCCGCCGGATGGCCGGCGCACTCGACGGCGTGGGTGGTCTTGATGCCGCGCTCCGCCATCTCTTCGGGCGAGTAGGCGGCATGCGCGCCATAGCTGAGGGCGAGCTCCCGCTTCTCCTCGGACATGTCCACCGCGATGATCTCCTGCACACCGCTCGCCACCGCCGTCAGAAGGCAGGCGACCCCCACGCCGCCGAGGCCGACGATCGCGATGGAGTCCCCCTCTTCCGGGGCCGCGGCATTGAGCAGGGCGCCGCCGCCGGTCAGCACGGCACATCCCAGGACCGCAGCGACGGCGGCCGGCACGTCAGAGCCGACGGGCACCACGGACTTCCGATTCACGACCGCGTGGGTCGCGAATCCGGAGACGCCCAGGTGATGGAGCACCTCGTCACCGTCGCGGTGGAGTCGGACTCCGCCGCCCAGGAGGACGCCGGCGTTGTTCGCCTCCGTGCCAGGGGTGCAGGGCAAGCGACCGTCGGTCTTGCACGCATCGCATTCGCCGCATCGAGGCAGGAACGTCATGACGACCCGCTGGCCGATCTCCACGTCGTCGACACCCTCACCGAGCTCCTCGACGATCCCGGCGGCCTCGTGGCCGAGCAGCATGGGGACGGGCCGAACGCGATGACCGTTCACCACGGAGAGATCCGAGTGGCACACCCCTGAAGCCTCCATGCGGACGAGGATCTCGCCTGCGCCCGGGGGATCGAGCTCCAGGTCCGAGACAGTGAGGGGACGGGACGAGGCGTACGGCCGCTGCCGGCCGATCTCCTCGAGAACAGCTCCACGGATCAGCATGTGAGCGCCTTGCACGACGGGGGTGTGTGATGTAGGCCTCAGGGCCTCCTCCCATCCCACCAGCGCTCCCCGTCAAGCGCTATAGACATCCAGTCCATCTCTCACCGAATAAAGTTGGCAGAGTGACCACTGACGCTCTCGACCACCGCCTCCTCCGAGCCCTGCTCCACACGGCTGCCGACCTCGCGGAACTGGCCGACACCGAATCCGTCCTGGCGTCCATCGTTCGACGCACTCGGGCCCTCGTCGGAACGGACATGGCGTATCTCAGCCTCAATGACCACGCAGCAGGTGAGACATACATCCGCCGGGCTGAGGGCGTCGTGACCCACGCCTATCGGACGATCCGCATGCCCATCGGCACGGGAGTGCTCGGGAAGGTGGCGGAGGGTCTGGCACCCTTCCAGAGCCTCGACTACTCCAACGACCCGACGATCACCCACATCCCCCAGGTGGACCACGCGGTGCAGGCCGAGGGCGTCCACGCGATCATGGGCTCACCCCTCGTCGTCGACGGCCGACCGCTCGGCGCCCTGATGGTCGCCGAACGTCGCGCCCGGAGGTTCACCCACTCCGAGGTGACCATCGTCGAGTCACTCGCCAAACATGCCGCCATCGCGATCCAGAACGCACATCGCTACACGGAGGCACTCAACGCCGTGGGGCGCGCGGACGCAGACCGGGATCACGAACGCCAGTCCCTGCGTGAGCTCACTCGCCTGGATGAGCTCTCCTCGCGCCAATGCCAGTCCCTTCTGGAAGAGCCCAATGAGACGTCCGTGCTCAATCGGGCCGCCGAGCACTTGGGGGTGGAGGTGGAACTCCTCTCCCCCGAACGTCCGACGTCGCCGCTGCGGCCCGCCCCCGCCCTCCCCTCGCGTCACACCGCAGGGGTGGCCCACCAGGTCGTGGCGCCGGACGGCTGCACCTGGACGCTCGTTCCCGCAGATCGGGACGCGCACGACTGGCTCGCCGTCCGCCGCGCCCTCGACCCTGCCGAGAAGAAGGCCCTGGTCAGGACCGCGCAGCACCTCCTGCTCGCACGACGGCTCCGCAGCGCGCGGCGCGCCACCGAGCTCGAGGCGGGCGCCGGCCTGCTGGCCGAACTCGTCGATGATTCCGCCGGTGGAATCGTGCGACGGCGTCGGGCGCTCGCCGAGCTCGGCCTGCGCGAGGATTCACAGGTCAGCCTGGTCGTCATCGATCTCGCCGCCGTACCTGAACCCCAGTTCGCCGAGCGAGTGCTCTCACCCGTCGCGGGAGTGCGCCTCAGCGCTCCGTGGGGCGGCACATGGTGCGTGGTCGGCGACCGCCCGGATGTGCCTGCCCGCGTGGAGGCGGCAGTTCGGCATGCGACGGACGCCGTATGGCAGATGGCCTTCCTTGGGCCGGGCGAGCACTTCCGCGATCTGCCGGGAGCGTTCCGCGTGCTGGAGAACGCCCTCGCTGTCAGCAGGGTGACCGGAGGGCTCCACGCCGTGGACGCGTCGACCGTGGGCGCCGTCGGCATGGTCCTCGCCGGGGCCGGCGAGGCGAGCAAGGACGTGACGACCCGCCCGCTGGCGCCGTTGCGCGACCTGCCACCCCAGCGTGCCTCGGCACTCCGAGAGACCGCACTGGCCTACCTGGACGCTGGAATGAACGTGGCCGAGACGTCCCGCCGGCTCTTCCTCCACCGCAACACGGTCCTTCAACGACTGGAGCAGCTCGGCGCCGTCCTGGGTTCCGACTGGCACACGCCTCCGCGATCGCTCGACCTCCATCTCGCCCTGCTCTCGGCAGCACGCGACGACGGCGGCGCCCCGGGAGTGACAGCCCCTACCCTCGGGAATCTTCTGCGCACCTGACCCTTCTGGCCCCGCCACGGCCGCCGAGAAGGGTCAGATGCGCAGACGATCCCTGACACACGCCCCACCGCCCCGCGTACGACAAATACACAACACTCACCTTGCGTATCTCACTGAGGTGTGCCTTACTGGTTCTCGGACCCCCGCCGGAAGGACCCCCATGGCCCACGCCTCCACGCACCCCGCTCATCCGCTGCCGCCCGTGGCGCCCCGTCGCCTGCTGCTGGCCCAGCGGCTGCTCCGCGGCGAGGGCTCCGTCGAGGTCACGGCCTTCCGCGCCGGCGAGACGCTCACGACGGCCGTCCACGGCGTGAGCGCGGACGGCCGCCTCGTGGTCGCCCACGTCCCCAACCTCCTCGGGTCGCTCGGCGCGTTCCACACGCTCGCGCCGCTCGACGTGCGCGTGGACGTCCTGCGCGACGCCCTGGACCTCACGCTCCCCACCCGCCTGGCATCCGTGCATCTGCTCGGCACCCTGCGCTGGTGCCGGGACTCGGCCGAGGTCGCGGAGCTGAAGCTGCGCGGTCGCGTCGCGGACCTCGTGGCCGACGTCGGCCCGCGGGTGCGCGTGGGCGTCGTCGAGACCCAGCGGATCCTGCTGCACGACGTCGACGGCGTCGCCGTGTTCTGCTGCCACACCCTGCCGCTCACGTCGCGCGGGCTCGTCGACCAGGCCGAGCTCGCAGACCTGGCGGATGACGTGCTGGGCACCGCCCCCGAGGTGCTCGCGGACCTGGCCGACGCCGTCGCCCTGGGCCTGCTGCCGGGCGAGAGCACCCCGTTGCAGGTCGGCACCGGGCCCCTGCCCGAGTCCCCCGCCCACGCCCTCGACGCGGACGAAGCCGGGGTGACCCTGCTCCGCGTCCGCGACGGCGAGAGCACCGCGGTGCACGTGGCCCTGCCCGGTGCGGGCCGGCTCGACCACAGCCCCCGGCACGCCTGGCGGCGGCTGCTGGACGCGATCCCGGCGCGGGTCGCCCACCCCTGAGGGGCGGCGTCAGTCGATCGTGTAGGTGGCGCAGGTGGCCACGTCCGTGACCTCGATGCCCTCGGCGGTGCAGGCGAGGTCGGCGTTGTAGGTGCACTCGAGGCGGTGGCACGCACCGACGGTCGAGGCGCCCTCGGTCACCGGGCGGCGGACGTCCAGCTGGACGAAGGTGCCGCAGCCGGGCGTTCGGTCGGAGCCGGCGACGGTGATGGCCAGGGCGTTGCAGGACGTCTCGGCATTGAAGGCGCAGGCGCTGGCGGCGCAGGTGCGGACGGCGGTGGTCATGGCGTGATCCTCTCGGTTCGGGCCCGCCCCGGGCTGGGACGGTGCTGCTGGAATCGAGATTACTCCGGCCCACGAATAGCACAAGAGGGGTAAGCCTTAGTCGATAGACGATTAGCGCAAATGGATTTTGCGCATTGTCGTGTGTCGTATGGACCGACGTCGTGCCCGCCGGCCGCCCGGAATCTTCTGCATCTCTGGCCCTTCTGGCGACCACGCGCCCACTCAGAAGGGTCAGATGCGCAGACGATCCGCCGTCCCCGCCTCCTGAGCAGCCCCGGCAGCCCCGGCAGCCCCACCACCCTGGCCGAGTCCGCTCCGCGCCCCTAGCGTGGGGCCATGAGCACCCATCGCCTGTCCTCCACCGCCCTCGGGTTCGCCGCCGGACTGGGCACTGCGGCCGCTGTCACCGCAGCCCGCAAGATCGCCCTCATGGGCGCCGTCGGGAAGGGCCACCCGCTCAAGCACCGCCTCCTGGACGCGGCATCCGGCCTGGTCCAGCCGAAGTACCCCATGGGCGCGATGAGCACCTATCTCAACGGACTGCACTTCTACGCCGACGACCTCGGCCGGCAGGTCGAAGCCAGCCACTTCTGCATCCACCTGCGCCACGACCTGCACCAGTGCGTGATCTTCGACCGCAACGCGCCGGACGCACGGCTGATCGGCATCGAGTACATCATCAGCGAGGAGCGGTTCCGCAGCCTCCCCGACGAGGAGCGGCGCCTGTGGCACAGCCACCACTACGAGGTGAGCTCCGGCGCCCTCACGGCCCCCGGGGTGCCCGAGCTGGCCGAGCACAGTTACTTCGAAGACCTCATCCACACCTATGGGAAGACGTTCCACACCTGGCAGTACGACCGGGACGACTTCCCGTACGGCATCCCCCAGCTGATGATGGGCCTCACCGACGACGGCCAGGTGGACGAGGCCCTTCTGCGCGCCCGCGACGAGCGCGTGGGCGTGGACACCGCGGCCAAGCGGCGCAACCGCGCGGACATCCCGGTCCCGGACGTGGTGCCGGGGGCGAACAGCTGGGAGCGCGGGCGGGTCGTGCAGACCACGCTCGAGGAGCGCCCGGTGCGGGGCCGCGACGACTGAGGGCGGCGTCGTCGGGAGGGCGCCGTTTCCCGAACGACAGCGGTGCGACACGCCGCCGTTTCCCGAACGAAAACGCTCGGCGGGCCGGCGCCGTCATCCGGATCGGGCGGGCGCGCCCCGCGAACGAAAGCACGTCCGCCGCACGTGTCGCGACAGCGAGAACGCTGGGCTCAGACCTTGCCCTTGAGCAGTCGGTGCCAGTAGATCCGGGGCTGGCCGAAGCGGTCGAAGGCCGCCGTGCTCTTCCGCGGCTTCGTCAGGTCCACGCCGGGGATCGACCGGTCCTCGGAGCCGTCGCGGACGTGCTCGTCCAGGACCAGCTCGTCCCGGCTGACCATCACGGGGATCACGGTGTAGCCATCGTACTTCTGGAGCGGCTTCCCCGCGTCCGCGGCCTGGATGTTCTGGGTCAGGATCTTGACCTGCCGGCGCAGGGCTCCGCCGGAGGGCCGTGTGCCCAGGGCGGCGGCGTCGCCCAGCGCCCACACCTGCGGGTGCACGGGATGCCGCAGGGTCGCGGGATCCACGGCCGCCAGGCCGGCCTCGCCGTCGTCCGCCAGGCCTGCCTCGGCGATGAACTCCGGGGCCCGCACCACGGGCGTGATGTACGCGGCCGCGACGTCGGTGATCCGCTCACCGGTGTTGAGCACCACCTCGCGGGCCTCGTGGTCCACGGCGTTCACCTCTGCGCCGGCGTGCACATGGATGCCGTACCTCGCCACGGCCTCGGCCAGAGCGGGGTCGATGGTCTGCCGGTCCAGGATCCGGCCGTACGGGGTCACCAGGCGGACGTCCACGTCCGGCAGGATCCCCGTGCGCTCCCACGCCGCGCAGGCCAGGAACAGCGCCTTCAGCACGGTGCCGCCGCACGAGGAGGGCTCAGCCGGCACATTCGCCACCACACGGTCCCCCGCGGCCACACGCGACAGCAGGGCCCGGGCGGCGTCCACGTGCTCGGGCACGTGCGCACTCGCCGCCCATCCGGCGGCGTAGGCCTCACGCAGCCCGTCGATCGCACCCCACCACGGGGTCAGCCCCGGGCAGAGCACGAGGTGGCGGAAGCCCACGGTCAGCCCGGTGCTCGTCACCGCGGTCCGTTCCTCGGCGTCCACGGCCACGACGTGGTCCGGGATCCATTCGACCCCGTCCGGGATGACGGCCCGCATCGGCCGTTCGAACCGGGCCATGTCCGCCTGCCCGCCCGCCGCGTAGTTCAGCATCGGCCGGTAGCGGTGCAGCTGTTGGCCGTCGGCGATGGCGACCCGACCCTGCCGCTTCCGCCGCAGTGCGGCGGCCAGGGACACGCCGGCGTTGCCGCCGCCGACGATCAGGATGTTGTACTGCTCGGTCACGTGGTCCTCCGTAGGATGACGGGGTCAAAGGAACGGTACGTCCGCCCCCGCAGACGTGTTCCGCGGCGGACGGGACGTGCCGCCTATCCTCCACTGGGGGCCGGAGCTGGCGCTAGGCCGCAAGGCCCAGCAGTCGCAGCTGGTCGGCGTACTTGCGCAGCCCCACCTCCATAGCCTGCGGGTTCTGCGCGTACCAGTCCAGGTGGGTCTGTCGCAGCTGCTCGGCCGGGACGGTCTGTCCGGCCACGGTCCAGTCCTCGGTCGGCGCGGCGTCGAGGTCGAGGGCCTCGACCACGACCGCCTCGAGGGGCGCACGCACCCCGCCGAGGAGCACGCGGGAGGCGGGCACGGGCTGGACGGCGACGTCGCCCGGCAGGCGCTCGGCCACGCGCTCGGCCACGCGGGTCAGCAGCGTGTTGGTCGGGTGGTTCACGGTGTAGAAGCCGACGCCCCGCTCCGCCGCCACCAGATCCGCCATGGACAGCGTCCCCTTCGCCTCCTCCCGCGCCCGCAGCGCCTGCACGGACGCGGCCGCGGCCTCGCGGATCGCCGCGGGCGCCACCTCCCGGCGACGGCCCGTCGCCGCCTCGGCCAGCACGCGCAGGTCGTGGTATGGCACGACGGGCGGGTCCTCCCCCGGCCGCTCGGCCGCCCCGGGCGCGAACTTCCAGTTGCGGAGGGTGACCTGCCAGGGGAAGCGCGAGACGTCGTACACCACGGGGATCCGCACCACGGCGGCGTCCTCGGGCAGCCGGGCCACGAGCTGGTCCGTGCCGATGGGCATGCCCCGGTAGTCGTGCGGGATCGGCTGGGTGACGAGCGCCTTCACGCGCGGCAGCAGCCGCTCCAGGTGCTCGACCTCGTCCGGCTGGGCCTCGAAGGCGGGCGGCACGCGCACACGCTCACCAGGTCCGCCCCGTGCAGCGGTGTGCCGGGCTCCCCGCCGAGCAGCCGCCGATACGACTCGCCCTGGCAGTTGCCCCACACCAGCAGCAGGTCGCCCTCGGGCAGGTCCTCGAGCCCGTAGAAGTGGCCGTAGTGCCGGCGTCGTCCCTCGTCCTCGTGCACGCCTGCGTCCTCTCTCCTCAGCCGTCCTCGCGCCGGATCCAGTCGACGCCCGTCTTCCCGAACCACCAGGCCAGGAACGCGGAGAGCGCCGCGAAGTCCAGCTCGTCCAGCTCGCTCATCGGTCCTCCCGTGCTCCGTCCTGTCCGCGATTGTGCCAGCCCCGCGGGCACCGGCCCGCTCAGCCCCAGCCGCCCCACCACGCCTCGAGGTCCGGCACGGCGGCCACGGGCGCCCAGCCCAGCCGGGAGGCGGGCACCCGCCACCCCCGCGCCGTCCCGCCCCTCCGACGCCGCCACCGCGCCCGCGCGCACGTCAGCACGGCGAGCACGGCCCGCTCGCCCGGCTCGGCCGGCTCACCCAGCACCTCCACGCGCTCGACGCCGGCCCGTTCCAGGCGCAGCAGCCACGCGGCGACGGCGTCCGCGTCAGGCCGGGCTCCGGCCGCGGCGGGCCGCAGCGGGACGTGCACGTCCACGGACCAGTCGGGCACCGACCGCACGGCGTCGAGGTCGCCGCGCGCCGGCGTCGGCGGCAGGTCCTGGGACGCCGCCGCGCCGCCGTCGGGCTCGCCCAGCAACCGCACGCGGGGGTCGCCGAGCGCGCGCGCCGCCGCCTCGTCGAGGCCGCCTACGACGCCGACCCGCGCCCCCGGTGCCGCGCGCAGCACGGCGTCCACCGCCACCACGGCCGCCGCCGCGCCGTCCGCGCCCTCCGGCACCCGCACTCGCGCCTCGACCCGCAGCGGGCCGGCCAGGGACAGGCCGTGGCCGCGGGCCGTCGTCGCGGGGATGCGGGAGGCCAGCACGAGCGCCTCGCGGGCCTTCACCCGGGCGGCCTCGGCGGCGTCGCCGCGTCCGCCGAAGTCGGCGCCGGCCTGCCACGCCACGGCGTCCGGCGCGTGGCGCAGGGCCGCCCCCACGCGCCACAGCCGGTGCGCCAGCTCCCAGTCCTCCCCGCCGTAGCCCACGAACGCGGGGTCGAAGCCGCCGGCGTCCTCGTAGATCTCGCGCGCCACCGTGAGCACGGCCGAGATGACGTACCGGTAGCCGGTGGAGTCGGCGCGACGCAGGTCGTCCGTGGCGCGGTACCCGTCACCCAGCCAGGCCGGCTCGGCCAGGCGGGCGTCCGCGGGCACCTCGTGCCCGGGCCGCCAGCCGTGCGCCCAGGCCCGTTCCAGCCAGGCCTCGGCCAGGTGCCGCCGCCGGCCCACCACCGCGGCGTCCCGGGGCGCCTCGGCCACCGCCGCCAGGGCCGCGGCGAGGTACCCGGGCTCGGGGAGCATGTCCCCGTCGAGGAAGGCGAGCACGTCGCCGTCGGCAGCCTCCGCCCCGAGCGCCCGGGCCGCCGAGGCGCGGAACCCGCGGTCCTGCTGGCGCACGGTCACCACGTCGAACGGCAGGCCGGGGTCCACCCGGGGCGGGACGGGCGAGCCGTCGTCGGCCACCACGAGCTGCAGTCCGCCGGTCAGGCCGCGCTGGGCCGCGAGCGCGGCCGTGAGCCGGTCGAGGTCCGCCTGGGCCCGGTAGTAGGGCACCACCACGGAGACGGCGGGGCTCACGCCCACCCGTGCACGCGGCGGAGTACGTCGAAGAGCATCCGCGCGCAGTCCTCGGCGCCGGGCGCGAGGTCCACGCCGGGGTCCAGCCACGTGCGCTCGGGGTCCTCGACCGCTTCGGCGATGGCCTCGGCCATCGCGTAGGCCGGCGACCCGTTCGGGTGCACGAGCCGCAGGGTGCCCGGGCGCAGCCTCTCCATCTCCTCGGTGTACCGGCCCGCCGAGGCGATCGCCCGCCGTCCCACCGAGGTCCACGCCGCCAGGGACCCGGACGCGGACACGTTGCGGTGCGCCGCGAACGGGATGCCCGCCGAGAGCAGGGCCGCGTCCGCGAACTCGTCCGGCACGAACCCGGTGACGCGGAACTCCAGGCCGCGCGCCTCGGCGTCGCGGGTCAGCTCCGCCACGAGGTCGTCGTGCCCGATGCTGACGGGTCCGAGCGCCGTCAGCCGGCGCGGCGCCCCGGAGTCCGGGCCCCACTGGCGGTGCAGCTCGGTGAGGGCCTCCAGGGCGAGGGCGTGCCCCTTGCCCGGGTAGACGAAGCCGAAGAGCACGAGGTCCCGGTCGAGGCCGGCCATGCTCTCCGGCACCACCGGCTCGGCGCGGGCGGCCGCGGCCCGGCGGTCCTCCACGGGCAGCGGGACCACGTCCGCGGCCACGTCCACCAGGTCCGCCAGCAGCGCCCGCTCGTGCTGCGAGGAGACCACGACGCCGGCCACCGCCTGGGCGAGCCGCGCGTACGCCTCGCCGCGGCGGCGGTAGCGGCCGTCGCCCTCGGCGGGCTGCGGGATGTCGTGCAGGGTGAGCGTGGTGCCCGCGGGCAGGACGTCGACGAGCAGGTCCGCGGCGGCGGTCGCGGTGGGGCCGAACAGCGCGTCCGTGACGTCCAGGTGCACGGCGGCGCCCAGCGCCCGCGCCTCCTCCAGCAGGGGCACGAGGCCCCGGAACGCCGCGACGTCCTCCGCCGTGAGCAGCTCCACCTCGGCGCCCACCCGTTGGAGGGCGGCGGCCGTCTGCCGGCCGTGGCGCACCACGCCGTGCTCCGGCGCGCCCACGGTCACGTACAGCACACGTCCCTGCGGCTGCGAGTCCACGTCCACGATCCCCTTCACCTGCGGCGGCGCTCCTCTGACGCGGCGGCGCGCCGGAACGGACAGGATGCCGCTGCTCCGATTCTCCGATCCTGCCCTGACAGACTAGATTTCGCGACCCCCGACCCGGGACGGGGACACGCCGCCCGCGCGGCATCGCATCCCCCAGGTCAGGAGGCCCTCCCCCGTGAGCATCACCGTCCAGCACGTGCCCGCGCAACACCCGTACACCCGCGCGATCCGCCCCCTCGACCCGGGCGCCGCGCCGGACGTGGAGTTCCTGCCGGACCCGCCGGTGCCGGGCGCGCCCGCACACCAGTGGTGGCCGCCCCGGGCCCTGCACGCGGAGTGGCTGGCCGAGCACCGCCCGGACGTGCTGCACGTGCACTTCGGCTTCGAGCACTTCAGCCCCGCCCAGCTGGCCGCCGCCCTGGACGCGCAGCACGCGCACGGGGGCGCCGTCGTCGTGACCGTGCACGACCTCGAGAACCCGCACCTGACGGACCAGGGCCCCCACCGGGACCGCCTGGCCGTGCTGCTGGGCCGCGCGGACGCCGTGCTCACGCTCACCCCCGGCGCCGCGGCGACCCTCGCCCGCGACTACGGCGTGCGCGCCCTCGTGGTCCCCCACCCGCACATCGTCCCGCTCGAGGACCTCGTGGCGCAGGGCGACGACGACGCCCCCGGCGCGGAGCCCGGCCTGCTGCCCCCCGACGCGTCCGACGACGGCGACGGCGCGGCCGCCCCCGCCCGCCTGCTGGTGCACGCCAAGGACCTGCGCGCCCAGGTGGCCCCGGTGGCGCTGCTGCCGGTGCTCGCCGCCGCCGTCGGGACGCTGGCCGAGCGCGGTGTCGACGCGCGGGTGACCGTGGAGGTCCAGGACACCGTGCAGGACGAGGACGCCCTGGCCGCGCTGCGCGCGGGCTGTGCCCACCACGGCTTCGAGCTGTGGCAGCACGACCGGCTCGACGACCCCGCCCTGCACGCGCTGCTGCGCGACGTGGACGTGTCCGTGCTGCCGTACCGCATCGGCACCCACTCGGGCTGGGTGGAGATGTGCCGGGACCTGGGGGTGCCGGTGGCCGTCGCGGACATCGGGCACATCGCGGACCAGTCCGGCGCCTGGTTGACCCCCGACTCGCTCGCCGCGTTCGACCCGGAGGATCCCGACTCCCTCGCCGACGCGCTCGAGACGCTGGTGCGCGCCCGCGCGCGCACGGCCCCCGCCGACCCGGCCGCCCGGGCCCGGCAGCGTCGTCGCGTGGCCGCCGCCCACGTGGCCGTCTACCGCGAGGCCCTCGCCCGGGCGCGCGGGGCGTTGCCGGGCGTGTCCGTGCTGGTCATCACGGGGCACCGGGACGAGCACCTGGCCCGCGTGATCGCCGGGCTGGAGCGCTCGCACCGTCGCCCGGACCAGGTGGTCGTGGTGTTCATGGGCCAGCCGGACGGGCGCGTCCCGGCCACGGACCTGCCCGTCACGGTGGGGCACGTGGCCGCCGAGGCCGGGCTGCCCCTGGCGCAGGCCCGCAACCGCGCGGCCGAGCTCGCCACCGGCGAGATCCTCGTCTTCCTCGACGTGGACTGCATCCCGGCCGCCGAGACCGTCGGCGTGCTGGCCACCGAGGTCGCGGCCCACCCCGGGTCCGTGGTGATGGGCCGGCCCCGCTACCTGCGGCCGGGCTGGACCCGCGACGTCGGGGAGGCCGACCTGACCTCGCACCGCGCCGACGCCCTGCTGCGCCGCCTCTCCGTGCCCCACCGGGCACGCGCGCACCTGACCGCCGGCCCCTCGGACGAGTGGCACCTCGTGTGGACGCTGATCCTGGCGCTGCGGCGCGCGGACCTGGCCCGCATCGGCGGTTTCGACGCGGGCTTCACCGGCTACGGCGCCGAGGACACGGACCTGGCCTTCCGCGCCCGCGACGCCGGCCTGACGCTGCGGTTCAGCCCCGCCGAGGCGTTCCACCAGCACCACGGCGTGATGACCCCGCCGCTGCACCACCTCGAGGACATCCTGGTCAATGCCCGCCGCTTCCGGCAGGTGCACGGCCGATGGGCCATGGAGGGGTGGCTGCGCGCGTTCGCGGACGCGGGGCTGATCGCGTGGGACCCCGAGGGCGAGCGGCTCGAGCTGCTGCGTCACCCCACGGAGGCGGAGCTGACGGCCGCCCGCCGCGACGACGCCGCGTACTGAGCGCGGTGACGGCCGGGGGCGGCGGGGCGGACTCAGCCCAGGGCGCCCTCGATCGCCGCCTCCCAGCGCCGCCGGTACTCGTCCGGCGCCACGAGCAGCAGGCCCGCGAGCCGGTCGGCGGCGGTCGGGTCCGCGAGGGCGCCGCGCACCGCGCCGGCCCAGTCGGCGTCCGGGTCCTCCCACGCGCACCACGGCACGCCCGCGGCCCGGTGGATCTCGCGGACGAACACGCGCTGCTCGTCGAACGGCCGCGGTTCGGGGGCGAGCACCACGGGGCGGCCGGAGCGGGCGGCGTCCACCACGGCGTTGTGCCCGGCCGAGACCACCACGACGTCGGCGTCCGCGGCCCGGCGGGCCGGCGCCTGGACCCAGCCGTGCAGCGTCACGGTGGCGGGCATCGCCTCCGCCGCGAGCCCGCCCGGCGCCTCCGGCTCGCCCACCCCGGCGATCGGGCCGTACACCTCCCATGTCGCCTCCGGCACGGCGGACGCCGCCCGGGCCAGGTCCGCGGCCCGCACCCCGCCGCCGCCCGTCCCGGCGATCACGGCGACGCGCGGGGCGGCGCGGGCCGTCGACGTCGTCGTGGTGCGGGTGCCGAGCCGGCCGGTGACGTCCGCGACCCCGAGGTAGGTGACCCGGTCCGCGTGGGCGGCGCGCCAGGCGGGGACCTCGAGCTCGGCGGCGTAGTGGGCGAAGAGGCCGTCGGCCTCGGCATAGACGAGGGCGTGCGCGGGGTCGGTGCGCTCGCCGTGCATGCGGCGGTGCAGCACAGGCCAGCCCGCCAGGCGCAGGAACAGGGCCGCCTCCACGGACACGTCCACCACGCACACGTCCGGGCCCACCCGCTGCGCCGCCGCGTGGAGGGCGTCGAAGCGCGCCCGGATCTCAGGCCCCACCGGGGACCAGTGCAGGGGCGAGCGCGCCGGCTGCTCGTGGCCGGGCACGAGGTCCGAGGGCAGCGGGATGACGGGGACGTCCGCAGGCAGCAGTTCGGCCGCCCGAGGGTGGGCGGTCACGACCGTCACGTCGAACGCCCCGGTCGACGCCAGGCCCGCGGCGTGCCGCAGGTGCCCCGCCCCGTGCTGGTGGGCGTAGTAGAGGACCCGCCTGCGGGCCGGGGCCATCAGAGGGACTCCAGGTCCGCCGCATCGGCGGACGGGCGCGGGACCCCATGCGGGTCGAACCCGTACGCGTCCTCGGCGGCGGCGAGGTCACGGGCGTCCTCGGCGGCCTGCTCGAGCAGGTCCACGTAGCCCTCCACCATGGTCTCCGCGCTGAACCGGCAGGCCCACGCACGCACGCGTCCCCGGTCCTTGCGGCGGGCGTGGCGGATCGAGACCGCGAGCTCCTGCGCCGTGTGGTGCACGGCCAGCGCGCCGGCCTGCGGGGCGACGATCTCCCCCATCGCGCCGCTGAGCAGCGCGGCCACCGGCACGCCGAGCGCCATGGCCTCGACCACGGCGAGCCCGAACGGCTCGGCCCACAGGGGGGTGGCCAGGAAGACCTCGCCCGTGGCGAGCATGTGCGGCAGCGCGTGGTGGTCGAGGTGGCCGTGGTAGACGGTGTCCGGGCCGAGCCGCGGCACGACCTCGCGGGCGTGGTACTCCTCGTCCGAGATCGGCCCGGCGAAGTGCAGCTCCATGCCCGCGATCCGGGCGGCGTCGATCGCCACGTGCAGGCCCTTCTCCGCCGTGATCCGGCCCGACCACACGGCGCGGCCGCGCACGGGGACGGCGTCGGAGACCCACTGGTGCAGCTCGATCCCGTTGGGCACCACATCCACCCGCGGCAGCCGATGCTGCCAGGCCAGCGCGTTCGACGCGGACACCGAGGCCCACCGGTGGTGGTCGGGAGCCGTCCAGCCCGGGGCGTCGACGACAGCCAGCACCTCCGCCAGCGTGGCCGGCGTGTGCAGGACGGTGACCACGGGGCGGGCGCGCAGCAGCTCGAGCGGCGCCGGGGAGAGGGAGTTGTTCAGGACGGCGTCGGAGTCGTCATCGAGGATCAACGCGCAGGCCCGGCGGGCGGCCTCCTCGCGCACGCGGGCGCCCGCGCGGCCCGGGCCGGCGCCCTCGGCGGGCAGCACGGCGACGACGTCGCCCGGCACCCGGGTGCCCTCCCGCGCGTAGACGGTGACGTCGTGGCCCCGGCGCACGAGGTGCTCCACGGTCATGGCCGTGTGCATCTCCAGCCCGCCCTCGTAGGGCGAACGAATGGGGTGGAGCATGTGGGTGAGCACGCTGATGCGCATCGGCGTCCCCTTCCCGGCCCGGGCCGGGCCGAACGGCCCCGTGCGGGGCGGCAGAAGCGCGACTGACCTGCGGTGAGACGGCCGCATCACGTCCGCGCTGACGTACCCCGGCACTGTAGACACCCGGGGGGTCCCCCCGGAAGCGCCGACCCCCCTCCCGGGTGAGGGCGGGGAAGGCGCACACGCCCCCGTCACGAGAAAGTCCCGGCCCGCGACCTCGAGGATCGCGGACCGGGACGGTCCGTGGAGCTAAGGGGAATTGAACCCCTGACCTTTTCATTGCGAACGAAACGCTCTACCAACTGAGCTATAGCCCCAGGTCATGCCCTCCCGCAGGAGTGCACCGGACCATCATACGCCCGACGCCCCCGATCCTCCAATCCGGCGGCTGCGCGCGGCGACCACGCCGAGCACCACCCCCGCCAGGTCCGCGACGACATCCACCGGGTCCCCCGTCCGCAGCGGCACCCACGCGTGCTGCACGAGCTCGCTCACCGGCGCGTGCACCGCGAACGGCAGGGCCCACCACGCGCTCCGCCCCCGCCCCACGGCGAGGAACGCGGGCAGCGCGAACACGGCCACGTGGATCGCCTTGTCCAGCCCCGGCGCGGCGAACCCGGCCTGCGGCACCTGCTCGCCCGGCAGGTACAGCACCACCAGCTGCACCACGACGGCGACGGCCAGCGCCGCCGCCAGGGCGCGGCGCCGTCGTCGGGAAGCGGGGGCGGAGGGGGCGGCCGGGGAGCCGGGGGGAACGGTCATCCGCCCATTCTGTCCGGCTTCTGCGCCGGGCGCTCCTGATCCCGACCCCGCTGAAAAGGCTCTATGTTTTTGCCATTTCTGCGCCGACCATGTGAGGATCAGCCCATCCGGGCGGGCTCGTCCCGCCGGGATGCCGGTGTTGACAGCGCCGCCCAGGGCCGAGGGACCGCGATGGCTTGAGCAGAGAGCTCGCCGTTCGTGGACTCGGGACCCGGCGGGATGCCCTCCACCTCCCCGGCCCCTGGCCGCGACGTGATCGGTACGCCACCCTCCGCCCTGCGGAGCCATGCCCGGACCGGACCGCGCCGGGAGATCGGGACGTCCGTAGTCACTCGCGCGAAAGGAAGTTCGATGCCGCCCTCCCAGGACGCAGCATCCCTGACCCAGCTCGGCGTGATCGGGGTGATCCTGCTCGTCGTGCTGTTCTACGGCGGGACCATGATCATGTCCGTGGCCATCTCCAAGAAGAAGGAGAACGCCGACGCCTACATGACGGCGGGCAACCAGATCGGCTTCGGCGTGTCCGCCGCCTCCATGACGGCCACCTGGATCTGGGCCGCCTCCATGTACGCCTCCGTGACCGCCGGCTACACGTACGGCGTCTCCGGTGCTCGGCTCCGTCATCTCCCTGACCTCCAACTTCATCGCCGGCGGCGCCCTGATCTCCCTGCTGTCCCCGCTGTCCTTCGGCGCGGGCATCCTGATCGTGGCCGCGGGCGTGCTGCTGTACACCCTGTGGTCCGGCTTCCGCGCCTCCGTGCTCACCGACTTCGCCCAGGTGATGGCCATGCTCGGCGCGACCGTCATCATCATCCCCGCCGTGTTCTTCGCCGCCGGCGGCCCGGACATGTTCCAGGCCGGCGTCGAGGCGGGCCACGTCACGGCCCAGCAGCAGAGCTTCTTCTCCTCCGACGCGTTCATGAACCAGGGTGCGCCGTACATCGCCGCCGTGCTGGCCTACGCGATCGGCAACCAGACCATCGCCCAGCGCCTCTTCGCCGTGCGTGAGGACCTCATCAAGCCCACCTTCGTCACGGCCACCCTCGGCTACGGCGGCACCGTGATCGGCGTCGGCATGCTCGGCGTCATGGCGCTCTACCTGGGCGTCGAGCCGCTCGACGGCGACGTCAACAACCTCCTGCCGCAGATGGTCGCCGACCACCTGCCGCTGGCGCTCGTGGCCCTGGCGTTCCTGATGATCATCGGCTCGCTGTCCTCCACCGCCGACTCGGACCTGTCCGCCCTCTCGTCGATCGTGATGACGGACGTCTACGGCCAGTCGGTCGGCCGCAAGAACGCCGACCCGAAGACCATGCTGCTGATCGGCCGGATCACCATGATCGTGGCGACGGCGGCGGCCCTGTACTTCGCCACCGCCAAGTTCGACATCCTCGACCTGCTGGTCTTCGTGGGCGCCCTGTGGGGCTGCCTCGTGTTCCCCGTCATCGCGTCCTTCTACTGGGGCAAGATCACCAACGCCGCGTTCACGGTGTCCGTGCTCGCCGCGCTGGCCGTGTTCCTGCCGGTCCGCTTCGAGTGGATCCCGCTCGAGGGCGCCTGGGCGATCGTGGTCGAGACCCTCGCGATCCTCGGCGTGGGCGTCGTGCTGGGCATCATGTCCTTCGGCTTCTTCGGCCTGCGTCCGGCGGTCGTGGTCGGCGCGATCGCCTCGGTCGTGATGCTGTTCCTCGGCTACGGCTTCCTGCGGGACTACGCCACCCTCACGGGCTCGCTCGTGGCCTACGCCGTGTCCTTCCTCGTGTGCTGGGGGCTGTCCGTCCGCTCCGGGCAGGACTTCGACTTCGACCGGATCGCGCGCGTGACCGGCGACTTCGACCCCGCGACCGAGGACCTGCCGCAGGTCGAGCGCGCCTCGGCCCCCGTGTCCTGATCCCCCGTCCACCGACTCACAAGGAGCATCCGCATGACCGTCGGTCTCACCCTGTACGTCCTGATGTGGCCCGTCCTCGTGCTGGCCGTCCTCGTCGCGATCGCCCGCGGCTTCGTCGCCGACTGGGCCGCGGCCCGCCGCGAGGGCCGCTCGATCATCTGAGGCCTCCGCCGGGGGCGGCCCGTGACCCTGGTGGTCCTCGCCCTCGACACGGTCGTCCGCCTGACGCCCGCCGAGACCTCGGCCGCCATCCCGGGCATCGCCGGGCTCGAACACTTGCTCGTGACCGCCGGTCTCGCGCTGCTGTTCGTCGCCCTGTACAGCGGCGTGCGGGAGCGTCAGGCCCACCTCGAGACGGGCCGCGCCGGCGGCGCCGTCGTCGAGGGGGCCTGACCCGCTCGATCCCCTGCTATACCGCGCCCGCGTCAGCGAGCGCGGTCGAGCAGGATCACGTCCAGGCGGCGCGGCCCGTGCACGCCTTCGACGCGCTCGAGCTCGATGTCGCTCGTGGCCGAGGGACCGGAGATCATGGTGATCGGCGCCGTCGCCTCCACGCGGGCCAGCGCCTCCGGGAAGAGCTCCACCACGGAGTCCAGCGGCACGATGCACACGTGGTGGTCCGGGACCAGGGTGATCGCCCGGCGGCCCTCGTCCGGGCGGCCGCTGAGGAAGATCGTCCCGGTCTCCGCGCAGGAGACCGTCGAGGACGTCACCACCGCGTCTACCTCGTTCAGCGCGTCCACGCTGAGGGGCTCGCGCTCGCCGTCGTGGGCGCCGCGGACCGCGGCCCGCTCCCCCGTATGGCCCACCGCGGGCTCCGTGATGCGCTCCCGGCCGGCCCCGCGCGAGTCCGCGGGGAGCCAGTCGGGCTCCAGACCGGCCGGCACCACGTACCGGGCGTCCGGGCCGAGCAGCTCGGCGATGGCCGCGGCCACCGTCTCCTCGGTCTCGTCCCGCACGGAGGCCCGGTAGTCGATCAGCCGATCGCGCAGCATCTCCACCACCTCGGACCGGTCCCGGGAGGAGGTCCGCCGGTAGGTGCGCTGCACCGGGTCCGCGACCGGGCCGTCCGCCGTCGCCTCGCGGATGCGCCGCAGGATCTCGGCCTTCGCCTCGCTCATCGTCCGTCCTCCCCGACGTGCTCGTCCTCCTGGCGGTCCAGCCCGGCGACGCCGTCCAGGGCGGTCCGGTGCTCGGTCTCATCCTTGTGGCGGGCCCACCAGTTGCGGAAGGACTCCCGCGGGGGTGCCGGCACGTCACGCTCATCGGTCCACCCGCCGGCGATGCCCGGCAGCCAGCCGAGCACCCGGTCCGGCCCGGCCGCGACCCGGCCCAACCCCAGGCCCCGCTCGGCCAGCGACATGCGCCGACCCGAGGACATCACCACGGAGGCGCCCTTCATCACCACGTCCATCTGCGAGGGCATGACGGACTCCACCGCCGCCTTGGCACGGGCCAGGGGGCCGGCACCGGCGTCCTCCTCCGTGCGCAGCGCCTTCCGGGCGGCGTGGGTGGCCTGCACGTCCTCGTCCCGGAGGTGGATGAGGATCGAGGGGATGTCGATGGCCACGGGGCACACGTCGTAGCACGCGCCGCACAGCGTGGAGGCGTAGGGCAGGGTGCCGTTCTCCCCCGCGTCCACACCGGTGAGCTGCGGGGAGAGGATCGCGCCGATCGGGCCCGGGTAGACGGAACCGTAGGCGTGGCCGCCGGTCTGCTCGTACACGGGGCACACGTTCATGCACGCCGAGCAGCGGATGCAGTGCAGCGCGGAACGGCCCTTCGGGTCGGACAGCACCGCGGAACGGCCGTTGTCCAGCAGGACCAGGTGGAACTCCTGGGGACCGTCGCCCTCGGTGACGCCCGTCCACATGGAGGTGTACGGGTTCATCCGCTCACCCGTGGACGAGCGCGGCAGCAGCTGCAGGAACACCTCGAGGTCCTCGAAGGTGGGCACGAGCTTCTCGATGCCCATCACGGTGATCAGCGTCTCCGGCAGGGTCAGGCACATGCGGCCGTTGCCCTCCGACTCGACGACGGCCAGCGTGCCCGTCTCGGCGACGCCGAAGTTCGCCCCGGAGATCGCCACCTTCGCGCTCAGGAACTTCTCGCGCAGGTGCCGGCGTGAGGCCTCGGCCAGGTCGGCCGGCTCGGAGGTGAGGCTCTCGTCCGTCTCCGGCATCTCCCGGAGGAAGATGTCCCGGATCTCCTGGCGGTTGCGGTGGATCGCCGGGACGAGGATGTGGCTGGGCCGGTCGTGGCCGAGCTGGACGATGAGCTCGGCCAGGTCCGTCTCGACGGCGGCCACGCCGGCATGCTCGAGCGCGGCGTCCAGGCCGATCTCCTGGGTGGCCATGGACTTGACCTTGATCACCTCGTCCACGCCCTTGGCGGTGACGAGCTCCGTGATGATGCGGTTGGCCTCGGACGCGTCCCGGGCCCAGTGCACGACGCCGCCGCGTGCGGTGACCTCGGACTCGAGCCGCTCGAGGAGCGCGGGCAGGTCCGCCATGACGGACTGCTTCAGCGCGGAGCCGGCGGCGCGCAGCTCCTGCCAGTCCGGCAGCTCCTCGACGACGCCGGCACGCTTGGCACGGATGGTGTGGGTGGCCCGGCGGATGTTGGCGCGCATCTGGCCGTTCTTCAGCTGCTCGCGGGCGGACTCGGGGAACGGGGTGTTCAGCAGGATCTCGCCCTCGCCGTGGACGGGGCGGACGGTGGGCATTCCCAGGCGCACGCGGGTGGGTGCGGTGCTCATCGGCGGGCCTCCTGTACACGGGCGGACAGTCCGCGGCGGACGCCGGCGGACGCGGGGATGGACAGTTCGACGGGGCCGTCGACCTCGAGCGGGTTCTCCCGGGTGGCCGCGAGGATCTCGGCGAGGTGCACGGTGCGCAGCGGGCGGCCGTCCTGGCCGCGCGCCTCTCGACGGTGCATGGCCCCGTCCAGGTGGAGCAGGCAGGAGGCGTCCCCGCCCGTGCAGAGGGAGGCGCCGGACGCGGTGACCTTCTCGATCTTCTCCTCCGCGATGGCGGCGGAGACGTCCGGGTTCTTGAGGGCGAAGGTGCCGCCGAAGCCGCAGCACTCTTCGGCGTCCGGCAGGGGGCGCAGGTCGATGTCCGCCACGGTGCGCAGCAGGTCCTCCTGGCGCGAGCCCAGGCGCAGCAGGCGCATGCCGTGGCAGGAGGGGTGGTAGGTCACGGTGTGCGGGAACCAGGAGCCGAGCTGGGCCGCGGCGTCCGTCACCCCGAGGACGTCCGTGAGCAGCTGGGACAGCTCGAGGGTGCGGGAGGCGACGACCTCGGCGTCGCGGGCCAGCCCCTCGTCCCCGCAGGAGCGGGCGACGTCCGGCTGCTGGTGGCCGAGCGAGGCCACGCAGGAGCCGGAGGGGGCGACGGCGAGATCGTAGTCGGCCTCCATGAAGGTGCGGACGTGGTTGCGCACGACGGGCAGGGCGTCCTCCACGTACCCGCTGTTGACGTGCATCTGCGAGCAGCAGCCCTGGCCGGGCGGGAAGACCACCTCATGGCCGAGCCGCTCGAGGATGCGGGCGGTGGCGAGGGCCACCTTGGGATACATCGCGTCCACGATGCATGTGGCGAACAGGGCGATTCTCATGCCGGTCTCCGTTCCGGACGGGGCGCCTGGGGCGCCGTGCGGTGCGGCAGCACACGGGTGCCGTAGTGGTCAGACCATATCACGCCAGCCCCTTGCAAGGTGACCGCCCTCACAGTACGCTCCTTGGTCTGACCACAGTGGTCCGACCATCACCGGCCCGACCGGATTCCGCCCCGTCCCCTCGCCCACCGGGAGACCCCCGTGCACACCTTCACCCCCACCCCCGATGCCGCCGGCAGCGTCGCGCTCTCCGCCGCGCTCGGCGTCCTGCCCCTGCTGACGTTCTTCGCCACCCTCCTCGGCCTGCGCCTCAAGGCCTGGCAGTCGGGACTCGCCGCGCTCGTGGTGGCTCTGCTCGTGGCCGTGCTGGGCTTCCACATGCCGGCCCACCTGGCGGCGCTGGCCGCCGCCCAGGGAGCGACCTTCGGCCTGTTCCCGATCGTCTGGATCGTCGTGATGGCGCTGTGGTTCTACCAGGTCACCGTGCTCTCCGGGCGATTCGACGACATGCGCGCGATCTTCGACTCGCTCGGCGGCGGAGACATCCGCATCCAGGCCGTGCTCATCGCGTTCTGCTTCGGCGGCCTGCTCGAGGCCCTCGCCGGCTTCGGCGCCCCCGTGGCCATCACGGCCACCATGGTGCTCGGCCTGGGTGTGCCCCCGCTGCGGGCGGCCACCGCCGTGCTGCTGGCGAACACCGCGCCCGTGGCCTTCGGCGCCGTGGGCACCCCCATCACCACCGCGGGCACGCTCACCGGCATCCCCGCCACGCACATCGGCGCGATCGTCGGCCACCAGGCCCCGTTCGTGGCCGTGTTCGTGCCGTTCCTGCTCGTGTTCATCATCGACGGGCTGCGCGGCGTGCGGCAGACGTGGCCGGCACTGATCGTGATCGGCGCGAGCTTCGCCGTCGCCATCTGGCTGGCCTCGACCTACTTCTCCTACGAGCTCACCGACGTCGTGGCCTCCCTGGTCTCCCTCGCCGCCGCCGTCCTGCTGCTGCGCTTCTGGCGGCCGCGGGGCGCCGAGGAGGCCCGCCAGCGCCTCGACGCCCCCGCCCGCGCGGCGGCGCAGGACCTCACCCCCGGCCGGATCTTCATGGCCGTGCTGCCCTACATCGTGGTCGTGGCCGTGTTCGCCCTGGCCAAGCTGGTCCCCTCGATCACCGCGGCCCTGAACTCCGCCACCGCCAAGATCCCGTGGCCCGGGCTCGACGGGCACCTCGTCGACGCCTCCGGCGCGCCCCTGGCGAGCACCGTGTACAAGTTCGAGTGGCTGGCCTCCCCCGGCACGCTGCTGCTGATCGCCGGCCTGATCATGGCCGTGGTCTACTCCCGGTTCGACCACGACGGCCGGTTCCCGCTCTCGGTGGGGAACGCGCTCGCCGAGATCGGCCGCTGCTTCGCCCGCATGCGCTGGTCCGCCCTGACGATCGTGATCGTGCTCTCCCTGGCCTACGTCATGAACTTCTCGGGCCAGACGGTCGCCATGGGCACGTGGGTGGCCGGCCTGGGCGCGGCCTTCGTGTTCCTGTCCCCGGTGCTCGGCTGGCTCGGCACCGCCGTGACCGGCTCGGACACCTCCGCGAACGCCCTGTTCTCCACCCTGCAGCAGACCGCCGCCACGAACATCGGCGCCGATCCGGCCCTGCTGGTGGCCGCCAACACCTCCGGCGGCGTCGTGGGCAAGATGATCTCCCCGCAGTCCCTGGCGATCGCCGCGACGGCGGTCGGCATGGAGGGCCGGGAGTCCGAGATCCTGCGCCGCGTGGTGGTGTGGTCGCTCGTGCTCCTGCTGGCGGTGTGCACGCTCGTGTACCTGCAGTCCAACGTGCTGGCGTGGATGCTGCCGGCGGCGGGCTGACCGCCTGCACCACCCGAGCGGGGCGGCGTCCGTCGGTAGGATGGACGGTCGCCGCCCCGCCCCCTCGGAAGGTCCGTCCATGACCGCTGCCCCCGCCTACACCATCGTGCTCGACTGGCTCGAGGCCGAGCTGCGCTCCGGCGCCGTGGTCGTGGGGGACAAGCTGCCCGGCGAACGCACCCTGGCCGAACGCTTCGGCATCTCCCGGGCGTCCGTGCGGGAGGCCACCCGGATGCTCGAGGCCATGGGCCTGATCCGCGCCAGCGCCGGCTCCGGGCCGAACTCGGGCGCCGTCGTCGTCTCCGAGCCGTCCGCGGCGCTGGGCTGGGCGCTGCGCCTGCACATCGCCACCCGGTCCCTGCCGATGGCCGACGTCGTCGCCGCGCGCGTGCTCCTCGAGACCGATGCGGCGCAGGCGGCCGCCGCCACCTCCGGCGACCCCGAGAGCGTCGCCGTCCTGGCCGAGGTGGAAACCCTGCTGGACCGGATGGACGACCCCGCGCTGCCGGAAGAGGACTTCCACCTGCTCGACACCGAGTTCCACGTGCGGCTGGCCACCCTGGGCGGGAACGTCGTGACGGCGATGATGCTGGACTCCCTGCGCCAGGCGACCATCGGCTACGTGACCGAGACCGTGGCCGGGCTGTCCGACTGGCCCGCCGTCCGCGCCGGCCTGCAGGCCGACCATCGGCGGATCCTCGCCGCCTCCGCCGCCGGGGACGGCCGGGCGGCCGCGCAGGAGCTGCGGGAGCACGTCCTCGGCTTCGCCGCCCTCGCTCAGACCGGCAGGGTGCCCGCCGGCGGCTGAGCCGGCGAAGGGTCCGACGAGCACGCGGGGGTCCCGCCGGACGGACGGCTCCGGCGGTTCAGGCGGTGACGCCGTGCACCAGGGCGCCCACGCCCACGGCGGTCAGCGAGCCCAACGCACAGCAGAACTCCACGAGCATGCCCACACCCATGGCCGTGAGCGCGCCGATCGAGCTGCTCAGGGCGGCCCGGGCGTCCCGGGTGCGGGCCCACTGGGAGGCGAACAGGCCGACGGCGAAGCCGAGGAACAGACCCACCACCGGGATCACGAAGAACCCGACGGCGGCGCCGGCCACCCCCCACAGGATCGGGCCGCGGGTGACGCGTTCACGCCGCAGCCGCCGACCGGTCAGCACCGCGGACGCGCTCAGCCCCGCCACGGCGAGACCGGCCGCGATGACGCCGAACGTCCAGGACGCGGGGGAGCCCAGCAGCGCGGCCCAGCCGAGAGCCGTCACGAGGTTGAGCAGCGAGCCGGGCAGGACGGGATACACGGTGCCCACCAGCCCCACCAGGAGCAGGAGCACGGCCACGAGGGAGATCAGCGTGGGAGTCACCGCACCAGTATGACGGGACGGGCCGGATGGGCTAGATTCGCCGCATGCTGGTCGCTGTGCCCACCGAAGTGAAGAACAACGAGTTCCGTGTGGCCCTGACGCAGGGCGGGGTCCAGGAGCTGGTGCGCGCGGGCCACCAGGTCCTCGTGCAGTCGGGGGCCGGCGCCGGCTCCGGCGCCTCGGACCAGGACTACCGCGACGCCGGCGCCGAGCTGGTCGACGACGTCGACGAGCTCTGGGAGCGCGCCGAGCTGGTCCTCAAGGTCAAGGAGCCGCAGCCGGAGGAGTACGGCCGCCTGCGCCGCGGCCAGGTCCTCTTCACCTACCTGCACCTGGCCGCCTCCCCCGCGTGCACGCGGGCGATCCTGGACGCCGGCACGACGGCGATCGCCTACGAGACAGTCACCCGCGGCCGCTCCCTGCCGCTGCTGGCCCCCATGAGCCAGGTGGCCGGCCGTCTGGCCCCCGCCGCGGGCGCCTACCACCTCCTCCAGCCGCAGGGCGGCTCGGGCGTGCTGATGGGCGGCGTGCCCGGCACCCGCCGCGCCCGGGTGGCCGTGATCGGCGGAGGTGTGGCCGGCGAGGCGGCGGCCGTGATCGCCGCGGGCATGGGCGCGGATGTGACCGTCCTGGACGTCTCCCTCGAGCGGCTCGCGCAGCTGGACGCCGTCCACCAGGGCCGGATCCGCACGCTGGCCTCCTCCCACCTGAACATCGCCGAGACCGTGGCGGACGCGGACCTCGTGATCGGCTCCGTGCTGATCCCCGGCGCCGCGGCCCCGAAGCTGGTGACCGCCGAGATGGTGGAGTCCATGCGGCCCGGCTCCGTGCTGGTGGACATCGCGATCGACCAGGGCGGCTGCTTCGAGAACTCGCGGGCCACCACCCACCAGGATCCGACGTACCTCGTGGGGGACAAGATCTACTACTGCGTCTCCAACATGCCCGGCGCCGTGCCGCAGACCTCCACCTCGGCCCTGACCAACGCGACCCTGCCCTACATCAAGCGCATCGCCGACCTCGGATGGCGTGCGGCGCTGGCCGCGGACGAGGGCTTCGCGCGGGGCCTCAACGCGCACGACGGCGTGCTCACCCTGCCCTCCGTCGCCACGGCCGTGGCCGACGAGCTCGGCCTGGACCCCCGGAAGGACGTCCGCGTCACCTCCGAGGTGCTCGCGGAGGCCTGAGCCCCGCGCCCGTCGCGCGCGGGGCCGGCCGGCCGCTCAGAGCCCCGCGAGGAACGCCCGGTGGAAGGACCGGTCGCCGGTCACCTCGGGGTGGAAGGCCGTGGCGAGCAGGTGGCCCTGCCGCACGGCCACGGGCAGCCGCGCGTCGCCGTCGAGCCCCGGGTCCGCCGCGGGCACGGACAGGCGCGACGCCGGTACACTCGCCAGGACCTCGACGCCCTCCCCCGCCTGGACGACGGCGGGGGCGCGGATGAACACGGCGTGCACCGGCTCCGCCGCGACCGCGGGGATGTCCAGGTCCTCCTCGAACGAGTCGACCTGCGCGCCGAAGGCGTTGCGCCGCACGGCCACGTCCAGCACGCCGAGCCCACCCTGATCCGGCGCCGGGTTGCGGATCTCGCGGGCCAGCATGATCAGCCCCGCGCATGTGCCGTAGGCGGGCAGGCCGTCGCGGAGGGCGGCGATGAGCGGGTCCTTGAGCCCCATGATCCGGGCGAGGCGGTCCATCACGGAGGACTCGCCGCCGGGCAGCACGATGCCGTCCAGACCCTCGAGGTCCGCGGGGCGGCGCACGGGGCGCGTGCGCGCGCCGAGGGACTCGAGCACGTGGGCGTGCTCCCGCACGTCGCCCTGGAGGGCGAACACGCCGACGGTCTTCTGTGGACTCACCATGGCCCCGACCCTAGGGCCTCCGGGCACCCGGGACTCCGCGGCTCACCAGCCGCGCTCGGCCAGGCGGTGCGGGGCGGGCAGGTCGCCCACGTTGATGCCCACCATGGCCTCGCCCAGGCCGCGGGAGGCCTCGGCGACCGCCATCGGGTCGTCGAACTGGGCGGTGGCCTTGACGATGGCGCGGGCGCGCTCGGCCGGGTTGCCGGACTTGAAGATGCCGGAGCCCACGAACACGCCGTCGGCGCCCATCTGCATCATCAGGGCCGCGTCGGCCGGGGTGGCCACACCGCCGGCGGTGAACATCACGACGGGCAGGGCGCCGGTCTCGGCGACCTCGCGCACCAGCTCGTACGGCGCCTGCAACTCCTTCGCGGCCACGTACAGCTCATCCTGGGCCAGGCCCTGGAGCTGGGCGATCTCCTTGCGGATGGTGCGGATGTGCTTCACGGCCTCGGAGACGTCGCCGGTGCCGGCCTCGCCCTTGGACCGGATCATGGCCGCGCCCTCGGTGATGCGGCGCAGGGCCTCGCCGAGGTTGGTGGCGCCGCACACGAAGGGCACATCGAAGTCCCACTTGTCGATGTGGTTCACGTAGTCCGCCGGGGAGAGCACCTCGGACTCGTCGATGAAGTCCACCTTGAGCGCCTGCAGCACCTGGGCCTCCACGAAGTGGCCGATGCGTGCCTTGGCCATCACGGGGATGGACACGGCCTCGACGATGCCGTCGATCAGGTCGGGGTCGGACATGCGGGCCACGCCGCCCTGGGCGCGGATGTCGGCCGGGACCCGCTCGAGCGCCATGACGGCCACGGCACCGGCGTCCTCGGCGATGCGCGCCTGCTCCGCGTTGACGACGTCCATGATCACGCCGCCCTTCATCATGTCCGCCAGGCCGCGCTTGACGCGGGTCGTGCCGGTGCCGCGGGCGCCGTCGTCGGCGGCGGAGGCGGTGGAGGCGGAGAAGCTGCGGGCGCGCTCGTCGCTCATGGTGGTCCTTCCGAAGGGGTGGCGGCCCCGGCCGCGGGGCGGCTGGCCGGGGCGAAGACGCGGCCAACTCTAGTCCCCCGGCGGCGGACCCCGGCCCGCGTCACGGACGACGACGTCACCCGGCCCCGTGCCGGCGCAGCGTACGGCGTCGGCGCCAGACGACGAACGCGACCACGGCCGCGAGGATCAGCACGAGGGCGAGGACGCCCCGGCCCTCTCCGAGCGCCGCGCCGATGACGGCCCACACCACGGCCATCCCGACGGTCCCGTACACCACGCCCCACAGGAACGTGCCGAGCGCGGCCGCCGGCAGGAACCGGCGCCAGGGCATGCGGGCGACGCCGGCGGAGCCGATCACCGCCGTCTGGATGCCCACCGTGAGGTAGCAGAACGGGATGGCCCACACCCCGTGGCGCTGGATGAAGCGCTGGGCTCGGACATAGACGGGACCCTCCATCACGCGGGCGAACCAGCGGGTCCGCTCAACGCCGGAGGCCAGCCCCCGCCCGAGCGAGAACACGATCAGGGTGCGCAGGATCGCCAGCATCCAGAAGAACCCGATGGACCACAGCAGCGGCAGCCCGTCGATCCACGCCATCATGGGCGGAGCCACCCGTCGGTGCGGGGACTCAAGCGCGCGCCCCGGCCGTGCTCACGCGTTCCAGAGCCCGTACGAGTCCGCGAGGTCCGCGATCTTCTGGGCACGCAGCACGCGGGGCAGGTACGAGCCGTCGCCGACGGCGGCGCCCTGAGCATGCTTCTCGAGCAGGTCGCGGGCCCACGCGAGCTCGTCCTCGGACGGGGACATCGCCCGGTTGACCCAGTCCACCTGATCCGGGTTCAGGACGAGGCGGCCGGTCATGCCCATCGAGGCGGTGACGGCGCAGGAGCGGATGACCGCGTCCTCACCGTCCGTGTTGCCGGGCGGTCCGTCGATCGCCCCGGGCAGACCGCCCACGCGGGAGGCGATCACCATGCGGGAGCGGGCGTAGGCCATGGCCAGCGGGTCCTCGCCGACGCCGACGTCCTTGCGGAAGTCGTTCACGCCGAAGGCGAGACGGAACGTGCCCGGCGCCTTGGCCACGGCCGTGGCGTTCTCGATGCCCAGGGCGGACTCCAGCAGGGCGATCACCGGGGTGCCGGCGCGCAGACGCATCGCGGTGAACGTGACCTGCTCCGGCTCCTCGGTCTCGGCCAGCACGACGCCGCGCACGCCGTCGAGGCCCGCGAGCGCCTCGAGGTCCCGCTGCCAGTGGTCCGTGGAGGTCGCGGAGATGCGCACCCACGCCGTCATGCCGCCGGAGAGGGCGTCCACGACGTGCTGGCGGGCCGCGTCCTTGCGCTCCTCCGGCACGGCGGCCTCGAGGTCGAAGATGACGGAGTCGGCCTCGGAGGCCAGGGCGGGGGCGAACGCGTCGGGGGTGGCCGCGTTGACCAGCAGCCAGGAGCGGCTGAGCTTGGCGGGCAGGGCGGCGGCGCGACGGTTCCTCACGGGCATGGCCTCCAGCCTAGC
>NZ_JBQXFD010000010.1:0-94561 GCF_052615555.1 Micrococcus sp. EWR3.9.1
CTCCGGCAACGGCGGCAGGGACATCCCGGAGGACGTCGCCCGACTCACCGACTTCCAGTACCGCACCTACCGCTACATGTACGACTCGGCGCTCGCGGGCAACCGCGCCCCGCTGGTCTTCGGCAACCACTTCAACGACTGGGGTCTCAACGCGTTCAACCCGGCCGTGGAGAAGGTCATGCGGGAGGTCTGCGTCGAGGAGGACACCTACTGCGTGACCTACCAGCAGATGATCGCGTGGCTCGAGCTGCAGGACCCGGAGGTCCTCGCCGCCTGGCGCGACCAGGCCCGGTCCGCCACCGGCACGGATGCCGAGGCCCTCGGCTGGTGACCCGCGGGTCGACCCACTGACACCCGCCCCGACGACGGCCGCGGCTCAGCGCGCCGGGGCCGTCCCGCGTCCGCGCAGCACGACGACGGCGCTCGCCAGGGCGGTCAGCACCAGGGCCAGGACCATCAGCACCGTCCCCGGCCACCCGTGGGACTCGTGGAACACGCCGCCCAGCCAGCCGAAGAGGCTCGAGCCGGCGTAGTACGCGAAGTTGTACAGGGAGGTCGACTGGGCGCGGCCCGTGGGGGCGGCCGTCCCGGACCACGCGGAGGCCACGGCGTGGGCGGCGAAGAACGCGCCCGTCACGAGCACGAGGGCGGGCACCAGCACCGCCGGATGCGGGACCGACGTGAGGGCGACGCCCGCCGCCATGGCCGCCGTCGCGCCGGCCAGGACGGGCAGCCGGCCCACCCGCGCGGCCAGCCGGCCCGCGCGCGGCGACGACCACGTGCCCGCGAGATAGGCGAGGAAGACGAGGCCGGCCGCCGTCGGCGTCCAGGAGAACGGCGGGCCGAGCAGGCGGTACCCCACGAAGTTGTACAGCGCCACGAACCCGCCCATCAGCAGCGCCCCCTGCAGGTAGACGGCGACGAGCTCCGGCGAGCGCAGGTGGCCGCGCACGATGCGCACGAGCGTCGCCGGGGAGGTGGGCGACGGCGTGAAACGCCGGGCGCGCGGCGTGATCGCCAGGAAGCCGACCGTGCACAGCACCCCGACCACGGTGACGGCCAGCATCCCGCCGCGCCACGAGGACGCCTCCGCGACGGGCAGAGCCAGGAGCCGGCCGGAGAGACCGCCGAGGGTGGTGCCGGCGATGTAGGTGCCGGCGGCCGCCGCGACCGCGTGCGGGGCCACCTCCTCCGCCAGCAGCGCCACGGCGAGTCCCGCGACGCCCCCATGCGCCATGCCCTCGAGCAGGCGCAGGCGGAGCATGGCCTCGAACGTGGGCGCGAGGACGCCCGCGAGCGCGCACGCGCTGGCGGAGACCATCGAGACCACCATGGCGCGTCGGCGGCCCCACCGGTCCCCGGCCACGGACCACGGCACCACCGACAGGGCGAGGCCGAGCGTGCTGGCGGAGACGAGCAGGGCGGCGCGGTCCGCGGGGACGCCCAGGTCGTCGCTGACCAGCGGCAGCAGACCCTGCGGGGAGTAGAGCTGGGCGAACGTGGCCACCCCGGCCAGGAACAGCCCGATCAGCAGCCTGCGATACGCGGCCTCCCCGGGGGCGGCCGGTGCGGGTCCCGACGGCGGAACGGCCGGGGGCCCCGCGGGCGGGGGCGGAGTGGTCGGGGGCACGCCATCACTGTATCCAGGCTGTCCACTACGATCGGTCGGGTGACTACCTCGACCCCCTCCCTCGACCTGCACGATTCCTTCAAGGCGTACGACGTCCGCGGCATCGTGGGCGAGTCCATCACGGCGGAGAGCGTCCGCGCGGTGGGCGCGGCCTTCGTGGACGTGCTGGGCCTGGCCGGTCAGACCGTGCTGGTCGGCGGGGACATGCGCCCCTCCTCGCCCGCGTTCATGACGGCCTTCGCCGAGGGCGCCACGCGCCGCGGCGCCGACGTCGTCACCCTGGGGCTGATCTCCACGGACATGCTCTACTACGCGGCGGGCGTGAAGCAGGCCGCGGGCGTGGTGTTCACCGCCTCGCACAACCCGGCCGAGTACAACGGCATGAAGATGGCCCAGGCCGGCGCCGTGCCGGTCTCCTCGGACACCGGGCTGTTCGAGATCCGCGACGCGGCCCAGGCCTACC
Organism: Micrococcus sp. EWR3.9.1; assembly: GCF_052615555.1. Lineage (NCBI taxonomy): Bacteria > Bacillati > Actinomycetota > Actinomycetes > Micrococcales > Micrococcaceae > Micrococcus > Micrococcus sp. EWR3.9.1. Next base: position 2,094 of record NZ_JBQXFD010000010.1, read on the forward strand.
TCGACGCCGGTGAGATCCCCGCCGCCGAGACCGCCGGCACCGTGACGGAGGAGGACATCCTCCCCGGCTACGCCGCGTACCTGCGCTCGCTCGTGGACCTGACGGGGGTGCGCCGCCTGAAGGTCGTGGTGGACGCGGGCAACGGCATGGCGGGCAAGACCACCCCGGCCGTCCTCGGCGACGCCGAGCTGGCCGCCCTGCCGCTGGAGATCGAGCCGCTCTACTTCGAGCTGGACGGCACCTTCCCGAACCACCCGGCCAATCCGCTGGAGCCGGAGAACCTCCGGGACCTGCAGGCCGCCGTCGTGGAGCACGGCGCAGACATCGGCCTGGCCTTCGACGGCGACGCCGACCGCTGCTTCGTGATCGACGAGCAGGGCGCCCCGGTCTCCCCCTCCGCGATCACCGCCCTCGTGGCCCGCCGCGAGATCGCCCGCGCGAAGGCCGACGGCGAGCAGACCCCCGTGGTCATCCACAACCTGATCACCTCCCGCGCCGTCCCCGAGCTCGTGGCGGCCGACGGGGGCCGGGCCGTGGAGACCCGCGTGGGCCACTCCTTCATCAAGGCGGTCATGGCCGCCGAGTCCGCCGTGTTCGGCGGCGAACACTCCGCGCACTACTACTTCCGCGACTTCTTCAACGCGGACACCGGCATGCTCGCGGCCATGCACGTGCTGGCGGCCCTGGGCGGCCAGGAGCAGCCGCTGTCCGAGCTGGCCGAGGAGTACGAGCCGTACGTGGCCTCCGGAGAGATCAACTCGCAGGTCGCGGACAAGGACGCCGCCGTGGCCGCGGTGGTGGCGCAGTTCGCCCCCGCCGTGGGCGAGGGCGTCGGCGAGGGCCAGGCCGTGCACGAGGACTTCGCCGGGGTGGCCACCACGGTGACCCGCATGGACGGCACCACGGTCGCCGCCCAGGACGGCACGTGGTGGTTCAACCTCCGCCCGTCCAACACGGAGCCGTTCCTGCGCTACAACGGCGAGGCCCGCACGGCCGCCACCATGGAGGCGCTCCGCGACGCCGTGCTGGCGATCGTCCGCGCGGAGCGCTGACCTCGGCGGCTCATCCGGCCTGGGCCAGGACGAGCGGCAGCACCCCCTGGGCGCCGGCCTCGCGCAGCACCCGCGCAGCCTCGGCGAGCGACCACCGCGAGTCGACGAGGTCGTCGACCAGCAGCACGGGGCCGTGGCGGCCGGCGTCCGGGGCGGTGCGCAGCATCTGCGCCATCGCCTCGGGGACGGCGAACCGGCCGTACACGGACCCGAGCCGGTAGGCGCTGTTGCCGCCCGGCCCGGCCGTGGGGCCGCCGCGCGCGTGGTCGAGCGAGCCGAGGAACGGCAGCCGGCCGATCCGGGCGATCCCCTCGGCGAACGACCCCACCAGCTGCGGGCGGGTGCGCGAGGGCATCGCGACGACGGCGATCGGCCGCGTCCGCCACCCCCAGCCGGCCAGGACGTCGACGGCGCCCCGCAGGACCTCGTCCGGCACCGGGGCGTCCTCCCGGTCCAGCAGGTCCCGCAGGACGGTGCCCCACCCGAGGTCCGTCAGGCGGGCGAGCGCGCGACCCTCCTCGGCCTGTGACTCGGGCGCGATCCGCCCCTTGACGGGCACGCCCAGCCGGTCCATGCCCGAGGGCCACATGCGACGGGGCTCGATCGGCACGCCGGTGCGGCGCAGGGCGGCCTCCGCGCGCTCCCGCGCCGCCCCGTCCGATCCCGTCGGGTACCAGGGGCCGGCGCAGACGTCACAGCGGCCGCACGGCGCGGCGGTGGGGTCGTCCAGGGTGCGGGCCAGGAACTCCATGCGGCACCGGTCCGTGGTCTGGTAGTCGAGCATGAGCCGCTCCTCGGCCCGGCGGGCCTCGGCCACGCGGGCGTACCGCTCGGCGTCGTACGTCCATTCCCGCCCGGTGGCACGCCAGCCGCCGCCCACCCGCTCGACCGCCCCGTCCACGGCGAGGACCTTGAGCAGCAGCTCCAGGGAGGTGCGCTTGATCCGCACGGCCGGCTCGAGCGCCGCCACGGAGAGGGCCCCGCCGTGGTCCGCGAGCGCCCCCAGCACGGCGCGCGCCTGCTCCTCGTCCGGCATGGAGGCGGTGGCGAAGTACTCCCAGATGCGACGGTCCTCGGGCCCGGGCAGCAGGAGCACGTCCGCGTGGTCCGTCCCGCGGCCGGCGCGGCCGACCTGCTGGTAGTACGCCACGGGCGAGCCCGGCGCACCGAAGTGCACCACGAACGTCAGGTCCGGCTTGTCGAAGCCCATGCCGAGCGCCGAGGTGGCCACGACGGCCTTCACCCGGTTGGCCTTGAGGTCCTCCTCGATCTCGGCGCGCCGCTCCGGGTCCGTGCGGCCCGTGTAGGCGACCACCTCGTGCCCCGCCTCGCGCAGGGCGCGCGCCGTGTCCTCGGCGGCGGAGACCGTGAGGGCGTAGACGATCCCGGAGCCCGGCAGGTCCGCGAGGTGGTCGAGGAGCCAGGCCAGGCGCGCGGCCGGGCTGGGCATGCGCAGCACGCCCAGGCGCAGCGAGGCGCGGGCCAGGGGGCCGCGGAGCACGAACACGTCCTGCTCGGAGGCGACGCCGAGCTGCTCCACCACATCCGCCACCACACGGGCGTTGGCCGTGGCGGTGGTGGCCAGCACGGGCACCGCGCGCGGCCCCTCGGCGGGAAGCAGCCCGATCAGGTCCCGGATGCGGCGGTAGTCCGGCCGGAAGTCGTGGCCCCAGTCGGAGATGCAGTGGGCCTCGTCCACCACGAGCAGACCCATGCGCGCCACGAGGTCCGGCAGCTGCTCGTCCCGGAACCGGGGGTTCGTGAGGCGCTCGGGGGAGATCAGCAGCACGTCCACCTCGTCCGCCGCGAGCCGGGCCCGGACCTCGTCCCACTCCGTGGCGTTCGCCGAGCTCACGGACACCGCGCGCACGCCCGCCCGGGCGGCGGCCGCGACCTGGTCCCGCATGAGCGCGAGCAGCGGGGAGACGATCAGCGTGGGCCCCGCGCCGCGGGCACGCAGCAGGAGGGAGGCCACGAAGTACACGGCGGACTTGCCCCAGCCGGTGCGCTGCACCACCAGGGCGCGGCGGCGGTGGGCCACGAGCGCCTCGATCGCCTCGAACTGCCCGTCCTTGAATCGCGCGTCCGGCCGGTCCACGAGCCGACGCAGGACGGCCAGGGCCTCCTCGTGCAGCGCGGCGTCGCCCCCCGGCGCGGAGGTCTCGGGGAGGCGGGGGCCGGCGTCGGGGTGCGAGGTGGCGTCCATGGCGTCAGTATGCCAACCGGCCCGGACACCGCAGGCGCGGCGGCGCCGTGCACCGGTGGGATGATGGCGGGATGAAGCTGAGCGCCTACACCGACGTCTGCCTGCGTGTGCTGATGACGCTCGCGGCCGCCGAGGGCGAACGGCTCACCAGCCAGCAGATCGCGGACCGGATCCAGGTGCCCTACAACCACGTGATCAAGGCGGTCGCCGAGCTGCGCCGCCGCGGGACCATCCAGGTGGCCCGCGGCCGGCTGGGCGGCGCCCGGATCACGGAGGCGGGGCTGGACCAGCGCGTCGGAGAGCTCGTGCGCGACCTGAGCCCCCGCGCAGAGGTCCTGGACTGCGCCGGCCACGAGACGGGCGTCCCGTGCCCGTTCGCGGCGGACTGCCGCCTGCGGGAGGCCCTCGCGCGCGCCCGGGAGGCGTTCATGGCCGAGCTCGACCTCCTGACGGTCCGTGACCTCGTGCGTCCGGGCCGAGCGGGCGCCACGGGGCCGGTCTCCCTGGGCCTGCCCGCGATGGGATCCCACGCGGCCACGGTGTAATCTTGCATCGGCAATGCACATATAAGGCTCCCGAGGAGACCCCCGTGCTGTCCGAGAAGTCCCGCCCCGTCATCGAGGCCACCGCCGCCGTCGTCGCCGAGCACATGCCGGAGATCACGCCCCTGTTCTACGCCCACATGTTCGAGGCCCACCCCGAGCTCCTCGACGGCGTCTTCTCCCGCGCCAACCAGCGCAACGGCGAGCAGGCCCAGGCCCTCGCCGGCTCCATCGTGAGGTTCGCGGTGCACCTGCTCGAGAACCCGGGCACCCTGCCCGAGGCCGTCCTGTCCCGCATCGCCCACAAGCACACCGCCCTCGGCATCGTCGAGGAGCAGTACCCGATCGTCTACGAGAACCTCTTCTGGGCCATCGGCGAGGTGCTCGGCGACGCCGTCACGCCCGCGGTGGCCGACGCCTGGACCGAGGTCTACTGGCTCATGGCCGACGCCCTCATCAAGATCGAGAAGGGCCTCTACGCCCAGCAGGCCAACGACAGGATGTGGACGGACTGGAGGGTCGTCGCGAAGGAGCCCACCGGCAACGCGGCCGTCACCTTCCGCTTCGAGCCGGCCGACGACACCCCGCAGTCCCGCGGCAGGGCCGGTGGCTACGTGTCCGTGCGCCTGAAGGTCGAGGACGGCCTGCGCCAGTGCCGCCAGTACTCCCTCTCCGAGAAGGCCGAGTCCACCACCGAACGTGTCATCACCGTGAAGCTGGACGAGGGCGGCGAGGTCTCGCCCATGCTCATCCAGAACGTGGAGGTCGGCGACGTCATCGAGCTGTCCAACCCCTACGGCGACATCACCCTCGAGGACGAGGACTCCACCGCTCCCCTGGTCCTGGCGACCGCCGGCATCGGCATCACCCCGGCCGCCGCGATCCTGGACGCGCTCGCCCAGCAGGGCTCGGACCGCCAGGTCCTCTTCTTCCACGGCGACGCGTCCTGGGAGGCGGTGGCCCTGCGCGAACAGGTGACGGAGTCCCTGGCGGCGCTGCCGCACGGCGACGCCCGCCTCTTCCTCGGGGTGCGACCCGAGCAGGACCCCGAGGGCGTCACGACCGTCGAGGGTGTGATGCACTTCGACGACGTCGAACTGCCCCGCGACGGGCACTACATCCTGTGCGGCCCGCTCGCGTTCATGCAGTCCACCCGCTCGAAGCTGATCGACGCCGGCGTGCCCGCGACGTCCATCCGCTACGAGATCTTCGGCCCGGACCTCTGGCTCGCCGCCTGATCCGGCCCCGGAACGCGGAACGGCCCGCACCCCTCACGGGGTGCGGGCCGTTCCGCGTGCGGCGGGGCTCAGGCCTGCGCGAAGCGCTGCTTCTGCGCCTCGAAGCGGTCGCGGATGGCCTGCGGCAGGGACTCGCCGAACCGGCCGAGCCACTCCTCGATGAGCTCGTTCTCCTCGGCCCACTCCGCGGCGTCGACCTTGAGGGCGTCCTCGAGGTCCTCAGCCGACACCTCGAGGCCGGACAGGTCGAGCGAGCCCGCGGCCGGCACGAGGCCGATCGGGGTCTCCTCGGCCTCGGCCTTGCCCTCGAGGCGCTCCACGACCCACTTCAGGACGCGGGAGTTCTCGCCGAAGCCGGGCCAGGCGAAGCCGCCGTCGCGGTTGCGGCGGAACCAGTTGACCAGGTAGATGCGCGGCAGCTTCTCCGGGTCGGCCTTGCCGGACTCCCTGACCCAGTGGGCCAGGTAGTCGCCGGCGTCGTAGCCGAGGAACGGCAGCATGGCCATCGGGTCGCGGCGCACGACGCCCACGGCGCCGGCGGCGGCCGCGGTGGTCTCCGAGGAGAGGGTGGCGCCCTTGAGGATGCCGTCCTCCCAGTCGAAGGCCTCGGTCACCAGCGGCACGGTGGTCTTGCGGCGGCCGCCGAACAGGATGGCGTCCAGCTTCACGCCCCGCGGGTCGCGGTACTCGTCGGCCAGCATGTCCGTCTGCTCGATGGGCGTGCAGAACCGGGAGTTCGGATGGGCGGCCGGGGTGCCGAACTCGGGCGTCCAGTCGTTGCCGCGCCAGTCGGTGAGGTGCTCGGGGACCTCGTCCGTCATGCCCTCCCACCACACGCCGCCGTCGTCGGTGAGGGCGACGTTGGTGAAGATGGAGTTGCCCTTGGAGATCGCGCGCATGGCGTTCGGGTTGGTGGACCAGCCGGTGCCGGGGGCGACGCCGAAGTAGCCGGTCTCCGGGTTGATCACGCGGAACTCGCCGTCCTTGCCGGCGCGGATCCAGGTGATGTCGTCGCCCAGGGTCTCGGCCTTCCAGCCCTCGATCGTGGGGTCGATGAGGGCGAGGTTGGTCTTGCCGCAGGCCGACGGGAAGGCGCCGGTGATGTGGTAGGACCGGCCCTCGGGGTTGGTCAGCTTGAGGATCAGCATGTGCTCGGCGAGCCAGCCCTCGTCCCGGGCCATCACGGAGGCGATGCGCAGCGCGTAGCACTTCTTGCCGAGCAGGGCATTGCCGCCGTAGCCGGAGCCGAAGGACCAGATGGAGCGCTCCTCGGGGAAGTGCACGATCCACTTGGTCTCGTTGCACGGCCACGGCACGTCCTGCTCGCCCGGCTCCAGCGGGGCGCCCACGGAGTGCACGGCCGGCACGTAGAAGGCCTGCTCGCGGGACATCTTGTCCAGCACGTCCTGGCCGATGCGGGCCATGATGCGCATCGACAGGACCACGTAGGCGGAGTCGGTGATCTCCACGCCGTACTTCGGGTCCTCGGCGTCGAGGTGGCCCATCACGAACGGGATCACGTACATGGTGCGGCCGCGCATGGCGCCGGTGAACGCGTCGTCGAGGATGCCGTGCATCTTCGCCGGGTCCATCCAGTTGTTGGTGAAGCCGGCGTCCTCCTCCTTCTCGGAGCAGATGAAGGTGCGGTCCTCCACGCGTGCGACGTCGGCGGGATCGGAGAACGCGGCGAAGGAGTTGGGGAACTTGTCCTCGGCCAGGCGGGTCAGGGTGCCCGCCGCCACGAGCTCGTCCGCGAGGCGGTCGCGCTCCTCCTCGGAGCCGTCGACCCACTGGACGGAGTCCGGCTGCGTCAGCTCTGCAATCTGAGCGACCCACTCGCGCAGCTGGGCGTAGTCCGTGGGCGCGTCCGCCAGGGCGCGATCCGCGAACGAGGTGGTGGCGTTGTCAGCCATGGTGGAGAGTCCTCCCATTGGGGTCCGGGGCCGTTCCGTCCCGTCCACTCCGATGCGTGCACCGCCGAAGCGCGCACCACATCGTTGTGGCCGCACGGTCCTGCCATGGTACCCGAGCCCGGCTATCATGGCCGCGCCCCCGCCACACCCCCGACACAGACCGCCGCAGACCGTCGATTTGCACTTCGCCGGAGAGGTCCTGTAGTGTTCTACGAGTTCGAGCCGCTCCGGCGGATCGGATGATGCGCCCATAGCTCAGCTGGATAGAGCGTCTGTCTACGGAACAGAAGGTCAGGGGTTCGAATCCCTTTGGGCGCACGATCGGAAGGCCCCGCTCCTGCTGGAGCGGGGCCTTCGTCATGTCGGCGCGCCTCTGCCACGCGCGCCGCCGCGGAGGTCAGCGCCCCGGAACCACGAAGTGCGTCAGGGCGGCGTCGCGGCCGTCGAGCTCGGCCCACGGCTTCTCCACCCGGAACACCTGCATCCCGAGCGTCGGGTAGTGCTCGCTCATGCGCAGCGCCGCGTCCTGGTCCGAGTCCAGGCTCATCAGCCGCATGCCCAGCTCCTGCACCCACGGCATGTGGCCCACCACCAGCAGCCGTCGCGTGGTCTCCTCCGTCTCGTTGACGACGGCCAGGGCCCGCGCCGCGTCGGCGCCGTAGAGCCGCGGGTCCAGGTAGGGCGTGGGTGCCAGCTCGCCCAGGCGCTCGCACACCCACACGCACGTCTGACGGGTGCGCAGCGCATCGGAGCACACGACGGCGTCCGGGACGAGGTCGTGCTCGCGGAGCCAGTCGCCGGCGGCGGGCGCCTGGGCGTGGCCTCGCTCGGCGAGCGGGCGGGCATGGTCGTCGGCCGCGTCGGGCCAGCCGGCCTTGGCGTGCCGGAGGACGATCAGGGTCTTCGCGTCGGCGGTGCTCATGCGGCCAGGCTACGGCGACGGCCCCCGCTCGGGTGAGCGGGGGCCGTCGTCGGACACGGGCGGGCGCGGGTCAGATGCTGTACTCCGGCGCCGCCCACACGACCACCTCGGGGTGGCGGTAGAAGCGGTAGCCCTGGCCGCGCACGGTGCGCACGGTGTTCGCGAGGCGGCCGAGCTTGGCGCGCAGGCGGCGGATGTGCACGTCGATGGTGCGCTCGTTGGGCACCTCGTCGGCGTTGCGCCACAGGGCGTCGAGCAGCTCCTCGCGGCCGACGGTGCGCTCGCCGTTCTCCACGAGGTAGTTCAGGAGCTCGAACTCCTTGAAGGTGAGGTTCAGCGACTCACCGTCCAGCTGCACCTCGCGCCGGGACAGATCGATCAGCACACCGGGCTGGCGCGTGGACACGGGGGCCGGCGCCTGCGCCAGGTCGGGACGGGTGCCGCCCTGCACGGTCGGGTCGCCGAGCACCTGGCGCACGACCTCGATGTCGCGGCCCTCCGCGCCGGCGGGGGCCAGGGCGACGGCGGCGTGCGACTCCGCCCCGGGGACGAGGGACTCCACGTAGTGGCGCAGCTCATTGGCCAGCCGCGTGAGGGAGGTGCCGGCGGCCGAGGCGGCCAGCTCGTCCATGCCCACGTAGATGACGAACCCACGGGCCTCGTTCTCCCGGGCCACCGCCTGGGGACCCGGGATGCCGTTCGGCGCCAGGACCGGCGTCGGCGCCGTCTGGGAGTCGGGGGCGTCGGTGCCACCGGCCAGGCGCAGGCCTGCGCGGGCCTGGCCTCGGCGGGACATGCCGTCGGCCCGACGCTGCGCGTTGCGGACGGAGATGTGCACGTATCCGGCGGACTGACCCATGGCCACCACTCCTCTTTCGGCTCATGGCCCCTCCACCGCTCGGTCGGTGCGGCGGACGAGGCGTCACATGACAAGAATGTGACTTCACCGAGGGGACTGGCAAGTAACGTTCGCGCTTTTGTCTCACTATTTGAGAGAAAGAGTTCTGAATGTGCTCAACATCACTATTCGCGGATCGGAATAGCGTCGCGCGGCCGGTCGGCTCGCCCGCGCGACTCTTTCATTGTTCAACAGGGCAGGGCGCGGCGCAGGACGAGCGAGTATGCGGAATATTTATGCAGGCGACTTCCAGGTTTTCCATGTGACGCCATGATGACGGGTCACAGCAGGTCGTGACGTCCACTAGATGGACGACACATTCACGGCCCCGCTTGACGCCTCCGCCGGAGACGCTCCCGTGAGACGACCACGGCCCCCGCCGGGTGGGGGCGGGGGCCGTGGTCGTCTCGTGGCGGACGCGGAGGTCCGTTCAGGTCATTCCGCCAGACCGTAGAGCCGGTCGCCGGCGTCGCCGAGGCCGGGGACGATGTAGGACCGCTCGTCCAGGCGCTCGTCGACGGCGGCCAGGTACAGGTCCACCTCGACGTCGCCCAGCGAGGCCTCCAGCCGCTCGATGCCCTCGGGCGCCCCGAGCAGGCAGAGGCACGTGACCCGCGCCGCGCCGCGCTGGTAGAGGAAGCGGATGGCCTCGATCAGCGTGCCTCCCGTGGCCAGCATGGGGTCCAGGACGAACACGTGACGCCCGGACAGGTCGGCCGGCAGCCGCTCCGCGTAGGTGACGATGTCCAGCGTCTCCTCATTGCGGGCCATGCCGAGGAACCCGACCTCGGCGGACGGCGCCATCTTGGTCATCCCCTCCAGCATCCCGAGCCCCGCGCGCAGGATCGGCACGACCAGCGGACGCGGCCGGGCCAGCCGGAAGCCGGTGGTCTCGGTCACCGGGGTCTCGATCCGCACCTCCTCCATGGCCACGTCGCGCGTCGCCTCGTAGGCGAGCAGCATCACGAGCTCCTCCGTGAGCTGCCGGAAGATCATGGACGGGGTCTTCTTGTCCCGCAGGACGCTGAGCTTGTGGGCCACGAGCGGGTGGTCGACGATGTGGACGCGCATGGCGCCCACGGTACCGTCCACGCGCGCCCCTGCGCCCGTCCCCCGCGCCCGCGGGGCGCCTGCACCGCCGCTAGGCTGGCCGCGTGTCCGCCCCCGTCCCCTCCCCCACGCCCACGGCCGAGCAGGAGCACGCGTGGATGGGCCTGGCCCTCCGGGCCGCCCGCGCGGCCGGAGCGGCCGGCGACGTGCCGATCGGCGCCGCGCTCGTGGCCGGTGACGGGACCGTCCTGGCCGTCGTCGGGAACGAGCGCGAGCAGCACCACGACCCCACCGCCCACGCCGAGGTCCTCGCGCTGCGCCGCGGAGCGGAGCTGCGGGCCGCCGCCGGGGCGGGCGACGGCTGGCGCCTGACGGACTGCACCCTCGTGGTGACCCTCGAGCCCTGCCCCATGTGCGCCGGTGCGCTGCTGCTGGCCCGCATCCCGCGCGTCGTATTCGGGGCGTGGGACCCGAAGGCGGGCGCGTGCGGCTCGGTGCTGGACGTGGTCCGCGACCCCCGCTTCAACCACCAGGTGCAGGTCCGCGCCGGCGTCCGTTCCGAGGAGAGCGCGGCGCTGCTGCGGGGGTTCTTCGCCGCCCAGCGCGACTGAACGCGCTCGCGCCCGACGACGGCGGGCGGCCGGTTTGGGCGCGCCGCCACGGCTCGGGTAGGGTGTCCTGGTCTGGTGACGTGTCCGAGCGGCCGAAGGTGCAGCACTCGAAATGCTGTGTACGGTAACCCCGTACCGTGGGTTCAAATCCCACCGTCACCGCCAGATGTGAAGCCCGGGAGCCTCGTGCTCCCGGGCTTTCTCCATGCCGGGGCGGGTCCGGCCGTCGGCTCAGCGCGGCAGGACGGCGTCCAGGAACGAGGCCACCGCCGACCACGAGATGGTGGCGTGCACGGCGCTGGCCGGCACACCGTTGCGGAGCACCTCCGCGCTGCGGGTCTTCGCGGTCATCATGCCCAGGTCGTGGCTGCCCTCGGCCACCGAGTAGAACGCGGTGCGCAGTCCGGCGGTCTCCGCGGCCCGGTACAGCTCGAGGCTCTGCCCCCACGGGACCGTGACGTCCTTGCGCCCGTGGACGACCAGCAGGGGCGGCGAGTCCGGGCGCACGTGCGCGATCGGGGAGGCCAGCCGGGTCAGGCCGCCCGAGGCCAGGACCGGCACCCCCAGCATGTCCGACTTGGTGCTGCGGTCGTCGAGGTGGCAGTGCTTCAGCCGGTTCGCGCGGTTGTAGTCCGCGCACGCGCCCGGGAGCATCTGGCGGTTCATCGTCAGGAAGTCCGTGGGGCCGAAGAAGTCCACGATCGCCTGGACGCGGTCCTCCTCCGGGATCGCGTGGCCGCCGTCGGGCACCTCCCGGCCGGGCAGCGGCACCTGCTCGCGGTCCAGGTCCTGTCCGCCCGTGAGGCCGGCCATGAGGGCGTTCCAACCGCCCGACGACGAGCCGGCCACGGCCACCCGCCCCGCGTCCAGCTGCAGGCCCGGGGCGTTGCGCCGCACCCAGCGGACCGCCGCCGTCGCGTCCTCCACCTGGGCGGGGAACGTGCCCTGCTTGGAGCTGCGCACCGAGAACGCGGCGACGGCGTAGCCGTGCGGGACCAGGCCGCGGGCGACGTCGACACCGTCGCTGTAGCCGCGATCGCTGCGCCAGCCGGAGCCCGCGTTCCACACGAGGACCGGGAACGGGCCCTGGCCCGGCGGCCGGTACACGTCGATGCGTCCGGCGCGCCCGGGCAGGGTCGCGTACGTGTGCCCGGTGGAGCTGCGCATGCCGTACAGGGCCGTCGCGTTGGCGCCCAGCGGCCCGGCGGGCGCGCCGGCCAGGTCGGTGACGACGGCCACCCCGCCCACCGCGAGGGCGCCGACCCCGAGGCCGAGCGCGGCGCGGCGGGACACCCGCGGGGACCGTGCGGTCGACGTCATGGGCCCCCTTCCGGTGCGGAGCCAGGCACCCCGCCCCGGCGAGCGTAACCGAGCGGCGGGGGCCGACCCCCGTACCGTGTCCGCGGCCGGTGCGATCATGGGGCCATGTCTGTTCGGGTGCTGGCCATCGGCAAGAAGCATGAGGCGTGGGTCGTCGACGGGATCGACCGCTACGAGCGGCGCCTCAAGAAGCCCTACGACCTCTCGTGGCGTCTGCTGCCGCACTCCGCGCGGCAGGAGGAGGCGGCGCGCACGGAGGAGTCGGACCGGATCCTGGGCGCGGTCGGCGCGGACGAGCACCTGATCCTGCTGGACGAGCGGGGGACGGCGTTCGACTCGCCGGGTCTGGCGCGGCACCTGCAGAGCCGGTTCGACGTCGGCGCCCCGGTGACGATGGTGATCGGAGGCGCGTACGGGGTGGACGCCCGGGTCCACGCCCGCGCGGACCGCGTCTGGTCCCTGTCCCCGCTCGTCTTCCCGCACCAGCTCGTGCGGCTGATCCTGGCGGAGCAGGTCTACCGGGCCCAGGAGATCTCCGCCGGCCGACCGTACCACCACGCATGAGCGGGCCCGCGGAGAGCGCAGCGGGCACGGCCACGCCCGCGGCCGACGTCGTCCTGGGCCGGTTCACCGAACCCACGCGCGCCTGGTTCACGGGCGCGTTCGAGACCCCGACGCCGGCCCAGCTCGGCGCGTGGGACGCGATCTCCTCGGGGCGGCACGCCCTGGTGATCGCGCCGACCGGCTCGGGCAAGACCCTCTCCTCCTTCCTCTGGGCGCTCGACTCGTTCGTGCGCGAGCCCGCCGCCGAGGGGACGGCGGCCACCCGCGTCCTCTACGTCTCGCCGCTGAAGGCGCTCGGCGTGGACGTGGAGCGGAACCTGCGGGCCCCGCTGGTGGGCATCACGCAGACCGCCGCGCACCAGGGCAGGCCGGTGCCACGCGTCCGGGTGGGCGTGCGCTCCGGGGACACCCCGGCGGCCGAGCGGCGGCGCCTGCAGCAGGATCCGCCGGACATCCTCATCACCACGCCTGAGTCGCTGTACCTCATGCTCACCTCGCAGGCCCGCGCGGCGCTGACCGGGGTCCGCACGGTGATCGTGGACGAAGTGCACGCCGTCGCCGGGACCAAGCGCGGCGCCCACCTGGCCGTCTCCCTCGAGCGCCTGGACGCCCTGCTGGACGCGCCCGTGCAGCGGATCGGCCTGTCCGCCACGGTCGAGCCGGCCGCCGAGGTGGCCCGGTTCCTCGGCGGCACGCAGCCGGTGACGGTGGTGCGGCCCGCCTCGGCCAAGCGCTGGGACCTGACGGTCACGGTGCCGGTGCCGGACCTGACGGACCTCTCCTCCCCCGCCGCAGCCCACGACCTGGGACCCGGCTCCTCGACGGGCGGGCTCGGCGACGAGGGCGCGGTGACGGGCGGGTCCATCTGGCCGCACGTCGAGGAGCGGATCGTGGACCTGGTGGCCGAGCGGCGTTCCACGCTCGTGTTCGCCAACTCCCGGCGCCTGGCCGAGCGCCTCACCGGCCGGCTCAACGAGATCTGGGAGGCCCGCGCCGAGGCGGCCGCCGCGGCCGAGCACCCGGACGCCGTCCCCGGCTTCCGCACACCGGACCCGACCGGCTTCCACGGCCCCGCCCAGGTGGCCGGGCAGACCGGCACGGGATCGGGCACCGTCTCCGACTTCGCCCGCGCCCACCACGGCTCCGTGTCCAAGGAGCAGCGCGCCATCGTCGAGGAGGCGCTGAAGACCGGCCAGATCCGCTGCGTCGTGGCCACGAGCTCGCTCGAGCTGGGCATCGACATGGGCGCGGTGGACCAGGTGATCCAGGTGGAGTCGCCGCCCTCGGTGGCCTCCGGTCTGCAGCGCGTGGGCCGCGCCGGCCACCAGGTGGGCGAGGTCTCCCGGGGCGTGTTCTTCCCCAAGCACCGGGGCGACCTCGTGGACACCGCCGTCGTGGCCGAGCGCATGACGGCCGGGCGCATCGAGTCGCTGCGGATCCCCGCCAACCCGCTGGACATCCTCGCCCAGCAGACCGTGGCCGCCGTCGCCGTCGCGGACCTGGACGCACAGGAGTGGTTCGACCTCGTGCGCCGGTCCGCGCCGTTCGCGACGCTGCCGTTCTCCGCCTACGAGTCCGTGCTCGACCTGCTGGCCGGCCGCTACCCCTCGGACGAGTTCGCCGAGCTGCGCCCGCGCATCCTGTGGGACCGGGAGAACGGCACGCTCGCCGCCCGCCCCGGCGCCCAGCGCCTCGCGGTCACCTCGGGCGGCACCATCCCGGACCGCGGCCTGTTCGGGGTGTTCCTGGCCTCCGACGGCGGCGCGGACGGCACCCCCGGCGGCGCGGCGGCCGGGGACACGGCCGAGTCGGCGGGCACCGCGTCCGCGGGCTCGGCCCGCTCCGGCGGGCGCCGGGTCGGCGAGCTCGACGAGGAGATGGTCTACGAGTCCCGCGTGGGGGACGTCATCCTGCTGGGCGCCACGAGCTGGCGCATCGTGGACATCACCGCGGACCGCGTCCTGGTGCTGCCCGCCTACGGGCAGCCCGGCAAGCTCCCGTTCTGGCGGGGCGACGCCGCGGGCCGGCCGGCGGAGCTGGGCGACGCCGTCGGGCGCTTCCGCCGCGAGCTGGACGCGGACCCCGAGGCCGGCCGCACCCGCCTGGGGGCCGCGGGCCTGGACCCGTGGGCGCAGGACAACCTGCTGGCCTACCTGAAGGACCAGCGCGAGGCCACCGGGGTGCTGCCCACCGAGCAGACGCTCGTGGTGGAGCGGTTCACGGACGAGCTCGGCGACTGGCGCGTGGTGCTGCACTCCCCCTACGGCATGGCGGTGCACGCCCCGTGGGCGCTCGCGGTGGGAGCGCGGCTGGCGCAGCGGTACGGGCTGGAGACCGGCTCGGGCGCGGCGATGGCGGCCGACGACGGGATCGTGCTGCGCATCCCGCTGATGGACGCGGAGCCGCCGGGCGCGGAGCTGTTCGAGTTCACGGCCGAGGAGCTGGACGAGATCGTCACGGCGGAGGTCGGCGGGTCCGCGCTGTTCGCCGCCCGGTTCCGGGAGAACGCGGCCCGGTCCCTGCTGCTGCCGCGCCGTGACCCCGGGCGGCGGACCCCCCTGTGGCAGCAGCGGCAGCGGTCCGCGCAGCTGCTGGACGTGGCACGGAAGCACCCGCGGTTCCCCGTGATCCTGGAGACCGTGCGCGAGGTGCTCCAGGACGTCTACGACCTCCCTGCGCTCAAGGAGCTCGCGGGGCGGGTGTCCTCACGGGCCGTCCGGCTCGTGGAGGTCACGACGACTGCACCCTCGCCGTTCAGCCAGTCCATCCTGTTCGGCTACATCGCCCAGTTCATCTACGAGGGCGACTCCCCGCTGGCCGAGCGCCGCGCCGCCGCGCTCTCCCTCGACCCCGCGCTGCTGTCCGAGCTGCTGGGCACGGAGGAGCTGCGCGAGCTGCTCGACGCCGAGGTCATCGCGGAGGTCGAGGCCCAGCTGCAGCGGCTCGCGCCCGACCGGCGCGCCCGCGGGGTCGAGGGCGTGGCGGACCTGCTGCGCCTGCTGGGGCCGCTGTCCGTGGCCGAGGCCGCGCGGCGCACACGGGCCGAGGGGGAGGCGGAGGAGGCCGCGGACGAGGCCGCCGTCGCCGGGATGCTGGCGGAGCTCGAGCGCGCCGGCCGCGCGTTCCGCCTGCGCCAGGACGGGGTCGAGCGGTTCGCCGCCGTCGAGGACGCCGCCCGCCTGCGGGACGCGCTCGGCACGCCGATCCCGCACGGAGTGCCCACCGCATTCCTCGACCCGGTCGACGACCCGCTCGGGGACCTCGTGGGCCGCTACGCCCGCACCCACGGCCCCTTCACCGCCGCCGAGGCGGGGGCCGCGCTGGGGCTGGGGGGCGCCGTCGTGCTCTCGGTGCTGCAGCGTCTGGCCACCGAGCGCCGCGTGAGCACGGGCGCGTTCCGGCCGGAGGGCACCCCCGGGGCCGCCAGCCTGGACGCCGAGTGGTGCGACGCCGAGGTGCTGCGGCGGATCCGCATGCGCTCCCTCGCCGCGCTGCGCGCCGAGGTCGAGCCGGTGGACCAGGCCGCCTACGCCCGGTTCCTCGCCGACTGGCAGCACCTGCGGCCGCGGACGGGGCGCGACGGGGCCTGGCGGCCGCCGGCCACGCTCGAGGGCGTGGACGGGGTGGCCACCGTCCTGGACCAGCTGGCCGGCACGCCCCTGCCCGCGAGCGCGTGGGAGTCCCTGGTGCTGCCCGCCCGCGTGCGGGACTACGCCCCCGCCCTGCTCGACGAGCTGCTGGCCACGGGCGAGTACGTGTGGTCGGGCGTCGGGGAGGCCACCGGCAACGACGGCTGGGTGGCCCTGCACCCCGCCGACGCCGTGGACCTCACGCTGCGCCTGCCCGAGCCCGCCGAGGAGACGCCCGCCGACGCCGCCCTGCGCGCGGCCGTGCTCGAGGTGCTCGCCGGCGGCGGGGCCTGGTTCTTCCCCCAGCTCGTGGAGCGGGTGCGGGCGGTGCAGGCGGCGGCCGGCGACGGCGGCACGGGGACTGCGGGCGGGACGGGCGGGCCCGACCCGCACCGCGACCCGGCCGACCTGGCCCGCGGCCCCGCGGTGCTGGCCGCGCTGTGGGGCCTGGTGTGGGACGGCCGGGTCGGCAACGACACGTTCGCCCCCGTCCGCGGCCTGCTCTCGCTCGGCAAGACCGCGCACCGCACCGGCCGGCAGACGCCGCGGGCCCGCACCGCGCGGACGGGCGGGGCCGCGGGGGCGGCGGCCGGGCGCGGGCTCGGCGGGCGGCTGGCCGGGGTGCGCGGGCGTGGCCGGTACGCGGGGCTCACCTCGTCCGAGGGCGGCGCCCGGGGCACGGCCGGTCTCACGGCGGGGACCGTCGGGCTCTCGGCCGCCGAGCAGGCCCGCTCGGCCGGCCGCTGGTCCCTGCTGCCGGCCGCCGAGCAGGATCCCACGATCCGCGCCCACGCCACCGCCGAGCTGCTGCTGGACCGGTACGGCGTGATCACGCGCGGCTCCGTGGTGGCCGAGGAGGTCCCCGGCGGGTTCGCGGGGCAGTACCGGCTGCTCACCCGGATGGAGGACGCGGGCCAGGTGCGCCGCGGCCACTTCGTCGACGGGCTGGGCGGCGCGCAGTTCTCCACCGGCGCGGTGGTGGACCGGCTGCGCGGGTTCCAGCGGGACGAGGAGGACGCCGCCGTCGACACCGCCCCGCTCGCCCTCGCCCTGGCCGCGACGGATCCGGCGAACCCCTACGGCGCCGCGCTGGACTGGCCGTCCGTGCCGGCCGGGCCGGACGGCGTCGTGCCCACGGGCCACCGCCCGGGCCGGAAGGCGGGCGCCGTCGTCGTGCTGATCGCGGGGCGGCTGGCCCTCTACATGGAGCGTGGCGGGCGCACGCTGCTCGCGTTCACGGAGGAATCGGGCGAGCTGCGGGCCGCGGCGGAGGCGCTCGTGTGGGCGCTGCGCACCGGCCACACCGAGCGGTTGAGCCTGGAGAAGGTCAACGGCGGGCCCGTGCTCGGCACGCCGCTGGCCGAGGCGCTGCTGGCCGCGGGGTTCTACTCGAGCCCATCGGGCATTCGGTTCCGGAACTGAGAACCCACGCCCGTCCGCCCGTCCGCAACGCGGGTTGAGTTGTCGCGGGTCCCGCCGTCGAACACCCGCGACAACTCAACCCGCGTTGCCCGGGGTGGCCCTGTCGCGGAGGCGGGGCCCGGGGGTAGGTTCGGCCCATGAGCATCGACGCCGCCCCGCCCGAGGACGTGGGCACCGCCCCCACGGGCACGTCCCCCGCCCCCGAGGCCCTGGAGGACTCCCTGCCGCACCCCTCGGACCCTTCCGTCACCCCGTTCCTCCTGTTCGAGGGTGACGCCGGTGCGGCCATGGACGCCTACCTCACCGCGTTCGTGGAGCACCTGCCGGTCACCGAGGTCCGCCGCGACCTCTTCGACGAATCCTCCCCGCGCGGCGCCGCTTGGGCGGGCAAGGTCCTGCACGGCGAGCTCGAGATCGCCGGCCAGCGGCTGCGCTTCTTCGACTCCTTCACCCCGCACGGGTTCACGTTCACCCCGGCCATCAGCCTGTTCGTCGAGCTGCCGGACGCCACCGCGGTGGACGCCATCCACGACGCGCTCCTCGCCGGCGGCGGCCGTGACTGCATGCCGCCCGACGACGACGGCTTCTCCCGCCGCTTCGCATGGGTCGGGGACCGCTTCGGCGTGACCTGGCAGCTCAACGCGGCCTGAGCCGGTGACGGCCCGTGCCTGAAGGCGACTCCCTCGTCCGCGTCGCGCACCGGCTCCGCCCCGTGCTCGAGGGCCGGGTCCTGACGCACGCGGATCTGCGCGTGCCCCGCCACGCCACCGCGGACCTGACCGGCTGGACGGTGGCCGAGGTCCTGCCGCGCGCCAAGTACCTGCTGATGCGGCTGACCCCGCCCACGGCCCGCCCCGGGGCCCGTCCGCTCACCCTGATCTCGCACCTGAAGATGGAGGGCCGCTGGCTCGTCTCGGCCATCGACGCCCGGTGGGGCGCCCCCGCCTGGCAGGTGCGGGCGGTGCTGGAGACGGCGGAGCACCGCGTGCTCGGCGCCCAGCTGGGCCTGCTCACCCTCGTGCCCACCGCCGACGAGGCCACCGTCCTCGGCCACCTCGGCCCCGACCTGCTGGACCCGGCCTGGGACACGCCCGACGACGGCGCCGCGCTGCTCGCCGAGGGCGTGCGGCGGCTCACGGCCCGGCCCGAGCGGCCGGTCGGCCTGGCCCTGCTCGACCAGCGGCTCGTCTCCGGGATCGGCAACATCTACCGCTGCGAGACCCTCCTGCTGGCCGGCATCGACCCGCACCGGCCGATCGGCGAGGTCGAGGACGTCGCCGGACTCGTGCTGCTCGCCCGGGACCTGCTGCGCGCCAACGTCCCGCCCGCCGCCCCCGCCGCGGGCGCCCGGCGCCGGACCACGGGCGTGCGTCCGAACCCGGCGCGACCCTTCGGGGTCGAGGTGCTGGTCCCGGCCGGTCCGTCACCCGGCACGGCACCCGGCCGGACGCCCGGCGCGCGCGGCGGCGGGGCGCCGTCGTACTGGGTCTACGGGCACGACCGCGCCCCGTGCCTGCGCTGCCGCGGCCCGGTCCGCCAGGAGGACTACGGCTCCCCCGAGGACGACGCGCGGCGGCTGTGGTGGTGCCCGCACTGCCAGCGCTGAGCCGGACGCACCCGAACGGTGGCCACGTGTCGTCCCCGCTCCCTACGCTGAACCCGCCCCCGACCCGAGGAGAAGTCATGGCCGACCCGTTCCCCACGGACCCGGAGGGTGCCGTCGTCGCGCTCGTGCTGGCCGGCGGCACCGGCGGCCGCCTCATGCCGCTCACCGCGGCCCGCGCCAAGCCGATGGTGCCGCTGGCGGGCCAGTACCGGCTGATCGACGTCGTCCTGTCCAACCTGGCCCACTCGCGCCTGCGGGACGTGTGGGTCGTGGAGCAGTACCGCCCCTTCACGCTCAACCAGCACCTGGCCGGCGGCCGGCCGTGGGATCTCGACGGCACCCGCCACGGCCTGCGGCTCCTGCCCCCCGCGCAGGGCCGCGCCGAGGAGGGCTTCGCCCGCGGCAACGGCCACGCGATCGCCCAGCAGCTGCCGCTGCTGGAGCAGTTCGGCGCCGAGACCGTCGTGGTGCTCTCCGCGGACCACCTGTACCAGCTGGACCTGCGCCCCGTGCTGGCCGAGCACGCCCGCTCCGGCGCCGAGCTCACCGTGGTCACCACCGAGACGGACGAGGACCCCTCGCGCTTCGGCGTCGTGCGGGTGGACGACGACGGCGCCGTGACCGACTACGCCTACAAGCCGGAGGACCCGGCGGGCACACTCGTGGCCACCGAGGTGTTCGTGTTCGACGTCGCCGCGCTCTCCGAGGTGGTCGGCGACCTCGTGGCGGGCGAGGACGAGGCGGCCACCAAGGACGAGGGCGAGACCGATGAGGACGGCGACCCCGTGGGCTCCTCCCTCGGCGACTACGGGGAGAGCATCATCCCGGCGTTCGTGGCGCGGGGACGCGTGCGGGAGCACCGCCTCGTCGGGTACTGGCGGGACATCGGCACCCTGGACGCGTACGTCCGCGCCCACCGGGAGATCCTCGACGGCACCGGCCTGGACGTCGCTGCCGAAGGCTGGCCGCTGCTGACCAATCCGCACGCCGCTCCGCCGGCCTGGGTCGCCCCCGAGGCGACCGTCACCGGCTCCCTGCTCAGCCCCGGCTGCCGGATCGCGGGCGAGGTGACCGACTCGGTCGTGGGCCCCAGCGTGGTGGTCGAGGCCGGCGCCGTGGTGCGCGGGAGCATCCTGCTGGGCGAGTGCACGGTGCCCTCGGGCGCGGTGCTGGACACGGTGATCGCCGACGTCGGCGCCGCCATCCCGGCCGAGGGCGCCACGGGGCGCGCGGAGCCGGCCGACGAGGTCGTGGTCCTCGAGCCGGGCGAGCGCGGGCCCGCCTCCTCGGACGAGACCACCGGTTCGGGCGCCCCCGTCAGGGACTGATCGGCCGCGCCCTCCGGACCGGCCCGCCGGCCCGGTCTGCGGCGAGCACGGCCAGCTCCAGCATCAGGCGTCCCCGCGGGTCCTGCAGGCTGCACCCCGTCAGCTCCACCAGGCGCTTGGTGCGGTAGATGACGGTGTTGCGGTGGCAGATCAGGTCCTCCGCGGCGAGGGTCGCGGAGCCCGAGCGGCGCAGCAGCGCCCGCAGGGTCTCCATCAGAGTGGCGCGCTGGTCCGCGGGCAGCGCCCGGAGCGGTCCCAGCACCTCCTCCACCAGCAGCGCGGCGACCTCCGGGCTGGACTCCAGCAGCACCTCCGGCAGCCGATGGGAGGCCCAGGCGAGCCGCCGCTCGCCCGGCGGGAGCGTGTGCGCCGCCCGCGTCGCCAGCCGGAACGCCGCCGCCGTCTCGGGGATCCCCTGCCGGGCCCAGGCCACTCCCACCTGGCCCTCGACCAGCGGGCCCAGCGCCTCCGTGAGCCATTCCTCGTCCGTCGAGGGAGGCTCGACGACACCGTAGAGCGCCCCCTCGCGCACAGCCCAGCGGGACGTCGCCCCGAGTCGCCCCATGCGGTCCTCGGGGTGATGGAGCACGTCGCTCCCCGGGTCCTCGGCGAGGGCGACGACGCAGGCGAGGGGGGCGGTCGCCCGGACGCCCAGGATCTCCTCGGCCTGCTCCGCGTAGACGGGGTCCGCGCCCTTCCCCTCCAGCAGCCCGGCCAGGCAGTCCTCCTGACGGCGCAGGTCGCGCAGGGTGAGGCGCGCGGTCTCCCGCCGGTAGGCGGCGCTGAGGACCTCGCCCGTGACGCTCAGGTCCTCCCACAGCCGGCGCCCCGCCTCGAGGAGCTCCTCGGTCGTGATGTCGAGCCTGCCCTCGCGGACCCGCCGTCCCAGCTCCTCCCAGAGCAGCCGGTTGCCCGAGGTGTAGGTGGAGATCACGGTCTCCAGGGGCACCCCCTGGCGGGCGCGCTCGACGCCGGTGGCCCGCCACGTGTCGACCAGGCGCCCTCCCGCGCCCTCCCCGGAGGGCACGCCGGCCAGGCCCCGCAGGCCCCGACGGACGTGCTCCCGCGTGCTACGACGCAGCCTGGCCCGCAGCTCCGGCGTGGACCACGCCCCGCCCTGGTCGCCGCCCAGCGTGGCGGCGGCGATCTCGTCGGCGATCCGGTCGGCGTCCTCCAGCAGCGCCGACCAGGCCTCCCGCAGACGGCGCTCCGCGTCCCCGGACTCCTCGGGGACCCCTGCCTCCTGCACCATGCCGTCCTCCTCGCCGCCCCCGCCGGCGGCGTCCGGCCGGGCGGGACTCGTGTCCTGGCTGCACAACCGACTCTGTGCTCCGTGCCCATAGTGCCACTGTGGCGCCGGTCATACGGTGGGCGGAGACCTCGTCCGCACCCGGACCCATCCCACCCGAGCCCCCCCAGAGGAGCCGACATGAGCGAGACCCGCTCGGGCGTCCTGCCCGACCACGACATCTACCTCCTCGACGACGAGCTGACGGAGGAGCAGCGCGAGGTGCGCGACCGCGTCCGCGCGTTCGTCGACGCCGAGCTCATGCCCGTCATCAACGACTACTGGGAGCGCGCCGAGTTCCCGTTCGAGCTCGTGCCCAAGCTGGCGGAGCTGAACGTGGCGGGCACCGTCATCGAGGGGTACGGCTGCCCCGGCATGAGCCGCATGGCCGGAGCCCTGGTGTCGATGGAGCTGGCCCGCGGGGACGGATCCTTCAACACCTTCTTCGGGGTGCACTCCGGGCTGGCGATGGGCTCGATCAACGCTTTCGGCTCGGACGAGCAGAAGGAGCGCTGGCTGCCCCGGATGGCCCGGATGGAGATGATCGGCGCCTTCGCGCTCACCGAGCCCGACCACGGGTCCGACTCGGTGGCCCTCGAGACCACCGCCCGCCGAGAGGGCGACACCTGGGTGCTCGACGGCGCGAAGCGCTGGATCGGCAACGCCTCCTACGCCCACGTCATCGTCATCTACGCCCGCGACGTGGCCGACGGCCAGGTGAAGGCGTTCGTGCTGGAGCGGGAGCCGGACACGGAGTTCCCCGCCGGCTTCGAGCCGACCGTGATCACCGGCAAGATCGGCAAGCGCGCGATCCTCCAGCCGGACATCGTGATCTCCGGCCTGCGCATCCCCGAGGCGGACCGGCTCCCCGGTTGCTCCTCCTTCAAGGACGTCAACCGCGTCCTGAGCACGACCCGCGGCGGCGTGGCCGTCGAGACGCTCGGCCACGCCGTCGCCGCGTACGAGGCCGCCGTCGCCTACGCCGGGCAGCGCGTCCAGTTCGGCAAGCCGATCGCCGGCCACCAGCTGGTCCAGGGGCAGCTGGCCACCATGCTGGCCGACGTCACCAACATCAAGCTCACGTGCTTCCGCCTCCTGGAGCTGCAGGACCAGGGTCGCCTGACCGGCCCGATGGCCTCGCTCGCGAAGATGTCGGCCGCGCGCCAGGCCCGCCGGGTGACCTCCATGGCCCGGGACATCCTGGGAGGGAACGGGCTGCTGCTGGAGAACCACGTCGCCCGCCATCTGACGGACATGGAGGTCGTCTACACTTACGAGGGCACCGACTCCATGCAGTCGCTGATCGTCGGCCGCGCCATCACCGGCGTGTCGGCCTTCGCCTGAGACCTCCCCGCCCTCTCCCCGCCCCCCTTCCCGAAGGAGCACCACCATGCCTGAAGCCGTCATCGTCTCCGCCGTCCGCTCCCCCATCGGCCGCGCCCGCAAGGGGTCCCTCCGCGACCTGCGCGCCGACGACATGGCCGCCCAGATGGTCACCGCCGCCCTGGACCGGGTCCCCGAGCTGGACCGCGCCGAGGTCGAGGACCTCATCCTGGGCTGCGGCGCCCCCGGCGGGGAGCAGGGCGGCAACCTCGGCCGCGTGGTCGCGGTCTTGGCCGGCCTGCCCTCCGTGCCCGGCACCACCATCACCCGCTTCTGCTCATCCAGCCTGCAGTCCACCCGCATGGCGTTCCACGCCATCCGCGCCGGGGAGGGGGACGTGTTCGTCTCCGCCGGCGTCGAGTCGGCCAGCCGGCTGGACCGCGGCGCCTCCGACGAGGACACCCGCAACCCGGCGTTCCGCTCCGCGTGGGAGCGCTCGGCCCGCCGGGCCGAGGGCGACGCCCCCGTGTGGACGGACCCCGCCGAGGAGGGCGAGCTGCCGGACGTCTACATCGCCATGGGCCAGACGGCTGAGAACGTGGCGCAGCTGCGTGGCGTCTCCCGCCAGGCCCAGGACGAGTACGCCGTGCGCTCCCAGCAGCTCACGGAGAAGTCCCAGGCCTCCGGCTTCTGGGACCGGGAGATCTCCCCGCTCGTCCTGCCCGACGGCATCCGGGTCACCCGGGACGACAGCCCGCGCGCGGGCACCACGCTCGAGGCCGTTTCCCAGCTGAACCCCGTCTTCCGGCCCGACGGCACCGTCACCGCCGGCAACGCCTGCCCCCTCAACGACGGCGCCGCGGCGCTCGTCGTCATGAGCGACACTCGCGCCGCCGAGCTGGGGCTGACCCCGCTCGCCCGGATCGTGTCCACGGGCCTCTCCGCCCTCTCTCCCGAGATCATGGGCCTGGGCCCCGTGGAGGCGTCCCGGCAGGCGCTGGCGCGGGCCGGGATGAGCATCGACGACGTCGACCTCGTGGAGATCAACGAGGCGTTCGCGGCGCAGGTGCTCCCCTCCGCCGAGGACCTGGGGATCCCCCTGGACAAGCTCAACGTCAACGGCGGGGCAATCGCGCTGGGCCATCCCTGGGGTATGACCGGAGCCCGGATCACCGCCACCCTGCTGAACTCGCTGCGCGAGCACGACAAGCACATCGGCCTCGAGACCATGTGCGTCGGCGGCGGCCAGGGCATGGCGATGGTCATCGAGCGCCTGTCCTGAGTCCTTCCCGCCCCGTCCGCACCCGCACCCGCACCGACCCTCCCGGAGGAACCCCATGACCGAGCCCCGCATCGCCGTCGTCACCGGAGCCGCGCGCGGCATCGGCGCCGCCCTGGCCCGACGCATGGCGGAGGACGGCTTCGCCGTCGCCGCCGTCGACCTCTCGGCCGAGGCGTGCGCCGACGTCGTCGGGCAGATCGAGGAGGCCGGCGGGACGGCCCGCGCCTTCGCCGCCGACGTCGCCCGGGAGGAGTCGGTCGCCCAGGTGATGGACGCCGTCGTCGCCGAGCTGGGTGCGCCCGCCGTGCTGATCAACAACGCGGGCGTGCTCCGGGACAACCTGCTGTTCAAGATGAGCGCCCAGGACTGGGACACGGTGATGGACGTGCACCTGCGCGGGCACTTCCTCATGACCCGCGCCGCCCAGCGCCATATGACGGAGCAGGGGTGGGGGCGGATCGTGAACATCTCCTCCACGTCCGCGCTGGGCAACCGGGGGCAGGCGAACTACGCCGCGGCCAAGGCCGGGATCCAGGGCTTCACCAAGTCCGTCGCTATCGAGCTGGGCCGCTTCGGGATCACGGTGAACGCCATCGCGCCGGGCCTGATCGAGACGGACATGACCCGGGCCACCGCCGAGCGGATCGGCGTCCCCTACGAGACGTACGTGGCCAAGGCGGCGGAGCAGATCCCCGTCGCCCGCACCGGCACCCCCGAGGACATCGCCGCCGCGGCCTCCTTCTTCGCCCGCCAGGAGGCCTCCTTCATCTCGGGCCAGGTCCTCTACGTGGCCGGCGGACCCAAGGCCTGAGCCCCCCACGAGGAGAACGCCATGCAGACCTTCGACGGACTGGACGAGTTCGAGCGGGCCGTGGGCACCCACCTGGGCCACAGCCGCTGGCGCACCGTCACCCAGGAGCAGGTGGACCTGTTCGCGGACACGACCGACGACCACCAGTGGATCCACGTGGACCCCGAGCGGGCGGCCCGGGGACCCTTCGGCTCGACGGTCGCCCACGGCTTCCTCACCCTCGCGCTGCTGCCCTCGATGGTGCGGGAGATCTACCGGGTGGAGGGGATGGCCATGGTCGTCAACTACGGATCGGACCGGGTCCGCTTCCCCCATCCGACCCCCGTCGGCGCGCGCATCCGCGCCGGCGCCGAGCTCACCCGCCTGGACCGCGGCCCCCAGGGGGCGCTGGCCATGGTGACCACCACCGTGGAGATCGAGGGAGTGGCGAAGCCGGCCTGCGTGTCGGACTCGCTCTTCCTCCTCCGCCCGGGAAAGGACGCGTCATGACGTTCAACATCTCCGTGCTCCTGCGCGAGAGCGCCGCCGAGCACCCGGACCGCCCCTGCGTGATCCTGGGCGACCGTGCCTGGATCTACGCGGAGGTGGACGCCGCCGCCGACCTGGTGGCCGCGAACCTCAGCGGGCTGGGCCTGGCCCCGGGCACCTCGGTGGCGGTGCAGCTCCCGGACATCCCGCAGTTCCTGTTCGCCTACTTCGGCCTCGTCCGTGCCGGCTTCGTCATGGTCCCCCTCAACCCCCTGCTGACGCCGCGCGAGATCGCCCATCACCTGTCCGACTCGGACACGGCCGTGCTCATCACCGTGGATACGGCGGCCGAGGCGGCGGTCAAGGGCGCGGCCCAGGCGGGCGGGTCCGACGGCGGTCCGACGGTGTACGTGGTCTCCACGGGCGCCGGGGAGCGGCCCGCGGGGACCCGGGACTTCGCGGAGCTGCTGGCCCCCGGCCCCTCGGTGGACATGGCCCCCACCCAGGCCGACGACACCGCGGTGATCATCTACACGAGCGGCACGACCGGCCCCCCCCAAAGGCGCCGAGCTCACCCACTTCGGCATCTACATGAACACGACGGTCTCCGGCGCGCGCATCCCGATCCGGCCCGACGACGTGGTCCTGGCCGTGCTGCCCTTCTTCCACGTGTACGGGCTCACGAGCGTGCTGAACATCTGCGTCCGCCACGCCTGCACCATGGTCCTGCTCCCCCGCTTCGACGCCGCCGCCGCGCTCGACCTGGTGGAGCGCCACGGGATCACCCGCATCTCCGCCGTGCCGACCATGCTGATCGGCATGGTGGAGGACCCCGACACCGGGCGGGACCTCTCGTC
The DNA here is from genome assembly GCF_052615555.1 of Micrococcus sp. EWR3.9.1. Lineage (NCBI taxonomy): Bacteria > Bacillati > Actinomycetota > Actinomycetes > Micrococcales > Micrococcaceae > Micrococcus > Micrococcus sp. EWR3.9.1. The sequence goes on from NZ_JBQXFD010000010.1 coordinate 28,424, forward strand.
CGTGAGCCAGGTGGTCTCCGGAGGCTCGGCCCTGCCCCAGGAGGTGCTGCGGCGCTTCGAGGCGAAGTTCCCGCGGGCGACCATCCTGGAGGGGTACGGCCTCTCCGAGTCGACCAGCTCGGTGGCGGTGAACGTCTCCCGGGAGGAGCGCCGCGTCATGTCCATCGGCAAGCCGCTGTGGGGCACCGAGTGCCGCGTGGTGGACGCGGAGGGACACCTGCTCGGCCCCGGGGAGGACCAGGTGGGGGAGCTGCTCTTCCGCGGCCCCACCATCATGAAGGGCTACTACCGCAACCCCGAGGCCACGGCGGCCACCCTCGTGGACGGGTGGCTGCGCACCGGGGACATGGGGTACCGGGACGAGGACGGGTTCATCTACGTGGTGGACCGCAAGAAGGAGCTCATCCTCCGCGGCGGGTACAACGTGTACCCCCGCGAGGTGGAGGAGGTCATCGCCACGCACCCGGCGGTCTCCGAGGTGGCCGTGGTGGGGCGTCCGCACCCCTCCCTCGGCAGCGAGGTGGTGGCGGTCGTGAGCACCCGGCCGGGCATGAGCGTGACCCCGGCGGGGGTCATCGAGCACGCCAAGGTCTCCCTGGCGGCGTACAAGTACCCGCGCGAGGTGGTCGTGGTGGACAGCCTCCCCAAGACCGCCACCGGCAAGATCCGCAAGCGGGACCTGGCGACCACGCTGGCCGAGCCGGCCTCCCCCGAGTCGCACTCCGCGACGCCGTAGCCGCCCGCGACGACGGCCGCGCTTCCCTGTCCTCCCCTCCTGGGAGAATCGGGAACGTGGCCGTCCCCTCCCCCCTTCCCCTGCGTAACGGCGTCAACGCGACCCGCCTGCGCCTGCCCGCCTCCGGACCCTGGGCGTCCGTCCAGGAGTACGTCCTGGACCGCTTCGGCCACGTGGACCCGGACGGCATCCGGCGGCGCTTCGCCTCCGGGCAGGTCGTGGCCGCGGACGGCGCCCCCATCCCGGCGGACACGCCGCTCGGCGTGCACGACGACCTCTGGTACTACCGGGACGTCCCCGACGAGGCCCCGCTGCCCGTGACGCACACGCTCCTGCACCGCGACGAGCACCTCGTGGTCATCCACAAGCCGCACTTCCTGCCCACCACCCCGGGCGGCCGCTTCGTCCAGGAGACCGCGCTGGTGCGGCTGCGCAACGAGCTCGGCCTCGATGACCTCGTGCCCCTGCACCGGCTCGACCGGGCGACGGCCGGCGTCGTGATGTTCTCCGCGAACCCGGCCACCCGCGGCGCCTACCACCTGCTCTTCGAGCGGCGGGCCGTGGCCAAGACCTACGAGGCCGTGGTGCTCCTGCCGGAGGCCCCCGACGACGGCGCCCGTCGCCCCGGCGCCCCGGCGGACCCCGTCCTGGGGCGGTTCCCGCTGACCGTGCGCAGCCGGATCCGCAAGGACAAGGGGATCCTGCGCTCCGTGGTGGAGGAGATCCCGCCGGCCGCCTCGGGACGCCGGGCGGGCGCGCCGGTGCGGACCCGGCGGTCGAACCGGCCCCACGCCGGGGCGAACGCCGAGTCCCGGGTGGAGCTGCTGGGCGTCGGCGTCTCCGCCGGGACGCTGGCGGGGCGGCGCGTGGCGCACCTGCGGCTCACCCCGCGCACGGGGCGCACCCACCAGCTGCGCATCCACCTGGCCGCCCTGGGCCTGGGCATCGCGTTCGACCCGTTCTACCCGGACCTGCTCGACCTCGCCCCGGACGACGTCACACGGCCCCTGCAGCTGCTCTCCCGGTCGCTGCGCTTCACGGACCCGGTGACGGGCGAGGAGCGGGAGTTCACCTCCCCCGCCGAGCTGCAGGAGCGACCGCGGTGACAGGCGGGGACCCGGCCGCCCTGATGGACGCGCTCGGAGCGTGGTTCCACCCGCTCACCGCGCTCCTCGTGGCCCTGGACGCCCCGATCCCGCCCGTCCCGTCGGAGGTGGTGGTCATCGGCTCGGGGGCGCTCGCAGCCGAGGGCCGGGTCTCCCCCGTGGCCGCGGTGCTGGCGGCGTGGCTGGGCTGCTGGGCCGGGGACGTCGGCCTCTACGCGCTGTTCCGCCACGGCCTCGCCCACCGCCTGGACCGCTGGGCGTGGTGGCGGCGGATCCACCGGGGGATCCGGGCTCTGCTGGTGCGGGTGGGGCCGGCGGGCAGCCTGGCGGGGCTGTCCGTGCTGCGGTTCGTCTCGGGCGGGCGGACGGCGTCGATGGCGGCGGCCGGGCTCGGCGGGATCCGCTGGCCCGTGTTCCTGTGGCTGTCCGGGGCGGGCTCGCTCGCGTGGTCCTCGTCCATGGTGGGGCTCGGCTGGATCACCGGCCGGGCCACCGGCCTGCCGTGGTGGGCGTCCGCGGTGGTCGGCATGGTGTTCGGTACCCTTGCAGGGTTGATGATCGCGGGGATCATGGCCCACCGTCGCCGGGGCCGGAAGGGGTGAGCATGCAGGACGCGTCCTCCGAGTCCCGCGCCGCCCTCGAGCGCCTCCGGGACGCCTCGGCGCCCCGTCCCGACGACGACGCGACGCGTGCTCCCGCCGCGCGCCCTCGCCGCGCCCTGGCCGCGCCCGGGGAGATCTCCCGCCGCGATCTGCGCCGTCACGAGCGCGCCCTGCGCTCGGGCCGACCCGAGACCGCCGCCGAGCGCCGCGTGCGCGAGGACCGCCGCGCGGATGTGCACCGCGCCATGGACCGTCTGCGCACCCCGGGCGCTCCCGCCCAGCAGCGCCCACGCCGCGACCTCAGCGAGATCCTGGACCGCCTCGGCAGCCCGGACCTCGCCCGTTTCACCGACCCGCTCGTCGGTACGGTCGAGCGCATCCTCCCCGCCCCGGGCCGGGACCCGGAGAAGGCCGCGGAGGCCGCACGCCGCCGCGCTGCGGCCGAGGAGCGCCGGCGGGCCCGCCTGCGAGCCGGCCGGGAGCGCGCCGCCGAGGCCGCCCGTCGCCGGGCCGCCGAGCATGAGCGGGTCGCCGCCGAGGCCGCCGCCGCCGCACAGGCCCGCGACGCCGCCCGGGCCCGCGACGCCGCCGCCCTCCAGGCCCGCCTCGACGAGGAGGCCCGCCGGGCCCAGGCCGCGCGGGTGGCCCGCCGCCGCCGCGAGGAGGAGAAGCAGCGCCGTCGGCGTGAAGCCGAGCGGCGCCGTCGGGTGGCGGCCGAGGAGAAGGCCCGTGCCGCCGCCGAGGCGGACGCCCGCCGCCAGGAGCGGGAGGAACGGCGCCGCCGGGAGGCGGAGGTCGCCGCCGAGCGCGCCCGCGTGCAGGCGGAGCGGAGGGCCCGCGAGGAGGCCGCGCTCGCCGAGCGGGAGCGGCTCCGGCTCGAGGCGGAGGCGGAGGCGGAGCGCCGTCGGCAGGCGGCCGAGGCCGAACGCCGTCGCCTCGAGGCCGAACGCGTCGAGGCCGAGCGGCGCCGTCGGGCCGAGGAGGCCGAGCGGCGCCGTCGCGAGGCGGAGGAGGCTGCCCGCCGCGAGGCCGAGCGACGTCGTCGCCAGGCCGCACGCGTCCGCGCCCACACCGTGCTGCACGCCGAACGCGCCCTCGCCCAGGCCCGGCTCCTCGAGGACCGCGCCCGGGAGGCCGAGCGCCGTGCGGCGGAGGACGCCGCCCGCCGCCGTCGCGAGCACGAGGAGCGGGAGTCCCGCGCGCTCGCCCGGGCCGCGCGCGAACTCGAGGGCCCCGAGGTCTTCCCGGCCGCCGCCGACCGTCCGCTGCTGTCCGACCCGGAGGAGCGGCTCACCGACGAGGAGCTGTTCGCCCGGGCCCGGGTGGCCCTGCCCGAGTGGCGGCGGCGGCAGCGGCTCTCCACGAAGGCGCAGGCCGTCCGGGCCGAGGCCATCGCCCTCTCCCCGGCGGGGCCGGTCACGGGCGCCCTGCCCCTGATCCCCGGCTACACCCCCGCCCCGCCCGAGGGGCCGGCCGGCTCACCGACCGCTGCGGACCGACGCGGCCAGACGCTGCTGACCGTCGTGTGGGCGTTGTTCGTGCTCTCCAGTGCGTGGGGCCTGGGTCTGGCCGGCCGCGTCCCGGGGCTCGGCGCGCTCGACGCCGGCGCCTACCCGCTCACCGCCGACGGCCGACACGGCCCCGGCGCGAGCGTGTTCGGGCTGTCCCCGCTGCACCCGGCGATCTGGCCGGTGCTGTGGCTGCTGACCGGGATGTACGTGCTCCGGCAGTGGGGACGGGGCCAGGGGGCGTCGCCGCGGCACCGCCGCATCCGGGGCGCGGTCGCGGGGACCCTGCTGGTGCTGGCACTGTGGTTCCCCCTGGCCGTCCTGGCCCCCGGGGGCTTCGACGTCGTCCCGTGGCTGCTCGCCCTGGTCCTCATGCTCCGTGTGGTCCGGCGGCTCGGCGCCCGCCCGGCGGCCCGCCGCGTCGCACGGGTGGCCGAGGACGGCGCGCTCGGCGTGCTGCTGGGCACCCTCCTCGCCGGCGCACCCACCGCGGTGGGCGCCGCCCTCCACGCCTGGGGTGTGCATGTCGACTGGTTCCCGACCGAGCTGTTCGCCCTGCTGGTGCTGGTGGCCCTGCTGCTGGCGGCCCTGCGCCTCGTGCTCGGGGGGCGCGGCCGCATGGGTGTGGCCCTGGGCATGGCCTGGACCCTGCTCTGCCTCGCCCTGCCCCGCCTGCTGCCCAGCCCGCTCGGGGCGCAGCAGAGCGTGTGGGTGGGTCTCGCGGCCGCCTTCGGGGCGCTGCTGCTGGTCACCGCCGCGGCCGTGCGCCGCTCCTGGGCCCGCCAGATCGAGCGCGACGCCGCCCGCCGGCCGCACCCGGCCGGCGCCTGAGCCCGGCCCCGTTCAGCGCCCGAGCCCAGCGGGCACCGTGAAGCGCAGCACGATCCGCGGGACGCGCGCGACGACCTCGATGTCCTTGGCCGCGAGCACGTGCGTGGCCTGGACGGCGGCCTCGGCCAGGTCCATGACCTCTTCGGGCCGGTGGCCGGGCAGGAGGTCGCCGATCTGCAGGCGGGCGCGGTAGGAGGGCATGGGCCCAGGGTAGGGGTGGACGCAGCAGCGGTGACGACTTCTCTCGTCGCACGGGCCGGCCCGCCCTTCCGCCCGCGGCGGACGCGAGCCCTCCCGTGTCCGGACCCGCTCGTAGGGTGGGGTGCATGACTCAGACCGCCACCCCGCAGACCGACGCCCCCGCCGTGCCCGCGATCTTCGAACCGATCGAGATCAACGGCGTGCGCGTGCGCAACCGCCTGATCCTGCCGCCGATGTGCCAGTACTCATGCGAGGCGCGCGACGGCGTCCCCCACGGCTGGCACTTCCAGCACCTGGGCGCCCGCGCGGCCGGCGGCTTCGGGATCGTGGTGGCCGAGGCCACCGCCGTCACACCCGAGGGACGCATCTCCGCGTGGGACACCGGCCTGTGGAACGACGAGCAGCGGGACGCGTGGGCGCCGATCGCCGCGTTCATCGCCTCCCAGGGCGCCCTGCCCGCCATCCAGCTCGGCCACGCCGGCGCCAAGGCCTCGACCGTCCCCATGCACCCGGGCGCGCGCGCCGGGCAGCCGATCCTCGAGGGCCCCGACTCCTGGGAGACCCTCTCCCCCTCCGGCGTGGCCACCAACTCCATGGAGATCCGCACCCACGCGATGCGGGTGGACGAGATCCGGGAGACCGTCCAGGCCTTCGCCGACGCCGCCGAGCGCGCCGACCGTGCCGGCTTCGGCGCCGTGCAGCTGCACGCCGCCCACGGCTACCTCATCCACCAGTTCCTCTCGCCGCTGACCAACACCCGGACCGACGAGTACGGCGGGGACTTCGAGGGCCGCACCCGCTTCCTCAAGGAGGTCGTGGCGGCCGTGCGCGAGGTGTGGCCCGCGGACAAGGTCCTCGGCATCCGCATCTCCGGCTCGGACTGGGTCGAGGGCGGCTGGAGCATCGAGGAGACCGTCCGCCTGGCGCAGGAGCTGCAGGGGCAGGTGCACTGGTTCGACCTGTCCTCCGCGGGCATCGGGGACACCTACGAGGGCCCTCAGGGCCCGGGCTATCAGGTGCCGCTGGCCACCGCCGTGAAGGAGGGCACCGAGGGGATCGTGGTGTCCGCCGTCGGCTCGCTGACCGGCGCCGAGGAGGTCGCGGCCGTGGTGGACGAGGACCGCGCCGACGCCGTCTGCGTGGGCCGCGCCGCCCTGGCGAACCCGAACTGGCCGACCGCGGCCGCCCTCGCCCTCGACGTCCCCTCGGAGCAGGTGCCGATGGCCCGGCAGTACTTCCGAGCCAAGTGGTGAGCGGAACACGCGGGACCCGGTGTGCCCCCGGCGCGGAACTCCGGTAGAACAGAACCATGAGTGTGCGCACCCCCGACCCGAATCCGGGCTGGCTGTCCGACGAGGACCTCTACGAGGCCCGGCGCCGGCTGCCCATGGTGTATGTGGAGGCCATCCCGGTGCGGCTGGACTCCCTCGGCTACGTCACCGAGATCGGCCTGCTCTACGTGGCGGACGAGACCGGCACGTTCCAGCGGACGTTCGTCTCCGGCCGCGTCCAGTACCGGGAGACCATCCGCGCCGCGCTGATGCGCCACCTGGAGAAGGACCTCGGCCCGCTCGCCTTCCCGCAGCTGCCGCCGTCGGTGGTCCCCTGCACCGTCGCCGAGTACTTCCCGGCACCGTCCGAGACCGGGCTGACGGACGACCGCCAGCACGCCGTGGCCCTGGTCTACGTGGTGCCGGTGACGGGTGAGTGCCAGCCGCGCCAGAACGCGCTCGAGCTGACCTGGCTCACCCCCGAGGAGGCCCTCGGCGAGGACATCCAGGCCGAGTTCATCGGTGGCCGCGGGGACCTGGTGCGCCAGGCCCTCGCCCACGTGGGATGGGGGCGCTGAGCATGGCACCGGTCGTCGGCGGCTACCTCCGCCATCTGAAGTCCCAGGACGTGCAGCCCGGGGACAGCTTCCTGACCCGCCGCGGCGAGCCCGCCCCGCCCGTGGCCTCGACCCGGGTGATGCGGGACGACTTCGGCACCCCCGCGCTCGTGATCGCCACCCTCGAGGGCGGCCGCGAGGTCAAGATCGCCCACGGCTCCGTGATCCGGGTCCGCACGGACCGCCCGGAGGAGCGCAGGGCCGTCCCGGACACCACCTTCTCCCCCGTGGACGCGGGGTCCCCCGAGGAGCGGATCGTCGCCGTCGGCAAGCGCCACCTCGAGGACACCGAGCTGACCGCCACCGCGGCCCGGCTCTCCCACGGGTTGAACCTGCGCTCCGGCTCCCAGCTGGAGGACGTGTTCGGCATGGCCGAGCGGCTCTACCTGCTGCACGAGGACACCGAGGGCACGCTCGCCACCCTGGGCCTGCTGACGAACCTGCCGTGGGACGGGGCCGTGGGGCGGTGGAAGTCCATCCAGGCCGCGCTGTCCCTGGCGTCGCTGATCCTGCGCGAGGAGGGCGAGCACATCGCCGCCGCCAACCTCGGTCGGCGCCTGCTCGAGGCGGACGAGGTCCCCTCCGAGCCGGGCCGGGCGGCCCGTGTGCTTGAGGTGCGCCAGCGTCAGCTCAACGAGCCGCCGCTCTACGACCGGGAGATCTCCCGCGCCCTGCAGGCCCGCGACGCCGAGGCCGAGTATCAGTGGCGCCGCGCCCGGTTCGACCAGCTGCTCTACCTGCGCGCCCGCGGCGGCTCGGAGACGCTCACGGACGCGGACCTGGATTCCCGGATCGCCCGTGAGCTCGGCACGCTGCGCACCCTCGCCGACGAGCTCGAGGCGAAGGCCGCCACGCGCCGGTGACACGCCCTCCGGGGTCCGACTCGTGTGGCGCACCTCACTCTCCAGCCCCTGTCGGGGCTATGCTCCCGGCATGACCGGCCCCGCACCCGCCCAGCTCCGCCCCCTCCGCGCCACGGGCACGCCCGCCGTCCTGGCGGCCTTCCACGCGGGCACCGTCGGCATGGCCGACCCCGCAGAGGTCACCGACGACGCCTCCGCCCGCGCCTACGTCGACGGACTGGTCCAGGCGGAGGGGACGGACGCCGTCGCCGTGGTGGAGCGCGGGACGGACACGCTGATCGGCCTGGTCGCCGTCGTGCGCGACGAGGCGCACGGCACCGGCGCGCTCACCGCCTGGCTGCATCAGGGCTGGCGCGGGGACGCGATCATGTCGCGTGCGGCGACCACCGTGACGGACGCCGAGCTGGCCGAGGGCGGCCTCGAGCGGATCGAACTGGCCCACCGGGCGGACAGCCCGACGGCGGGGGCCGTCGCCCGGGCCGCCGGGCTCCGACACGAAGGCACGCAGCGCGGCCGCCTCCGCGCGGGCGGGCGGCGGCTCGACGTGCACCGCTACGGCCGGCTGGCCGCGGACCCGCTGCCCGAGGAACGCGTCCGTCCCCTGCCGTGGGCCTCCGACGCCCGCCCCTGGGCCGACCGCTGACCGCGGCCCGCCCCCGACGACGCCCCACGACGCCGTCACGCCCTCCCGGCCCGATGCCCCGCTAGTCTGCCGAGATGACCACCCCGACCGGCGCCGTCCCGAGCCCGCACCCTCGGCCGTTCCTCCTCGTCCAGACGCGCCCCGAGGACGACGCCGCGGCCGCCGAGGTCGAGGCCGTCGAGCGGCTCGGCGGCTACTCGGAGGGCCGGCTGCGCGTGCTGCGCCTGGACCGCGCGGTGCAGCAGCCGGCCGCGGCCGACGGCCTGGACTGGGAGGCGGAGCTGGCGGACGTCGCCGCCGTGATCCTGCCCGGCAGCCCGTTCACGGGCTCCGATCCCGAGGAGACCAAGTCCCCCGTGCAGCGCGCCGTGGAGGCGGAGCTGGGGCGGATGCTCGACGTCGTCCGGCGCCGAGACCTGCCGTTCCTCGGCTGCTGCTACGGCGTCGGCACGCTGGGCCGGCACGCCGGCGGCGTCGTGGACAACGCCCATGGCGAGTCGGCCGCGCCCGTCGAGGTCACGCTCACCGACGAGGGCGTCGCCGATCCGCTGCTGGCCGGGGTGCCGCGCACGTTCGCGGCGTACGTGGGCCACAAGGAGGCGATGAGCGCGCTGCCGCCCGGCGCGGTGCTGCTCGCCGCGGGCGCCGACTGTCCCGTGCAGATGTTCCGGCTCGGCACCCGCCAGTACGCCACCCAGTTCCACCCGGAGCTGGACCAGGCCGGGATCCTCGAGCGCCTCGAGATCTACCGCGACCACGGGTACTTCGCCCCGGGCGAGTACGAGCCCACGGTGGCGGGGCTGGCCGCCGTCGACCCCGAGCACCCGCGCCGGATCCTGGCGAACTTCCGCACGCTGTTCGGCTGAGCCGCCCGGCCCACCCCGTAGCGTGGCCGCATGGACACGCACCGCGCCACCGCTTCCCTGCCCTGGATCGACGGCCCCGCCGTGCGCGCCGCCCTGAGCCCGCGCGCCGCCGTCGACGCGCTGGAGGCGGCCCTCGCCGCCGGCCTGGACCCGGAGGCCGACGCCCCCCGCACCCGCGTGTCCACCGCCGCCGGGCAGCTGCTGCAGATGCCCTCGACGCGCGGGAGCGAGGTCGGCACCAAGCTGCTCACCCTCACGCCGGACAACCCGGAGCGCGGACTGCCGGTCATCCAGGGCGTCTACGTGCTGTTCGGCGCCCCGGGCACCCCCGGCCAGGCGCCGCGGGCCGTGCTGGACGGCGTCGAGCTGACGGGCCTGCGCACCTCCGCGGTGTCCGCGCTCGGGGTGCGGCTGCTCGCGGACGCCTCGCCCCGGCACCTGGTCGTGGTCGGCACGGGCGTGCAGGCGTGGGAGCACGCGCTCACCTTCCAGGACGTGTTCGGGCTGGAACGGGTGTCCGTGGTGGGCCGCGACGCCGACCGGGCCGCCGCCCTGGCCGCGCGCATCGAAGCGGAGCTGGGCGTGACCGCGAGCGCCGCGGGCCCGGAGGCCGTGGCGGAGGCGGACGTCGTGGTGACGTGCACGGCCGCGACGGCCCCGCTGTTCGACGGGACGCTCGTGCCGGAGCACGCGACGGTCGTGGCGATGGGCTCGCACACCACGGACGCCCGCGAGACCGACGACGCCCTGGCCCGCCGCGCGACCGTGGCGGTGGAGTCGCGGGACTCGGCCGCCCGCGAGGCCGGCGACGTCACCCTCGCGGTGGCCTCCGGCGCCCTCGCCGGGATCGAGGACACGGTGACGCTGGCCGAGCTCGTGGCCGGGACCGCGCGTCGTCGGGAGGGCGCGCCCGCCCTGTTCGTCACCACCGGCATGCCCTGGCAGGACCTGGTGGTGGCGAGCGCGGTGGCGCGGGAGGTGCTGGGCTGAGCCGGGGCGGCCTGCGGTGCCTGCGCACTACCCTGGGTCCCATGCCTGAGACCCCCGCCGCCCCGACGCCGCAGCCCGCCTCCGGTGCCCCCGCGCATCCCTCGCAGTTCGGCTTCGAGGTGACGCACCGGCTGGAGACCGGCGGTGCGGACGGCGCCCCGCTCGGGCGCACCGGTGTGATCACCACGCCGCACGGGCGGATCCAGACGCCGGCGTTCATCCCCGTCGCGACGCAGGCCTCGGTGAAGGCGGTGCTGCCCGAGTCCATGGCGGAGCTCGGCGCGCAGGCGCTGCTGGCCAACGCGTATCACCTGTACCTGCAGCCCGGTGACGACCTCCTGGACGAGGCCGGCGGCCTCGGCGCGTTCATGAACTGGCCCGGGCCGACCTTCACGGACTCGGGCGGCTTCCAGGTGATGAGCCTCGGCTCGGGCTTCAAGAAGGTCATCGACATGAAGGGCCCCGGCGCGCCTGAGGGGCAGGGCGCCGACGACGCCGTCGCCCCCGGAAAGGAGCGCCTGGCCAACGTCGACGACGACGGCGTCTGGTTCAAGTCCCACCTCACCGGGGACCGGCACCGGTTCACCCCCGAGGTGTCCGTGGGCATCCAGCACAACCTCGGCGCGGACATCATGTTCGCCTTCGACGAGCTGACCACCCTGCACAACTCCCGCGGCTACCAGGAGGAGGCGCTCGAGCGCACCCGCCGCTGGGCCCAGCGCTGCCTCGACGAGCACGCCCGCCTCACCGGGGTCCGCGCGGCGCGGCCGTACCAGGCGCTGTTCGGCGTGATCCAGGGCGCCCAGTACGAGGACCTGCGCCGCAAGGCCTGCCGCGACCTCGCGGCGATGCGGGCCGAGTTCCCGGCCGCGGGGGAGCTCGACGGCGTGACGTCCGGCTTCGACGGCTACGGCGTCGGCGGGGCCCTGGAGAAGGAGAACCTCGGGACCATCGTGGGCTGGTGCGCGCAGGAGCTGCCCGAGGACAAGCCGCGCCACCTGCTGGGCATCTCCGAACCCGACGACCTGTTCACCGCCGTCGAGAACGGCGCCGACACCTTCGACTGCGTCTCCCCCACCCGGGTGGCCCGCACCGGTGCGTTCTACACCCGCGACGGGCGCTACAACCTGCCCGGGGTGAAGTACCGCCGCGACTTCGGCCCGCTGGACCCCGAGTGCGACTGCTACACGTGCGCCCACTACTCCCGCGCGTACCTGCGGCACCTGTTCAAGGCGAAGGAGATGGTGGCGCACACGCTCCTCTCCATCCACAACGAGCGGTTCACGGTCTCGCTCGTGGACCGGATCCGTGCGGCCATGCAGGACGGCACGCTCGCCGAGCTCAAGGCCGAGACCCTCGGCCGGTACTACGCCCCGAAGGGCTGAGGGGCGCTGGGTGCGCCGGCACGCTGCGGGGGGGAGCCAGCACGCTGCGACGGGCGCGAGCCAGACGTTTCTGCTGTTCTGAGGGGGCTGTCTCGACCGATTCGTCTGGCTCAGCGCCGCTCGGACGCGTGGGGGACGTGAGCCAGACGATTCAGCGGCTCCTGCACAGGGCCGCGGGCGCAGCTCGCCCTCCACGGCCCTCGCGGTCGCGGCGCCGGGTCCGCTGGTGGAAGGGGAGGCTGGCGGCATGGTCGCCCCTCCTCCGCACCACGACGCCGCCCCCAGCCCCGTCTTCCCGGTCGCCGCGGGGCTGCAGGCCGGCCTGACGGCCTCGCAGCTGCGCGGCCCCCGATTCGACGCCCCGCACCACGGGCTGCGGCACACCGCCGGGGGTCAGCCCTCACTGGCCGACGTCGTCCGCGCCCTCCAGCGGACGAACCCCGGCACCGCGGCCACCCACGCCACCGCCGCTCGCCTCTGGGGGATGTGGCTGCCGCGGCAGTGGGAACGCGGCCCCATCCATCTGGCGCGCACGCGGGCCGAGGGCGGGGCGCCGCGCCGCAGCGGCGTCGTCGGGCATGAACTGCACCCGCAGGACCCCGTGCTGGTGCGTGCCCGGGTGCGGATCACGACGCCGGCCGCCACCTGGGCGGCGCTGGCGCAGCTGGGTCTGCCGTTGGCCGACGTCGTCGCCGCCGGGGACAGCCTGCTGCAACGGGCTGACGGCCCGGCGGGCCGGCGTCGTCCCGGCGACCATCCACGGTGCACCGTGCGTGATCTGGAGGCGGAGGTGCTCCGGGTGCGTGGGCGGCGAGGGACGCGGACCCTGCGGGCGGCCCTGCCGCTGCTCAGGGACGGCGCGGATTCGCGGGCCGAGACGCTCCTGCGACTGGCGCTGGCCGACGCGGGTGTGCCGGAGCCGGAGGTGAATCCGCTGCTGATGCTGAGCGACGGGTCCACCGTCCGGCCGGACCTGGTGTGGCGCGAGGCCCACGTCTGCGTGCAGTACGAGGGCGATCATCACCGGACGGACCCGCGGCAGTGGCGCCGTGACATCGAGCGCGACCGCCGGATGCAGGCCGAGGGGTGGATCGTGCTGCGCGTAACCGCCAGCGTCTTCACTCGGCGCGGTCTCGACGCCCTGCTGCGCGACCTCGCCGCCCACCTGCGGCTCCCTCTGCCTGCGTGAGCCAGACGATTCGGCCGCCGAGCCAGACGAATCGGCGGCAGGGGGGCGTGCGTACCAGCAGAAATCTCTGGCTCACGCCGCCCCCGCTCGCGTCATCTCACACGAACGCGCCGACCCCCGTGATCTCGCGGCCGATGATCAGCCCCTGCACGGTCTCGGTGCCCTCGTAGGTGTGGATCGCCTCGATGTCCGCGAAGTGGCGAGCCACCTCGTTCTGGATGAGGATGCCGTTGCCACCGAGCAGGTCGCGCGCGTTCGCGGCGATGGACCGCGCGGCGCGCGTCGCCGAGTACTTGGCCATGGACGCCATCGGCCCGGTGAGCCGGCCCTCGTCCTCGAGCCGGGTCGCACGCAGCACGAGCAGCTGCACCTGGGTGAGCTGGGAGAGCATCTCGGCCAGGCGGGTCTGCACGCTCTGGGCGGCGGCCAGCGGCCGGCCGAACTGGATGCGCTGCCCCGCGTACTGCACCGCCGCCTCGTAGCAGCCCACGGCCTTCCCGAGGGCGGACCACGCGACGCCCACGCGCGTGGCGAAGAGGACGCGGGAGGTGTCCTTGAAGGAGCGGGCCTCGGGCAGGACGTCGGCGTCGGGCACGAAGACGCCGTCGAGGGTGATGTGGGCCTGGTCGATGGCCCGCAGCGCGACCTTGCCCTTGATGACCTCGGCCGTGTAGCCCTCGGACTCCTGGCGCACGATGAACCCGCGGACCTTCTCGTCCTCGGCGCTGCGCGCCCACACCACGGTCACGCCGCCGGCGGCCCCGTTGCCGATCCACTTCTTGTGCCCGTGCAGCCGCCAGCCGCCGTCGACGCGCTCGGCGCGGGTCTCCAGCGAGACGGAGTCGGAGCCGTGGGTCGGCTCCGTGAGCGCGAAGGCGCCGTAGAGCTCGCCGCGCGCCATGGCCGGCAGGTGCTCGGCACGCTGCTCCTCGCTGCCGCACAGCTGGATCGAGCGCATGGCCAGACCGCCCTGCACGCCCGTCATCGTGGCGATCGAGCCGTCCAGGCGCGAGAGCTCCATCATGGCCAGGCCCGCTGCAACGCGGGAGACGTCGGGCAGCCCGTCCACGGGGACGCCGTCGCGCAGCAGGTCGGCCTGCCCCAGGCGGGCCACGAGGTCCAGCGGGTACTCGTGGCGGTCCCACGCCTCCCGGATCCGGGGCAGCACGTCCGGCTCGAGCGCGAAGGCGCGGGCCCGACGCCACACATCCTTCTCGGCGTCGGAGACGTCCGCGAGCGCGAGGTAGAAGTCGGTGTCCAGCGGCGTGGCGACGTCGTACTCGGGCTCGACGGTGGGCAGGGTCTCGGTCATGGTGGCCTCCCGGGCGGGGTCGGAGAGATGGGCGTGTCCGTCATCACCCTACACCGACTGACACGCCATCTCACAGATTCAGACGCAGTCTCATTCCTTCTCCGCGCCCATGGCACCATGGCCCGCATGACGACGCCCGCCGAGGACACCCTCACCGCCCTGATCCACCTGCTGGACCGCGAGGGCTACGACGCCGTCACGGTCGACCAGCTCGCCCGCCAGGCCGGCATGAGCCGGGCCAGCTTCTTCCGCCACCTCGGCGGGAAGGAGGAGGTGGTCTTCGCCGACCACGCCGCGCTGCTCGCCCGCCTGGACGACTTCCTGCGCGGCACCTCCCTCGGCGTGCGGGAGGCCCTCGAGGAGGCGGTCCTCCAGGTCTTCCGGCACCACACCGCCGATCCGGACCGGGCCCGGGCGCGCTCCCGCCTGCTGCGCGGCTCCCAGGCGCTGCGCACGCGCGAGCTGCTCACCTCGCACCGCTACACGGAGCTGTTCTCCGGCTGGCTCGCCTCGGCCCTGCCGGACACGCCCGCGCGCGGCGGGATCGCCGTCGGGCTGGCGGCGGCCGTGGTGGCTGTCCACAACCGCGCCCTGCGGGCGTGGCTCCACGCCCCGGCCGACGACGCCGAGGCCGGCCTGCGCGCGGACCTCGCGGAGGTCATCGCGCGGCTCACGGCCACCCCGGCCGAGGCCGAGCGGACGCTCGCCGCCGTGCGCCGACTCCTGGGCTGACGCCGGACTCTCAACGGCCCGCGACCTGCGCGTTCTCCGCCCCGAACGCGGGCGGGTAGCGGAACTCGCCGGCCGGCACCTCGGCCCCGTCCTGGAGCGTGAGGACCTGCAGCGCCTCGGGCTGCCGGGCGAAGGCCGCGTGCACGCCGTGCTCGGAGGCCCGGTGGAAGCCGAACTTCGCGTAGTACTCGGGCCAGCCGTAGACCACCACGACCTCCTCGCCGTCGGCCTGCGCCTTCTGCAGCAGGGCGTTGACGAGCGCGGTGCCGGCGCCCTCGCCCTGATGCTCGGGCAGGACGCCGTGCGGGGCGAGGGCGAGCACCTGGGCGTCGTCGATGTGGGCCCGGACCAGGGTGCCGTAGCCCATCGGGTCCGACTGCAGGTCCGTGCCGGGGATCGCGGCGGTCATGGCCACGAGGGAGTACTGGGGCAGCCAGCCCTCCGCGCCGCCGGCGAGCTCCTCGACGAGGTCGGCCTCGGCCGTGGACGCGAAGGCGAGTTCGGCGATCTGGCGGACGGCGCGGCGGTCCGCCGGATCGTCGTGATCGGCCTCGCGGGTGGACCAGCGGTGACCGAGATCCTGGCCGGCAGGGACGTGGGCGGCGCGGTGGCCGGGGGTCTGGGTGCTGTTCTGCTCGGCGCTCATGCGCTCACCGTAGCCAGGGTGTGACCCCGGATACAGGGACGGCGCCCTGCGTCACGCTCGTGACGCGGGCGCCGTCGCCTCCTCTGGCCGGGGGCGGGCTCAGTCGATCTGCAGCTCGCCCATCGGGCCGAAGCCCTCCGCACCGACCTGCTCGGAGATGATCTGGGGCGTGCTCGCCAGCAGCGGGCGCATCGCGTCCAGGCCCTCCTGGAAGTGCGGGGACGCGACGTGGGCCTGCGCTCCCTCGTCCGTGAACCCCTCGAGCAGGAAGTACTCGTTCGGGCCGCCCTCCACCGGGCGGTACCACTCGAAGAACAGGTTGCCGGGCTCGGAGCGCACGTCCGCGGTGTACTTCGCGACGGCGTCCATCCACTCGTCGGCACGCTCGGGCTGGACGGTGAACTTCAGGTTGATGAGGATCATGCCGTCCATTCTGGTCCACCCGGCACGGCCGCGGCACGGCCTCGCGTCCGCCGCGCGCGGAACCGCCGGGCCAGCAGCCACAGGCCCACGACGACGGCGACCACCAGCACGGCGACCAGCACCGGCAGGAACAGCGCGGCCGCGACGAGGCCGGCGGCCGAGACGTCCTCGGCCGCCGAGAGCACGGGCGCGGCGGCCCCCACCGTGACCGTGTCGGCTCCCACGACCGTCTGGACGACGTCGTTGACCGCGTCCACCCCGGGGATCTTGTCCGCGACGAGCTCGAGCGCGAGCAGGGCGCCGAGGATCCAGAGGGAGGCGTCGGCGGAGAGCCACGTCCACCCCGCGGGCAGGTCGACGAGCCCCGTGAACCGGTCCAGCAGACCCAGGGCGAACAGGGGAATGTAGGCGTTGAGCCCGGCCGAGGTGGCCAGGCCCGTGGCGGTGAGGAACTCGAGCACTTCCGTCCCCTTCCTTCGCGGGTCACTCGGGGCGCCCGGGCGGACGCTGCGGTCAGAGGACCCTCGCCCTCCAGTGAACACCGCCGGCCGTCGGGCGCTTCCCGTCCGGGGTCGGTCCTACCATGGGCGCATGCCCCAGACCGCTCACTCCCCCCAGCACTCCGCCTCCGCCCCCGCGCTCGCCCTGACCATCGCCGGGTCCGAGGCCACCGGCGGCGCCGGCGCCCAGGCCGACCTCAAGACGTTCCAGGAACTCGGCGTCTTCGGCATCGTGGCGCTGACCTGCATCGTCTCCTTCGACCCGGAGGACGACTGGAACCACCGCTTCTTCCCCGTGCCCACCGAGATCCTCCAGCAGCAGCTCGACGCCATCCAGGGCGACTACCCGGAGCGGCTGCGCACCGTGAAGCTGGGCATGCAGGGCTCCCCGGAGGTCATCCGCACCTCGGCCGCGGCCCTGCGCCGCGCCGAGTGGGACCACGTGGTCCTGGACCCCGTGCTCATCTGCAAGGGCCAGGAGCCGGGCCACGCCCTGGACACGGACCAGGCGCTCAAGGCCGAGCTGCTGCCGCTGGCCACCTTCACCACCCCGAACCACTTCGAGACGGAGCAGCTCTCCGGCATGACCGTGCGCTCGGTCGAGGACCTGACGGCGGCCGCTCGGCGCATCCACGAGATCTCCGGCGCGGCCGTGCTGGCCAAGGGCGGGATGCACCTGCCCGGCCCGGACGCCGTGGACGTGTTCGTGGACGGGGACACCGTGGAGGTGCTCTCCGCCCCGAAGATCGGCCAGTCCGGCGTCTCCGGTGCGGGCTGCTCGCTCGCCGCGGCCGTCACCGCCGAGCTGGCCAAGGGCGCCACCACGCTCGAGGCCGCGCGCCGCGCCAAGGAGTTCGTGGGAGCCGGCATCGCGCAGGCGGTGGAGGGCCGCACGCCGTTCGCCGCCCTGTGGCAGGGCGGCCTGCGCTCCGCCTGAGCGCGCACGTGGGCCGCTGACTCGTCCTGAGCCGGGCGGTGCGCCACACTGGGGGCATGAAGCTCCCCTCCCCCGCCCCTTCCGCCCCCGGCGAGGTCCACCACTCGGCGTCGTCCGTTCCCGTCGACAACGCGGAGGCCGTCGTCCCCGCGCTGCGCCAGCGCGCCCTCGCCCCGGGCGGCCGGCTCTACGGGCTGGCGGCGGCGGCCGCGGTCGGCGGGCTCACCCTGCTGGATCCGCACGCCCGCCGAGGGCGCGAGCGTCGGGCCCTCGCAAAGCTCGAGGCCGCCGTCAGCGGCACGTTTCTCGCGGCCGAGACCGCCAACGCCCTCCACACCGCCGCGATCGCCGACGGCGAGGTGGCCCCCTCCCCCGCCGCGCGTGCCCTGCGCGGGCTCGGCGGACTGGCCGTCGGCGGCGCGGTCGCGGCGGTCGCGCTGCGTGCCACCGGCCTGAACGACCGGATCGACGGCGCCGTGGTGCGCGGGCTCCAGCGGGTCGGCGTCCCCGCCCCGCGCGTCGCGCTGGCCGCAGCGGCCTCCCTGGCGATGCTGCTGGCCAACGAGGACGCCCGCCGGACCCGCCGCGACGCCGTCGAACTCGCCGTCACCGGCCCCGCCGGCCTGGACGAGGACACGGTCGACGAGGTCGAGCCCGAGGCCACCGCCGAGCTGCCGGTGGAGGTGCGCGTGCTGCTCGAGACCCTGCTCGACCCGGCGCTGGCCGAGGGCCGGGACCTGCCCGGGGCTGAGGCGCTGCGCTCCCAGCTGCCGCACGCGCGCACCGTCACCTCGGTGGCCGAGGCCATCCGTGAAGCCGGCGAGGTCCCGGACTGGGTGCCGCTCGTCGTCGAGACCGACGATGACGTCCGGCGCGCGGTGCCGAACGACTGCGTCTGGCCTGTCCGCGGCCGCTTCGCCTCCGGCTCCGCGGGAGGACACGAGCTCGAGCTGCGCCTGCAGGTGATCGACGGGGAGATCGGCGCCCTGACGGTGACCCTGCCCGCGGACGCCGAGGCGGACAGCGACGCCTGGGACGCGTTCCAGGAGATCGAGTCCTTCCCCGGCGTCGAAGACCTGACCTTCCACGTGGACGGCGACCGGCGCGCCTGACCGGGAATTCTCCCGGGGCCCGTCCAGCCCGGCCCACTACAGTGGGGACCCGCCCGACGTCGTCGATCCCCCTCCCGGAGAGTTCCCGCCATGACCACCCCCGCCCCGGTCGCGTCCGCCGCCCGTGCCCGTCGCCGCGCGGCCCGTTCCGGCCCCCGCCCGCAGCTGCGCATGGGACTGAACGGGTTCCTCGTGGCCTGGCTGCTGCCCAACCTCGTGATGGCCGCCGTGGTGGCGATCCTGGCCGTGGTCCCGGGCCTGCAGGCCTTCGGCAGCTTGACACCGCTGCTGACGGTGGTCGGGGTCGCCGGGCTGGTGGTGGGGCTGCCGCTGTGCCTGCTCGTGAACTGGGCGTTCCGGCACGTGCTCAACCAGTGGGTCCACGTGCTGGCGTACGCGCTGATCGGCATGCTCTACGGCCTGGTGGTGCTCACGCAGGGCGCGGCGGGCATCCTGCCGATGCTCATCCCGGTGATCGGCTTCCCGGCCGCCGTGCTCATGGCCCTGGGCCGGACGGCGGCCCGTCCCCTCGTCCGCACGGTCACCCCGGAGCCGTCGCCCGCCGAGCCGGCCTGAGCACGCCCGACAACGAGAAAGGACGATGGCCGGATGGCCATCGTCCTTCTCGGAACCGCGTCCGGGGCCCGCATCCCCTCAGGCATGTATCCCGGCTCGTGATTCGCACTGTGCACCGTCTCAATGGGGCATGACCCACTCTAGGAGGGACGACGGCGCCCCCGACAGTGGCGGAAGGTGCAGACTTTCGGGCGCTGATGTGAGGCAAATCACATGAATGTGGGCCCCGGCTGCGACGGCGCCGGCCCCCGGTCAGACGGATCGGGGGAGCACCGCGCGCACCCGCCACCCCCAGCCCCCCGGCCCGGCCTCGATCGTGCCGCCGAAGGTGGCCACGCGATCCCGCATGGAGTTCAGGCCCACACCGGAGGAGTTCCAATGCGGCGGGCCGGACCGCTCGGTGACGGTGTTCTCCACCGCGAGCACCACGTCCGACCCCGCGTCGCGGAGTTCGATGCGCACGCGCGCGCCCTCGCCGGCGTGCTTGGCGACGTTCGTGGTGGCCTCCTGGAGCACCCGGTGCAGGGTGGACCGCACGGAGATCGGCATCGCGTTCTGGTCGCAGCGGACGTCCGTCTCCACCGTCATTCCGAGACTGCGCAGCTCCTCGGCCAGGCGGGCCACGGACAGGACCGGATCCGCGGACGTCGCGCCGTCCGCGCCCCCCGCGACGCCCGGCTCACCGCTCGGGTCCACGATCCCGTCCTCCTGGAGGACGGAGAGCATGCGCCGCAGGTCCCGCAGCGCGTCCTTCGCGGAGTCCCCCACCACGTCCAGCACGCCCTGAGCCGCCTCCGGGGTGCCGAGGTAGCGTGCCGTCCGGGCCTGCATCGAGATGATCGTGAGGTTGTGCGCGACCACGTCGTGCAGGTCGCGGGCCAGGGAGCGACGCTCGGCCTCGGCAGCCAGCCGGGCCCGTTCCTCCGCCTCGAACACCCGGCGGCGATCCCGCTCCCGCCGGGTCAGGCTCTCGCGGATGAAGAGCCCGCCGCCGAGGCCCATGGACATGAGCAGCAGGATGAACCACGTCGCGTTCGCCTGACCCACCGCGAACGGCTGGGCGACGCCCCAGGTCAGCGCCAGGACGGCGGCCGTGACGACGAACCCCCAGGAACGGGCGGTCGCCGCGACGGCCCCGAGGACCACGGGCGCGACGACGGCGAAGAGCACCTCGGAACCGCCGACGACGGTCGCGACGGCCCCGGGCAGGAGCAGGGCGAAGCCCACCGTGCTGCGCCACCACTGGGCGAGGAAGGCGCTGGTCGCCGACGCGATGGCGATCCCGTCCAGGACCGGGATGGCGCCGTGGCCCGGGCCGAACAGACCGATGTCGGACGCGGTCGAGGCGAGCAGGAACGCCGACCCGAAGGCGAGATAGACGCGGCTCAGCGGCGCCGCGGCCCAGAACGCGCGCCACCGCAGGCTGCGCGCCTGACGCCACGCCGAAGAGCGGCGCGCCCGGGAGGGCGCGCCGCTCCGGACGGAGGGGGTCGATGGGCTCGAATCAGGCATCGGGGGCGGACCGCCCCGGGGTCAGTCGCACCAGATGCCGAAGTGGCGGCACGTCCACTCCGCAGTGCCTTTGCCGAGGCCCAGGGTCGTGACGACGTCGTCCTCGGCCGAGGCCGCCGAGGCGGCGGCGGCCGGAGCGCCGACGAGGGTGGAGGCGAGAAGGAGAGCGGAAGCGAGGAGAGCGCGAGTCTTCATGGCCCCAGTATGTATGACGCCCGTCACAAATGGTGCACGCCGCGCACAGGCCGCGCCGCGGCATGGCGCAGATGACGGCCGGCGGGCACCCCGGCCTCGCCCCGACGCCGACAAGGTGGCATGCGCCACAGCACCGGTTACGCTGACCTGCGTGTCCGAAGAGCTGCGCATCCTGATCGCCGACGACCAGCCGCTCATGAGCGGCGCGCTCCGCGTGCTCGTCGACTCTGCCCCCGGCATGACCTGCGTGGGTGTGGTCGCCAACGGCGTCGAAGCCGTGGAGGCGTGCGCCGCCATCGAGCCGGACGTGGTCCTGATGGACATGCAGATGCCCCTGATGGACGGGGTGGAGGCCACACGCCGGATCAAGGACACCCACCCCGCGATCCGGGTCCTGGCGATCACCACGTTCACGTCCGAGGACTACCTCGTGCCGGCCCTGCGCGCCGGAGCGGGCGGCTACCTCCTCAAGGACGCGGAGCCGCCGGCCATCCTGGGCGCCATTCAGGCCGTCCATCGCGGCGAGTCCGTGCTCTCCCCCGCCGTGGCGACCAAACTGCTCGCCTCGATCGAGCGGGACCGGCCGACGGTGGGCCCCACCTCGGTGCAGCCCGGCAGCCCCGACGGCTCCGACCTCACCGAGCGGGAGCTGGGCGTGCTGCGGCTGCTGGCCAGGGGTCAGTCGAACCCGGAGATCGCCGCGAACCTCTTCGTCTCCGAGTCCACGGTCAAGGCCAACCTCACGCGGATCATGGCCAAGCTGGAGGTCCGCGACCGCCTCCAGCTGATCATCCGGGCGGCCCAGCTCGGGCTCGTCACCCTCGCCCTGGACTGAGCGCGGCGGGGTCAGCCACGGGCCGCGATCTCGTTGCGCCGCGTGTTGAGGTCCTTCAGGACCTGCATCCCGTGCTCCACCACCGGGTCCGCCTCGGCCAGGAGCGACTCCTTGGCCGGCCCGTAGGCGAGGTCGGCGAACGTGCCGTTCTCCGGGTCGAGGGCCCGGATCTCCTGCTGCACCAGGCGCACCTGGTCCAGGCCGGCCGCGTACTCCACCGCTCGCTCGTCGATCTTCGTCAGGGACGCCTCCGCGTCCTCCGGGATCTGCTCCAGGGCGAACTGGGCCTCGTAGAGCCGGTTCTGGTACGTGCAGGGCTCCTCGATGTCGTAGAGCCCCACGCCGCGACCCACGGCCTCCTGATTGGCCTGGGCGATCTCCTCCGCCAGGCGCTTGCCGACGGCGACCTCCGTGGGGGCGGCCATGCCGGCCTCCGCCATGGCCACGTTGACGGTGCCGCCGCCGATCGAGATGACCGCGCTCTCCATCCCCTCGGGCGCGCCCTCGTCCGAGGTGGTCATGCTCGCGGTCGCCCCCTGCGGGAGCCGATCACGCAGCCAGGCGTAGGACTCCTCCCCCATGCAGAGGTTGGGGCCGACCTTGAGGCCCTCGGGGTTGCGGCCCGCGCTCGTGACGCCGGCGAGGACCACGGTCCGCTCGGTGCCGCCTTGGTTCACCACCACGGTGTTGCCGTCCAGCACGGTGACGATGTCCACGCGGGCGGCGTCGGCGGCCACGCCGCGGAGGACGGTGACGATGCCCAGCAGGAGCAGGACGGCGGCGACGGCGAGGAAGACCAGCAGCCCCTTCAGGGGGACCCGGGCACGGGCGGCGACGTGAGTCATGCGGACTTCCTGCAGGTGGACGGCGGGACGGGGGGCCGCGACGACGGCCCGGAGCCCGAGTCTAGCGAAGGGCCCCGGGACCGCCGAGCGGCGGGCCGAGGGACGGCTGCGTCGGGCTCAGCGCTCCCGGCGGTAGAACGGCGTGGCCACCACGGTGAACGGCTCGCCGCGGCCGCGCAGGTCCACCTGCAGGGACGTGCCCTCGGCGGCCACGTCGCGGCGGACACGGGCCAGGGCGATGGGGTGTCCGAGGGTCGGGCTGGGGGCGCCCGAGGTCACCTCGCCCACCCGCTCGCCGGACTCGTCCAGCACGGCGTAACCGTGCCGGGCGGCACGCCGACCCGCGCCCTGCAGCCCCACGAGGACCTCCTCGACGTCGTCCCTGCCGACCAGCGCGGATCGTCCGACGAAGTCGGCCTCCTTGCTCGCGGGCACCGCGAAGCCGACGCCAGAGGCGTGCGGCTGGTGCCCGGTGTCCAGCTCGTTGCCGTAGAGCGGCATGCCCGCCTCGAGGCGCAGCGAGTCCCGCGAGGCGAGCCCGCACAGCGTCAGCTCCACGCCCGCCTCGTCCGCGGCCGAGAGCATCGTGTTCCACACGGCGGAGCCGCGGTCGCCGGCCTCGGCGGTGGAGGCGGCGGGCAGGAACAGCTCGAAGCCGTCCTCACCGGTGTAGCCGGTGCGGGCGACGACGGCGATGACGTCACCGGCGTCCGTGGGCACGGTCAGGGTCAGGTGGCCGTAGTACTTCAGCTCGGCCAGCTGCGCCGCGGCCTCCGGCATGGCCCGGGCGAGGATCCTCTCGGCCTGCGGGCCCTGCACGGCCACGAGGGCGGTGGTCGAGGACTCGTCCTCGACGACGGCGTCCCAGCCCGACGCCCGCTGGTTCAGGGCGGTGTGGACCGCGGCGATGTTGCCAGCGTTGGGCACCACCAGGTAGTCGGGCTCAGAGCCGGCCTCGCCGTCGTCCATCCGGTAGACGATCGTGTCGTCCAGGATGGTGCCGGCGTCCGTCAGGCACAGGGCGTACTTGGCGCGGCCGGGCTTCAACGTGGAGAGCACGCTCGAGAGGGCGTGGTCCAGCATGGCCCCGGCCTCCGGGCCGGTGACCCGGATCTCGCCCATGTGGGAGAGGTCGAAGAGGCCGGCGGAGGTGCGGACGGCCTTGTGCTCGGCCAGCTCGGAGCCGTACTTCAGGGGCATGTTCCAGCCGCCGAAGTCCGTGAACGTGGCGCCCGCGGCCTCGTGGACCGGGTGCAGAGGTGAGTTGCGCGTCGAATCGCTCATGGGGGTGATCCTCTCAGTCCTCGTCGGCGGTGTCGGCCACGGCGTCCTCGAACGCCTCGGGCGGCGGGCACGAGCACACGAGGTTGCGATCGCCGTAGGCGCCGTCGATGCGGCCCACCGGCGGCAGGTACTTGTCCAGACGCAGGCTCGGCACCGGCGTGCCCGCCTGGGCGCGCGAGTAGGGGCGGTCCCACTCGTCGGCCATCAGGACGTTGAGGGTGTGCGGGGCGCGGCGCAGGACGGAGTCCGCCACGGTCTCCGGGGTGACGGCGGTGATCTCGGCGTGGATGGCCTCCATCGCCTCGATGAACCGCTCGATCTCCTCGAGGTCCTCGGACTCGGTGGGCTCCACCATGAGCGTGCCGGCCACGGGGAACGCCAGGGTGGGGGCGTGGAACCCGTAGTCGATGAGGCGCTTGCACACGTCCTCGGCGGTCACGCCCGTGCGGGCCGTGAGCTCGCGCAGGTCGAGGATGCACTCGTGCGCCACGAGGCCGTCGTTGCCCGTGTAGAGCGTCGGGTAGAGGGGCGCGAGGCGGCGGGAGATGTAGTTGGCGCCCAGCAGCGCGTGCGCGGTGGCGGAGCGCAGACCCTCGGCGCCCATCAGGTGGATGTAGGCCCAGGAGATGGGCAGCACGCCGGCCGAGCCGTGCGGGGCCGCGGTCATCAGGGCCTCGCGGGAGGGCAGGTACGGCACGAGGTGCTCGCCCACCGCCACGGGGCCCACGCCCGGGCCCCCGCCGCCGTGCGGGATGCAGAACGTCTTGTGCAGGTTCAGGTGGGAGACGTCTCCGCCGAACTCGCCCGGCTGGGCCAGGCCCACGAGCGCGTTGAGGTTGGCGCCGTCGATGTACACCTGGCCGCCCGCGGCGTGCACCGTGGCGCAGACCTCCTTGACGTCGGCGTCGTACACGCCGTGCGTGGAGGGGTAGGTGATCATGATGGCCGCGATGCGGCCCTCGTTCGCCGCGATCTTGGCGTCCAGGTCGGCGGCGTCGATCGTGCCGTCGTCGGCGGTGGCGACGACGACGACCTTCAGCCCCGCCAGCACGGCTGAGGCCGCGTTGGTGCCGTGGGCGGAGGCCGGGATCAGGCAGATGTCCCGCTCACCCTCACCGCGGGCCAGGTGGTACTGGCGGATGGCCCACAGGCCCGCGAACTCGCCCTGCGAGCCGGCGTTCGGGGCCACCGAGACGCCCGCGTAGCCGGTGATCTCGGCGAGCTTGGCCTCGAGGTCCGCGATCAGGAACCGCCAGCCCTCGGTCTGGTGGTCGGGCGCGAACGGGTGGATGGAGCAGAACTCGGGCCAGGAGATGGCCTCCATCTCCGCGGTGGCGTTGAGCTTCATGGTGCACGAGCCCAGCGGGATCATGGTGCGGTCCAGCGCCAGGTCGTAGCCGGAGAGGCGGCGCAGGTAGCGCAGCATCTTCGTCTCCGAGTGGTGGGTGTTGAACACCGGGTGCGTCATGAACGCGGAGGAGCGGCGCAGCGACTCCGGCACGGCCGGGGTGGCCACGGCGCCCTCGTGCGCAGAGGCCGGCAGGGAGCCCGCGTCCAGGCCGAACGCCGTCAGGACGGCCACGAGGTCGGCGTCGACGGTGGTCTCATCGGCTGCGATCCGCAGGGTGTCCGCGTCCACCAGGCGCAGGTTCACGCCGTTCTCCTCGGCGGCCTGCAGGACCTGCTCGGCCCGGCCGGGCACGCGGACGGTGATCGTGTCGAAGAAGTGCTCCTCGGCGACCTCGACGCCACCGGCCCGCAGCGCCTCCGCCAGGCGGACGGCCTGGGCGTGGGCGTGGCGGGCGATGCGGGCGATGCCCTGGGGGCCGTGGTAGACGGCGTACATCGAGGCGACGATCGCGAGCAGCGCCTGGGCGGTGCAGATGTTGGACGTGGCCTTCTCGCGCCGGATGTGCTGTTCGCGCGTCTGGAGGGCGAGGCGGTAGGCGGGCTTGCCGGCGTCGTCGTGGGAGACGCCCACGAGGCGGCCCGGCATGCTGCGCTGCAGGCCCTCCTTCACGGCCATGTAGGCGGCGTGGGGGCCGCCGAAGAACAGGGGCACGCCGAAGCGCTGCGTGGAGCCGACGGCGATGTCCGCACCCTGCTCCCCGGGCGGAGTGATCAGGGCGAGGGAGAGGATGTCCGCCGCGACGGTCACGAGGGCGCCGGCCTCCTTGGCCTGCGCGATGACGGCGGCGTGGTCGTGGATGCGGCCGGAGTCGCCGGGCTGCTGCAGCACGACGCCGCACAGGCCCTTCTCCTCGACCTCGGCGCGGACGTCCTCCGGGATGCCTGCGGAGAGGTCGGCCACGCGCACGTCGATACCCACGGCCTCGGCACGCAGGCGCACCACGGAGAGGGTCTGCGGGAAGAGGTCCGCGTCGAGGAGGGTGACGCCGTCGGTCCTGCGACGGTTGGCGCGGTGCATGAGGAGCACGGCCTCGGCGGCGGCGGAGGCCTCGTCCAGCAGAGAGGCGTTGGCGATGTCCAGGCCGGTGAGGTCCTGGACCATCGTCTGGTAGTTCAGGAGGGCTTCGAGGCGGCCCTGGGAGATCTCCGGCTGGTACGGCGTGTAGGCCGTGTACCAGGCCGGGTTCTCCAGCACCTTGCGGAGGATGACGCCCGGGGTGACGGTGTCCGAGAAGCCCTGCCCGATCATCTGGGTCTTCATGACGTTGCGGCCGGCGATCTCGCGCAGCTGCTCCAGGACCGCGGACTCGGTCAGCGGGGCGGGCAGCTCGAGGGGCTTCGGCTGGCGGATGCCGGCGGGGACGGCGGTGTCCACGAGGGCCTCGAGCGAGTCGTAGCCCAGGGTCTGCAGCATGTGCTCGACGTCCGCGGGGCGCGGGCCGATGTGGCGGGCCACGAAGGGGGCCGAGGCGGTGTCCTTGGGCTCGACGCGCTCGTGGGGCAGCGCGGTCGTGCTCTCGGTGGTCTGGGGGCTGGTCACGGGGTACCTCCGGGGGATCCTGCCGTGGTCACGGCGTGGGTCTGCTCCTCCCCGCTCTGTCATGGACCTGAGAGTTTCCGACGCCCGGGTGGGCGGCTTGCACCGTCGGTGGTCTCGGTCCGGACGCGGGCGCGGCGGAGTGAGACGCTTTCCAGAGCGCCTGACCCCACGCGGTACGGATGCCTGAGAGATTCCCGGGGAGGGTTTGCTCCTTCGGCGGCCTGCTCACGCGGCCGGCCGGGGCAGGACGCGCGCCGACGCTCTCCCGCGCGGGGCATGCGGCGTGCCGTCAGTATCCCACACGTGTAGGCCGCGTCACAGGGCGCCCGGGAGGGGCCGGACGGGGCGTGTCGAGGTCTTTCGTTGATGAAACGGCGGCGTGTCGAAGCGCTTTCGTTCAGGAAACGGGTGACGGGAGGAATGACTCAGTCGCATGCCGTCGGCTCACGATAGTCGGTAAGGGACGTCATTCGGCGGCGCGCGTCATCGCCGGGCCTCAATCCCACAGCCCGGCAAGCCCGCCCAGCTGGTAAACCGCGAGCCCGATGACGACAAGACAGACAAGCCCTCCCAGGGCGTTGGCCAGTGGGCCGTTCCGATGCGAGCCCATCAGCCGACGACTGTTCATCACGACCATCAGGAATACGGCCACGATGGGCAAGAGAAGCCCGTTCGCCGCCTGTGCGATGACGATGACCTCCGTGGGATTCGTTCCCGTCAGGGCAATGACGGCACCGATCGCAAGGACTGCGCCCCACACGATGCGAGCAGGGACGCTGCGCAGATCGGTGTCCTGGCCCAGTGTGCCGGCAATCGCGTACGCCGCGCCGAGCGGGCCAGCTACGGCGGACGTGAACCCGGCCGCGAACATGCCCGCCGCGAACACCCAGCCAGCCGCGTCCCCGAGGAGGGGTTCCAGGGCGGAGGCGAGGTCCCGACCGGTCTCGGCCTGCATGCCCTTGACGTACATCCCACCGAACGCCGTCGCCATCACGGCCAGAGTGATTACACCTCCGACGGAGATCGACACCGCCGTGTCCGTTCTCGCCGCTCGGAGAGATTCCCGCGAATCCAGACCCGGCCCCCATTTCTCCTGCACCAAACTCGCGTGCAGGAAGAGGTTGTAAGGGACCACGGTGGTCCCGATCAGTGCGACCGCCAGCAACGCCGTGCCGGGTGGCAGCCGGGGAATGAACATGCCCATCAAGAGGTCGCCGATCGGAGGCTGAACTAGGACTGCAGTGACGATGAACAGCAGCCCCAATAACCCGACCATGACGGTCAGCACCCGCTCGATCAGTTTGTAGCTGCCTGTCCAGAGCAGAATGCCGATCGTGAGGACGATCCCGATGACGACCACGGGCTGACTGAGTCCGGTCACACTAGTCAAGGCGAGGGCGGTGCCGACTGTGTCACCACCGGCGTAGGACGCCCCTCCGATGCCGATCGCCGCGACGACGAGGATCGCCATGACAAGTCGTGCCGGCACCGAGGAGAACACCTCGCGCAGAGCGTGTCCGAGACTCATGCGGGTCGCGAGGCCCAACCGTCCCGACATCTCCTGCAAGACGATGGTGGCCAAAATTGAGAAGACGACAGCCCAGGCCAGGACGAATCCCTGCTCGGCTCCGGTAACGATGGAGGTTGTGATGGTCCCCGGCCCGATGAAGGACGCGGCGATGATTAGCCCCGGACCGAAACGACTAGGCCTCTCGTCTTGGGGCAACACCTCATTGGAGAACCGGCCATCCCTCGCCTGCGTTGCCATCGCGTCTCCTCCATCTCCGGCCCGCATGGGTCAAGATGAAGCGTATGCCGGGTATGATGCACATCATAGTGGATCTGGACTATTTCATCCCATATGAGCCCCCACGTGTTGCCCCTTATGGTCTGAGACGGGCATCCCTACGATGGAGCCAGGGCTACGGCCCTTTGCCCGACCCGCAGAGCTCGCCGAAAGGAACGCCATGTACACCCGTAGCCGGAACGACGTCGAGAAGGTCGAGTGGGGCGGAGGCACCTCCGAACGCCTCATCACCGCGAAGGACGAGATGGGTTTCGCCGTCGCCCACACGATCGTGCGCGCCGGATCGTCCTCGAAGCTCCAGTACCGCAACCACAAGGAGGCCTGTTACTGCATCGCGGGCAACGGCTCCGTGGTGGAGCCGGACGGCACCGTCCACGAGATCACGCCGGGTGTCATCTACGTCCTGCCGGACCACGAGCCGCACGACCTGCGCGGCGGCACCGAGGACATGCACCTGATCTCGGTGTTCAACCCCGCCATCACCGGCGACGAGAAGCACACCCTGTCGGAGGACGGCTACTCCAGCTACTGAGCCCGGGCACGGTGACGGGAGGCGTCGACGACGGCGCCTCCCGCGTCGGCGCCGACGGCGGCGTCCGGTCGTAGGGTGGCGGGGTGCTCAACCTGTGCGCCCCCGAGCGCACCGTGCGCCGCAACACCCACCTGGCGCTGGTGCTGACCGCGATCGCGGGGATCCTCAACTCCGTGGGCTTCGTCGCCGTGGCCACGTACACGTCCCACATGACGGGGATCGTGGCGTCCATGGCGGACGCGGCGGTCCTCCACGCCCCGGGTCTGGTCGGCACGGGCCTGCTCGCGCTGGCCATGTTCATCCTGGGCGCGGTCGTCTGCGCGCTGGTGTTCAACTGGGGCCGGGTCAACGGCCTCCGCTCGCGCTACGCCAACATCCTCCTGCTCGAGGGCGTCGGCATGCTGGTGTTCGGCCTGCTCGCCGAGCACGTCCGCGATGCGCACCGGCCGCTGGTCGTGGTGGCCGTGCTGTGCTTCACCATGGGCCTGCAGAACGCCTTGATCACCCGCATCGGGGCGTGGCCGATCCGCACCACGCACGTGACGGGCATGGTCACGGACATCGGCGTCGAGCTCGGCAAGATCCTGTACCGCAACGGCCCCGGGGCCGCGGCCCCCGTCGTCGGGGAACCGCGGCGCGTGGGACTGCTGGCGCTGCTCGTGGCCCTGTTCTTCCTGGGCGGGGTGGCGGGCGCGGCCGGTTACCTCTGGCTGGGCTTCGAGGTGGTCATCCCGGTGGCCGGCGTGCTGCTGCTCATCGCCCACCGCCCGCTGGTCCAGGACCTGCAGGACGCGTGGCTCACACGAAGGCCGAGACGCCGGTGAGGGCCCGCCCCACGATCAGGGTGTTCATGCCGTAGGAGCCCTCGTAGGAGTAGATGGCCTCCACGTCCCCCATGATCTTTGCGATCTCGTGCTCCGTGAGCAGGCCGTTGCCGCCGAGGGCGTCGCGGGCGAGCGCCGCCGAGGACCGGGCCAGCCGGGTCGAGGTGGCCTTGGCCATGGCCGCGTGCATCATCTCCATCCGCCCCTCCTGCCGCAGGGCGTCCACCTGGAGCATCATGCCGGCGGACGCGGCGAGGTTGCCGGCGACCTCGGCGATCTGGGCCTGGATCAGCTGGAACGCGGCCAGCGGGCGGCCGAATTGCTCCCGCCGCAGCGCGTAGGAGCGCAGCACGTCCAGCACGCCCATCTGCGCGCCGACGCCCTGCCAGCCGACCCACATGCGCGAGTCGCGCAGCAGGGCGCGGGTGGCGGCGAAGGTGGTGGCGCCGGGCAGGATCGCGTCCGTGGGCAGGCGCACGTCCAGGGTGATGTCCGCGTTCTGCATGATCCGCAGGCCCATCTTCCCGCTGATCTTGGTGGCCTCGTAGCCGGGGGTGTCGGTGGGCACCACGAAGCCCTTGATCTCGCCGTCGGCGGTGTCGCGCGCCCAGACGAGCGCGACGTCGGCGATCGTGCCGGCCCCGATCCAGCGCTTGGCGCCGCGGATGACCCACTCGTCGCCGTCGCGGGTGGCGGTGGTGGCGAGGCCTCCGGCGATGTCCGAGCCGTGGTCCGGCTCGGTGAGGCAGAACGCGCCCAGGGCATCGAAGGATTCGAGGCGCCCCTGCCACGTGGCCTTCTGACGCTCTGAGCCCAGGCCGGCGATCATGCCGAGGTTGAGCTCGTTGTGGATGCCCACGAGGGCGGACAGGGACAGGTCCACACGGGCGATCTCCGCGTGCA
Source organism: Micrococcus sp. EWR3.9.1 (assembly GCF_052615555.1). NCBI lineage: Bacteria > Bacillati > Actinomycetota > Actinomycetes > Micrococcales > Micrococcaceae > Micrococcus > Micrococcus sp. EWR3.9.1. The sequence continues at coordinate 59,157 of NZ_JBQXFD010000010.1, forward strand.
CGAGCTGCTGGAACAGCGAGGACGAGCCGTCCAGGACGAGGCGCCCCAGACCCAGCTCGGCCAGGCCCGGCAGCAGGTCGAACGCGAACTCCTCGGCGTCCCAGTAGCGGGTCAGGTGTGGCCGCACGCGGGTCTGCAGGTGGTCCTCGATCGCGTCGAGCCGGGCACGCTCGACCGGTTCGAGGCGGTCCCGCAGGCGCAGCAGGTCCACGTGGGGCAGGCCGGGGGGGACGGCGGGCGCGCCGGAGTCGGGGACGGGGCGGTCGGCGATGGCGGTCATGGCTCTCCTTCGGGGGCGGTCCGACGACGGCGGGCGGTTTCGCCGCGAATCCGACTGTAGGACTTCCAACTATCCAGGTCTGCCAGTAGTGTTCCAGATCACAGGCCCCCGGCCAAGGATCCGTTCAGCAGCCATCCCGAGGAGGGACCCATGACCGTCCAGGACCCCACCGCCGTCGCCGCCCCGTCACCGACGGAGGTGTTCCGCGCGGCCCGCGACCTGCTGGTCGAGTGCCAGACCGACTATGAGCGCGCCCGCGCCGAGTTCGAGTGGCCCCGCTTCGAGCACTTCAACTTCGGCTTCGACTGGTTCGACCGCCTGGCCCAGGACCCGGCCCGCGCGGACGTGCCGGCGCTGATCATCGCCGAGGACGACGGGCGCAGCACCGAACGCACCTTCGCCGAGCTCTCCGCGGCCTCCAGCCGGGTGGCGAACTGGCTCTCCGCGCAGGGCCTGCGCCGCGGCGACCGCCTCATCCTGATGCTGAACAACCAGGTGGAGCTGTGGGAGTTCATGCTCGCCTGCATCAAGCTGCGGGTGGTCATGGTGCCCACCACCACGCAGATGACCTCCGGGGACCTCGAGGACCGCGTGACGCGCGCCGGCGCCGCGTGGGCCGTGGCCGGCGCCGAGGACCTGGCCAAGTTCGCCGGCGTCGGCGAGGACCTGCACCTGGTGCACGTGCCGGGCGTCTTCGCGGAGGGCCCGGCGCGCCGCGCCCCCGAGGTCGCCGGCCACACCGTGCTCTCCTACGACGACGCCGACGACGCCGCCACCGAGCTGACCCCGGCCGAGCCGACCCCCGCCGACGAGACGCTGCTCTTCTACTTCACCTCGGGCACCACCTCGAAGCCGAAGCTCGTGGAGCACACCCACACCTCGTACCCGGTCGGCCACCTCACGACGCTCTACTGGATCGGTCTGGAGCCGGGCGACGTGCACCTCAACGTGGCCTCCCCGGGCTGGGCCAAGCACGCGTGGTCCAACTTCTTCGCCCCGTGGATCGCGGAGGCCACGATCTTCGTGCACAACGCCCGCAAGTTCGACCCCGCGGCCCTGATGGCCAACATGGAGCGCTACGGCGTCACGAGCTTCTGCGCCCCGCCCACCGTGTGGCGCATGCTCATCAAGGCGGACCTGGCGCAGCTGACGACCCCGCCGACCAAGACCATCTCCGCGGGCGAGCCGCTCAACGCCGAGGTGATCGACCAGGTGCACAAGGCGTGGGGCACCACGATCCGCGACGGCTTCGGGATGACCGAGACCACCCTGCAGATCGCCAACACCCCGGGCCAGAAGGTCGTCATCGGCTCCATGGGCCGCCCGCTGCCCGGCATGGACGTCACCCTGCTCGACCCGCTCACGGGCCAGGAGGCCGAGGAGGGCGAGATCTGCCTGCGCCTGGACCCGCGTCCGGTGGGCCTGCTGAAGTCCTACTACGGCAACCAGGAGAAGACGGACGAGGTGTTCCGCGACGGCGTGTTCCACACCGGCGACATCGCCCGCCGCGACGAGAACGGCGTGCTGACCTATGTGGGCCGCGCGGACGACGTCTTCAAGTCCTCGGACTACAAGGTGTCCCCGTTCGAGCTGGAGTCGGTGCTGGTCAAGCACCCGGCCGTGATGGAGGGCGCGATCGTCCCCACCCCGGACGAGCTGCGCCTGGCCGTGCCGAAGGCCTTCGTCACCCTCGCCCCGGGCCACGAGCCCACCGCGGAGACCGCCCGGGCGATCCTGCGGTTCACGCTCACCCAGCTGCCCCCGTACAAGCGCATCCGCCGCATCGAGTTCCTCGAGCTGCCGAAGACCATCTCGGGCAAGATCCGCCGCGTGGAGCTGCGCAAGGCCGAGGTCGAGCGCGCCCAGACGGGCGCCGCCCCGGACGGCTACGGCACCGAGTTCCGGGAGGAGGACCTGGACCTGCAGCGCTGACCGGCCGTTCCCCGCCACCGCCCCGTCCGTGTCCGGCGGTGGCGGGGGACCCCCGGTGCGCCGCTAGTCTGGAGCGCCATGAAGAAGCCACCCCTCGCCCAGGACCCCATCCGGGAGGCCGCCCGGAACTGGGAGCGTCACGGATGGGGTGACGTCGCCCGCCCGATGGCCGCCATCACCTCGATCATGCGGGCCCAGCAGATCCTGCTGGGTCGGGCGCAGGCCGCGCTCAAGCCCTACGGGCTCACCTTCGCGCGGTACGAGCTGCTGGCGCTGCTGAACTTCTCGCGCGAGAAGCGGATGCGGATGTCCAAGGCGTCCGCGCTCCTGCAGGTCCACCCCACCTCGGTGACCAATGCGGTGGACCGGCTCGAGGCCGCCGGGCTGGTGGAGCGCACACCCCACGAGTCGGACCGCCGCGCGCTCGTGCTCGCCCTCACGGACGAGGGCCGGCGCGTCGCCGTCGCCGCCACGGAGACGCTCAACGCCGAGGTCTTCGGCCGTTCCGGCTTCGGTCCGGCGGACGTGGACACCCTCATCGACGTCCTCGGCCGGTTCCGCGCCGAGGCCGGCGACTTCCAGGCCGACGGCCCCGACGCCGGCGCGCCCGCGACGGCGGAGCACACCTCCTCCTGACGCGCCCTCCGGCCTCCGGACCGTCCGACTCAGCGGGGCTCGAGGCGCACGGCGCCGTCGAGCCGGATGACCTCGCCGTTCAGGAACGGGTTGGACACGATCTGCTCGACGAGCAGCGCGTAGTCCTCGGGCCGGCCGAGGCGGGCCGGATGCGGGGTCTTGGTGGACAGCGCCTCGCGGGCGGCCTCGGGCAGGCCGGCCATCATGGGCGTCTCCATCAGACCGGGGGCGATCGTGACCACGCGGATCTGCGAGGAGGCGAGCTCGCGGGCCGCGGGCAGGGTCAGCGCGACCACGGCGCCCTTGGAGGCGGAGTACGCGATCTGGCCGATCTGCCCGTCGTAGGCCGCCACGGAGGCGGTATTGACGATGACGCCGCGGTCCTCGCCGAGCGGCTCCTGCGCCTTCATCGCGGCGGCGGCCTGGGCCATCATCGACACGGTGCCGACCGCGTTGATCGCCAGAACCCGGCTCAGCACCTCGGTGGACAGCGGCCCGTCGCGACCCACGAGCTTGCCCGGCGTCGCCACGCCGGCGCAGTTGACCAGCACCCGCAGCGGCCCGGCCTCCAGCGCGGCGGCCACGGCCTCCCGGGCGGTGTCCTCGGCGGTGACGTCGCCCGTCACGAAGCGCGTGCGGGGGCCGAGGGCGGCCACGGCGTCGGCACGGACGGTCTCGCCCTCGCGGTCCGGCAGGTCGACCACCACGACGGCGGCGCCCGCGTCCGCCAGGCGGCGGGCGGTGGCATGGCCGAGGCCCGAGGCCCCGCCGGTGACGATCGCGCTCTGGTTCGACAGGTCCATGGACGGACCCTCCCTTCCTCCTCGGGATACCCCCCGAGTTCGATAGTTGCATGTCCTACGTTCTCATCCTAGATTAGCGGAAGAGTAACCCAGATCACACGCACAGCCGGGCCCGTCACGCCCGCCGTGGGCGGCGCCGCCCGGCGTCCGCCTTCCGCCTGGACCCGCGAGGAGCCCCCATGTCCGAGAAGACCGCGCCCACCGAGACCGCCCCCGTGATCCCCCACTTCGTGCACGGCGAGCGGCGCGAAGGCGCCTCCGGCCGGCACGGCGACGTCTACCACCCGGCCACGGGCGGCGTGGCGGGGCGCGTGCCGCTGGCCTCCGCCGAGGAGATCGACGCCGCCCTGGCCTCCGCCGAGGAGGGCTTCGCCGCGTGGTCGAGGCTGAACCCGCAGCGCCGCGGCCGCATCCTGCTGCGCTGGGTCGACCTGATCAACGAGAACATGGACGAGCTGGCCACCGTGCTCGCCCAGGAGCACGGCAAGACCTTCCCGGACGCCAAGGGCGACATCCAGCGCGGCATCGAGGTCGTGGAGTTCGCCGCGGGCGCCCCGCACCTGCTCAAGGGTGAGTTCACCGCCGACGCGGGCACCGGCATCGACGTGCACTCCATCCGCCAGCCGCTCGGCGTGGCCGTGGGCATCACGCCCTTCAACTTCCCGGCGATGATCCCGCTGTGGAAGGCCGGCATCGCCCTGGCGGCGGGCAACGCCTTCGTCCTCAAGCCCTCCGAGCGCGACCCCTCCGTCCCGGTGCGCCTGGCCGAGCTGGCCCTCGAGGCCGGCATGCCCGCCGGCGCCCTCAACGTGGTGCACGGCGACAAGGCCGCCGTGGACGCGCTCATCGAGGACCCGCGCGTCAAGGCCGTCGGCTTCGTCGGCTCCACCCCGATCGCGCAGTCCATCTACGCCCACGCCGGCCGCATGGGCAAGCGCGCCCAGTGCTTCGGCGGGGCCAAGAACCACGCCGTGGTCATGCCGGACGCGGACCTCGAGATGACCGCCGACGCCCTGGTCGGCGCCGCCTTCGGCTCCGCCGGCGAGCGCTGCATGGCGATCTCCGTGGCCGTCCCGGTCGGCGAGGAGACCGCCGACCGCCTGATCGCGCTGCTCCGCGAGCGCGTGAAGGACCTCAGGGTCGGCCCGTCGCTCGAGGCGTCCTCGGACTTCGGCCCCGTCGTCTCGAAGGACGCGAAGGAGCGCATCGAGGGCTGCATCGCGGCCGGCGTCGAGGCGGGCGCCGACCTGGTCGAGGACGGCCGGGGCGTCGTCGTCGAGGGCCACGAGGACGGCTTCTACGTGGGCGCCACCCTGTTCGACCGCGTCACCCCGGAGATGAGCATCTACCGCGAGGAGATCTTCGGCCCGGTGCTCTCCGTGGTCCGCGCGAAGGACTACGAGGAGGCGCTCACGCTCGTGAACGAGCACGAGTTCGGCAACGGCGTGGCCATCTTCACCCGCGACGGCGACGCCGCCCGCGACTTCTCCACCCGCGTGGACACCGGCATGGTCGGCGTGAACGTGCCGATCCCCGTGCCGATCGCCTACTACACCTTCGGCGGCTGGAAGGCCTCCGGCTTCGGCGACCTGAACCAGCACGGCACGGACGGGCTGAAGTTCTACACCAAGACGAAGACCGTCACCACGCGCTGGCCCTCCGGCGTGCGCGAGGGCGCCAGCTTCGTGATGCCGGCCGGCTCGTGACCGCCCCGCAGCCCGTCCCGACCAGGAGGACCCCATGACCACCGTTCTGTTCCTCGGCCTCGGCCACATGGGCGGCCCCATGGCCGCCAACCTCGCCGCCGCGGGCCACCGCGTGCTCGGCTTCGACCTCGTCCCCGAGGCCCTCGAGAAGGCCCGCGCGGCCGGCGTCGAGACCGTCACGGACACGGCCGCGGCGACCGCGGCGGCCGACGTCGTGCTGACCATGCTCCCCCACGGACGCCTGGTGCTGGACGTCTACCGGGGTGAGGACGGCGACGGCGGCCTGCTCGCCGCCGCCCGCCCCGGCACCGTGTTCCTGGACTGCTCGACCATCGACGTCGCCGAGGCCCGCGAGGCGGCCGCGGCGGCGGAGGCAGCGGGCATGCGGGCGGCCGACGCGCCGGTCTCGGGCGGCCAGGTGGGCGCCGAGGCCGGCACCCTCGCCTTCATGGTGGGCGCCTCGGACGAGGTGTACGCCGAGGTGCTGCCGCTGCTCGAGGTCATGGGCGCGCGGATCGTGCACTGCGGGGCCGCCGGCCTGGGCCAGGCCGCGAAGATCTGCAACAACATGGTGCTGGGGGTCACGCAGATCGCCGTCGCCGAGGCCTTCGTCCTGGGCGAGCGCCTGGGCCTGCAGCACCAGGCCCTGTATGACGTGATGAGCAAGGCCTCCGGGCAGTGCTGGTCCCTGACCACCAACTGCCCGGTGCCTGGCCCCGTCCCCGGCTCCCCCGCGAACCGGGACTTCCAGCCCGGCTTCGCCGGCGCCCTGATGGCCAAGGACCTCGGGCTCGCGCTCGCGGCCCTGGACGAGCAGGGCGTGGCGGCCGACCTGGGGCGCCTCGCGCAGGCCAAATACGCCGAGTACGCCGCCGGAGAAGGCGCCGCCCGCGACTTTTCCGGCATCATCGAGGACATCCGAGCATCACACACGGACAGGAGCGAGGCATGAGCGAGCAGACCACCCCGGACGGCGCCGAGTCGCCGATCATCGTGGAGCGGCAGGGCCGGATCGGCCACATCCGCCTGAACCGGCCGAAGGCCCTGAATGCGCTGAACGAGGCGACGATGCGTGCCGTCGTCGCGGCGGTGCAGGAGCTGGACACCGACCCGGAGATCGGGGCGATCCTGCTCTCCGGCTCCCCCAAGGCGTTCGCCGCCGGCGCGGACATCAAGGAGATGGCCACCAAGGAGTTCTCCGAGATGTACGCGGCCGACTGGTTCGCCGGCTGGGACGGGCTCACCCGTGCCCGCACCCCCATCGTGGCGTGCGTGACCGGCTACGCCCTCGGCGGCGGCTGCGAGCTGGCCATGATGGCCGATGTGCTCGTGGCCGGCGAGGGCGCGAAGTTCGGCCAGCCCGAGATCAACCTCGGCGTCATCCCCGGCATGGGCGGCTCCCAGCGCCTGACCCGCGCCGTGGGCAAGGCGAAGGCCATGGACATGATCCTCACCGGCCGCATGATCGGGGCCGAGGAGGCCGAGCGCATCGGGCTCGTCTCCCGCGTGGTGGCCGACGAGAAGGCCCTCGAGGAGGCGCTGGAGGTGGCCGCGACCATCGCGTCCAAGTCCAAGCCGGCCTCCTGGATGGCCAAGGAGGCCGTCAACGCCGCGTTCGAGACCACGCTCGCCCAGGGCATCGCCTTCGAGCGCCGCGTGTTCCACTCCGCGTTCGCCACGGCGGACCAGAAGGAGGGCATGGACGCGTTCACGGCCAAGCGCGAGGCGGGGTGGCAGCACCGATGAGCGACGCGCAGTCCACCGCGACGACGGCCCCCGCGGCCGCACGGGACGGCGCGGCGGGTGAGGTGCTCCTCGAGGTCCGCGACGGCCTCGGCCGCATCACGCTGAACCGTCCGCGCGCCCTGAACGCGCTGACGCAGGACATGGTCCGGGCGATCGACGCGGCCCTGACCGACTGGGCCGCGGACCCCGCCGTGCGCGGCGTGCTGATCCGCGGCGCCGGGGAGAAGGGGCTGTGCGCGGGCGGCGACGTCGTCTCCCTGCACGCCTCCCTCACCGGCGGACGGTTCGAGGAGGCCGCCCAGTTCTTCCGCGACGAGTACCGGATGAACCACCGCATCTCCGCGTACCCCAAGCCGTACGTGGCGTTCATGGACGGGATCGTCCTGGGCGGCGGCATGGGCGTGTCCGTGCACGGCTCGCACCGCGTGGCCACCGAGCGCACCCGCGCCGGCATGCCCGAGACGGCGATCGGCTTCACCCCGGACGTCGGCGGCTCGTACCACCTGGCCCGCGCCCCGTTCCACGCGGGCCGACACCTCGCCGCCACCTCGGCGCACGCCTCGGGCGCGGACGCCGTGGCCCTGGGCCTGGCCGACGCGTTCGTGGAGTCCGCGCGGCTCGACGAGCTCGAGCAGGCCCTCGCCGCGGCGCTCGGCGCCCTCGGCTCGGCCGCGGACGCGGGCGCGCGCGACGACGCCGCCTTCGCCGCCGCCGACGAGGTGCTGGCCCGGTTCGCGGTGGCCGAGGACGCCCGGCCCGCCTCCGCCCTGGTGGCCGACCGGGAGTGGATCGAGGACGCCTACGGCCGGGAGACGGCCGCCGAGGTCCTCGCCGCCCTGGACGAGCGCGCCGCCGCAGGCGGGGAGCACGCCGAGGCTGCGGGGAAGGCCGCCGAGGCCATCCGCACCAAGTCCCCGACCGCCGTCGCCGTGGCCCACGAGGCCCAGAACCGCCTCGCCGCGCACGGGCAGGACCTGACCGTGGCAGACGCGCTGCGCCAGGAGTTCACGATCGGCACCCACCTGATGCGCGAGCCGGACATGGCCGAGGGCATCCGCGCGCTGCTCGTGGACAAGGACAAGGATCCGACGTGGAGCCCGGCCCGGCTCGAGGACGTCTCGACCGAGGACGTGGCCGGGCACTTCGAGCCCGTGTCCGGGGTGGACCCGCTGCAGCTCGGCTGAGCCCGCCCCGACGGACCGCGCCCCGTGGTCACGTGTGGGGACCGCGGGGCGCCGTGCTGGGTGGGGCGACCGGGTGGGGCCCCCGACGTCAGCCGATCAGGCCGCGGCCCACGATCATGCGCATGATCTCGTTGGAGCCCTCGAGGATCCGGTGCACGCGCAGGTCCCGGACGAGCTTCTCCACGCCGTATTCGTGCAGGTAGCCGTAGCCGCCGTGCAGCTGCAGGGCGGTGTCGGCGGCCTCGTAGCCGGACTCGGTGGCCACGAGCTTGGCCATGGCGCACAGGCGCACGGTGTCCGGGTCGTTGCGGTCCAGGGCGTCCGCGGCGCGCATGAGCATCGTGTGGGCGGTCTCCAGCTTCACGGACATGTCCGCGAGCTCGAAGACGAGGGCCTGCTTGGTGGTGAGCGGCTCGCCGAACGCGCTGCGCTCCTTGAGGTAGCGGGTGGCCTTGTCCAGGGCGGCCAGGCCGCCGCCGATCGAGCAGGCGCCGATGTTCAGGCGGCCGCCGTTGAGGCCCTTCATGGCGATGCGGAAGCCGTCGCCCTCCTCGCCGAGGCGGTCGGCCACGGGCACGCGGACGTCCTCGAAGATCACCTGGCGCGTGGGCTGGGTGTGCCAGCCCATCTTCTTCTCGCTGGGGCCGAAGGACAGGCCGGGGGTGTCCTTGTGGACCACGACGGCGGAGATCCCCCGGGCGCCCGTGTCCGCGGTGCGGCACATGACCACGTAGTAGCCGGAGGAGCCGGCGCCGGAGATGAACTGCTTGACGCCGTTGAGGACGTAGTGGTCGCCGTCGCGGACGGCGCGGGTCTTCAGCGCGGCCGCGTCCGAGCCGGCGCCGGGTTCGGTGAGGCAGTAGCTGGCCAGGTGCTCCATGCCCACGAGGTCGGGGATCCAGCGGGCGCGCTGCTCGTCGCTGCCGAAGGAGTCGATCATCCAGGCGACCATGTTGTGGATGGAGATGTAGGCGGCGAAGGCCGGGTCCGCCTTGGCGAGCTCCTCGAAGATCAGGATCGCGTCCGTGCGCGCCAGGCCGGTGCCGCCGTGCTCCTCCCCCACGTAGATGCCGCCCAGGCCGAGCTCGCCGGCCTCGGCGAGGACGTCCACCGGGAAGTGCTACTCGGCGTCCCAGTCGAGGGCGTGCGGGGCGACGCGCTGCTCGGCCAAGTCGCGGACGGCGTCGACCAGGGCCTTCTGGTCATCGGTGATGGGGAACATGGGTTCGTCCTCCTGGGGCTCGGTCCGGCCGCGCGGGCGGTCCACGACGGGGTGGGGCGGGGGTGACACCGCGGGCGGCGACAGGGTGTGACTGTCGTCACCATGATAATAGGACATCCAATGATTTGCCGTGTCGCCACCGGGCCGTGGGCTAGCGTGCTCCCCGTGCAGACCACCACCAGCCCCACCTCGGACTCGCCCACCGGCCCCCGCTCCCACGCCTCCGGCCGCACGGAACAGCTGTTCGGCATCCGCCGCCACGCGCTGATGAGAGAGCGGGACGGTGCCCTCAACCCTGCCGCGTTCGAGGTCGGCCCATGGTGCCTCGACCTGGACGGCCGGCCCACCGGCGCGGCGGCCACCGTGATCATGGACAACGCCACGGCGGTGGCCGTGCACCACGCGGCCCGGGACATCGAGACCGTGGTCACCACCGAGCTGCAGGTCAACGTGCTCGGCCCGCTGCCCGCCTTCGACGCGGCGGCGGTCACGGCCGGGGACGAGGACGGCCCGCTGCTGGAGTGCTGGACCCGCCCGCTGGCCTGGGATGCCGGCGGCGGCGTGGCCCGCGCGTGGCTCGAGGACGCGGACGGGCGTCGCGTGGTCGAGGCGACCGGCTGGTTCCAGTCGGTGCCCGCCGGAGCGCCGGAGCGGATGGCCGAGTTCGTCGCCGCCGGACGGCTGCCCCGCGGGGCCGAGACCCGTGTGCCCATGCCGGAGCTGCTCGCCGCCCGCCCCGAGTCGCTGCCGACGGCCGATCCGGACACGCGCCCCGCCGTCGCCGCGGCGCCGACCGCGGGCGCCCGCTTCGCCCCGAAGCCGGAGCTGGCCAACCCGTCGGGCGCGGTCCACGGCGGGGCCATGACGCTGCGGGCGGTCACCGCCGCGCAGGCGGCCATGCCGGACCGCGAGCGCTACGACGTCCAGGCCGTGCGCGTGGTGTTCGTGCGCCCGGGGCACGGCGAGATGGTCGCCCTCACGCGGGTGCGGCACGCGGGCCGGTCCCTGCGCCTCGTGGACGTGGACCTCGTGCCGGTCGGCGCCGACGGCGTCCCCGTGGCCGACAAGCCGATGGTCCAGGTGCAGGTCACCTTCCGCGCGACCCGGAGCTGACGCCCCGCCCGCCCGAGCGCCCGAGCGCTTTCGAACGTGAGAAAGGGCCTATCTCACGTTCGAAAGCGCTCATTCCCCCGAGATCACGTTCGAAAGTCCCGGTGGGAGGAGGAGGGGCCGTCGTCGTGCGGCCGGCTCAGCGGCCCACGGTGCCGAACCGGGAGGCCACGGGGGCCGTGAAGGCGGGCTTCAGGAAGAACCACGCGGCGGCGGTGACCGCCACGCTCACGAGGAACACCACGAGGCCCCACGCGTCGGTGGCACCGCCCCGCGAGGTGTACATGTGGTTCAAGTTCGTCAGCAGGCCCGTGAAGGCCACGAGGAACACGTGCACCACGATGAACGCCACGAAGAAGACCATCACCGGGAAGTGCACCTTGCGGGCCACTTCCATGGGGAACGCCTTGTTCAGTCCCTTGGCCTCCGTGGGGAACCACGAGGACATGCGCCAGCCCGTGAGGGCGGCGAGCGGGGCGGCCACGAACACCACCAGCGCGTAGGAGAGCATCTGCAGCGCGTTGTAGTGCACCCAGCCGTTCTCCGTGGGCCAGTCCAGGGACAGGTACTGGATGCCGGCGGACAGGGCGTGCTGGAACACGTGCGGGTCCGTGGGCACGATCCGCGCCCAGTGGCCGGTGACGATCAGCAGCACCACGAAGATCACGCCGTTGAGCAGCCACAGCGCGTCGAGGGCCTGGTGCGTCCAGATGGTGAGCGAGAACTTCTTCGGGGTGTTGCCCCGCGCGGAGAACAGGCCGTCCTTCGTCGGAGTGAAGTTGGCCGGAGGCCGCGTCTCGTGACGGATCTGCAGGCCCGTCCGGATGATCAGCACCATCAGGAACATGTTCAGGAAGTGCTGCCAGCCCATCCACCAGGGCATCCCCTCGGGGGTGCCCTCGGGCAGGACCGGGTGCCCGTCGTAGGTCGCGATGAAGTCCGCCACCGGGTCGAGGCTCCGCAGCCAGCGTCCGGCCAGCACTGCGAGCAGCGCCAGCACGACGACGCCGGCCACCGCCGGCAGCGCCTTGCGCAGGCGGGACGGGGCGGCGGATTCGGCGGTGTCCGTCTCCGCGGCCCGAGCGGGCGTGCCGGTGGCGGCCCCGGGGGCGGCCCGGGGCGGCTGCGCGGTGGAGGCCGGCGGGGCCGAACGGGTGTCCGGCGCGGTGGGAGCCGGCTCCGCAGCCGGCGCCGCGGCCACGGGGGCGGCGACGGCCGGTTCCGCATCGGCCGGCTCCGCGGCGGCGGGCTCGGCGGTGGCCGGCTCGGCGACGACCTCCTGCGCCACCATCTCCGGCGCGGTGGGGCCGCCCACGGCGGCGAGCTCGGTGAACCACTCCCCCTCCCGGGCGAACGGCACGTACCCGGCCATGCGTCGCCGCTTCGCGAGCGGCACGAGGTCGGACTCCACGGGAGCGCCCACCCCGGCCGCGGCCGGCGCACCGGTCGCGGAGGCGACGACGGCCGCCACGTCCGGCACGACGGGCTCGGTCTCCGCGGGTGCGGGGGCCCGCGTCGGGGACGCCGAGGCGGCGATCGGCTCGGGCGCGACGGACCGCGCCGGGGCGGCGGCCGGGATCGATCCCGCGGCCGGGGCGGGGGCGCCGCCGAGCCACTCGGCCTCGCGGGCGAACGGGACGTACCCGGCCATGCGGCGTCGCGCGGACAGGGGCGTGAGGCCCGACGTCGGCGCGGTCGGCGCCACCGGGACGGCGGCCGCGGCCGAGGCGGGGGCCGCCGTCGTGGTGTCCTGCGCCGGGGCGGGGGCGGGCTCGGTCTCGGCCGGGGCGCCCTTCAGGGGGACGTAGCCGGCCATTCGCTGCTTGGGCATGCTTCTCCTCGTCCGAGGGGCGCGGTCCGCAGCGGACCGCGCCCGCACCGGTTCAGCCGCGGCGGGTGCGCAGCTGCTCGATGACCTGCGGGACCACCTGGAAGATGTCCCCGACCACGCCGAAGTCGGCGTGCTCGAAGATCTCGGCGTCCTCGTTCTTGTCGATCGCCACGATGGTCTTGGCGGTCTTCATGCCGGCCAGGTGCTGGATGGCGCCGGAGATGCCGAGGGCGATGTACAGGTTCGGGGACACGATCACGCCGGTCTGGCCCACCTGGCGCTCGGCCGCGGTGTAGCCGGAGTCGACGGCGGCACGCGAGGCGCCCACGGCGGCGCCGAGCTCGTCGGCGAGCTGCTCGACGATCGCGAAGCCCTCCTCGGAGCCCACGCCGCGTCCGCCGGCGACGACGGTCTTGGCGCCGCGCAACGGCGGACGGGCGGAGTTCTGCGTGCGGGCGTTCACCTCGAGCACCCGGGCGCCGGCGGTCACCGGGCCCAGCTCGGCGGCGGCCAGCTCCACGACCTCGGGCGCCTCGACGGCCGGGGCCCGGTCCGCGACGGCGCCGGGGCGCATGGTGATGATCCGGGGGCCGCCCTCGCCGGTGGACTCGCTGAGGTAGTCGCCTCCGAACACGGAGTGGCGGGCGATGACCTCGTCGTCGGCCCAGCGCAGCCCCACGGCATCCGCGCAGACGGGGCCGCGGGCGCGGACGGACAGGCGGCCGGCCACCGCGCGGGACTCAGGACTGCCGGAGAGCAGCACGGCCACGGGCGCGGTGCGGGCGGCCGCGGCGGCGAGGGCCTGCACGGCGGCGTCGCCGAGGGTGGTGGCGGCGTCGTCGGCCACGAGGACGTGGACGCGCGTGGCGCCGTACTCCCCCAGCCGGGCGACGGCGGCGTCCCTGCCCTCCGCATCGGTCACGAGGACGGCCTCGGGCACGCCCACGGTGGCGGCCGCGCCGAGCAGCTCGGCCACGACCGGGCGGAGCGCGCCGTCCGCGCCGATCTCGGCGTGCACCAGCACGGTCTGACCGCTGTTCGCGGCGTCGGTCTGCGTCGTCATCTCGGTCTCCTCCACGTTCGCGCTCACACGAGCCCCCGACCCGCGAGGAACTCCACCAGCCGCTCGGCGGCGGTGCCGTCGTCGGTGATCTTCTCGCCCGCGGCACGCTCGGGACGCGTGTCCGCCGAGACCATCACGGAGCGGTAGGCGGCCTCGGCCGGGCCCGCGGCGATGCCGAGGTCGGCCAGGGACAGCACGGTGAGCGGCTTCTTCTTGGCCGCCATGATGTTCTTGAAGTTCGGGAACCGCGGCTCCGCGGTCTTCTCCGTCAGGCCCGCCACGGCGGGCAGGGCGACGGCGGCGCGCACGTCCGCGTCCGAGGTCGCCACGGTGCCGGTCAGCTCGCCGTCGGCCAGCTCGGGGGCCTCGGCGTGCGGCAGGTAGGGCCGGTCCAGGAGCTCGGCGACCATGGCCGGCACCACGCCGGTGCCGCCGTCCGTGGACAGCGTGCCGGCGAGCACGAGGTCGGCGCCCTCCTTCTCGACGGCCGCGGCGATCACGCGGGCCGTCTCCACGGCGTCCGAGCCGACGAGCGCGTCGTCGGTGATCTGCACGGCGGAGTCCGCGCCCATGGCCAGCATCTTGCGCAGGGTCTTCGAGGAGTCCTCGGGGCCCACCGTCAGGGCCACGACCTCGACGTCCGCGCCGGCGTCCCGCCAGCCCAGGGCGACCTCCATGACGCGCTCACTGATCTCGTCCGGCACGGGCTCGGCCGCGCCGTCGCGCACCACCCAGCCGGTCTCCAGGCTCAGCTCACGCTCCTGCCACGTGTCCGGCACCTGCTTGGCCAGCACCAGGATCTTCACGGCCTCTCCTCCTCGGCTCACGGTCTCGCCCCGGGGCCTCCGCCCCGAGCACGGTGACTTACGCTACAGACTACGGGTCCGCGCACGTCCGGGCCGCATGACCCGCGCGCGGGAGCGGCCGGGCCGCCGTCGTCGTCGGCCCGTGGGTCCGGACCATGATCCCCCGAACCGAGGAGGCACCGTGAGCCCCGCCGCCCCGTCCGCCGAGCCGCCGGTCGCCGAGCCGCCGGTCGCCGAGGACCGGCTCCGGGTCCCGGCGGTGCCCGCCTCCTCCCTCGTGCTGGTCCGGCCCGGGGCCGGCGGCGAGACCTCGGTGTTCACCGTCCGCCGCGCCGGGACCATGGCCTTCAGCGCCCACGCCACGGCCTTCCCCGGCGGCCGCGTGGACCCCGCGGACGACCTGTCGGACCGATTGTGGGAGGGCACGGACCTGGCCGACTGGGGCCGGCGCCTGGGGTTGCCGCACGAGCCCGTGGGCGCCCAGGGCACCCTCGCGGAACTCGACCCTGCCGAGGGCGCCGGACGCGTGCTCGCCGCCGCCGTCCGCGAGACGTTCGAGGAGACCGGGGTGCTCCTGGCCCGCGACGCGGCCACCGGCACCCCCGTGGACCCGGCCCGGGTGGCCGCGTTCCCCGACGAGCTGCGTGACGCCGTCGAGCGCCACGAGGTGGACTTCGGGGAGCTGCTCGACCGCGAGGGGCTGCGCCCCGACGTCGGCGCGCTCGTGCCGTGGTCCCGGTGGATCACCCCGCACGGGGGCCCGCGCCGCTACGACACGTTCTTCTTCGCCGTCCACCTGCCCCAGGGCCAGTCCCCCGAGCGGATGTCCTCCGAGGCGGCCAGCCACGGCTGGGCGTCCCCCGCCGAGCTGCTGCGCCGCTTCCGGGCCGGCGAGGTCAACCTGATGGCCCCCACGTGGTGGCAGCTGCGCACCCTGGTCGACGCCGGTGAGGACGTCCACGCGGGCCGCTCCCGGTTCGAGCCCCTCGAGGGGGTCATGCTCGTGGCCGGGCAGGGGCCCGTGTTCCCCCACGCGGACGAGTATCTGCGTGACCTGACGGCGTTCCGCGCGGCCGCGCAGGTGGAGGAGTCCAAGGACAACATCCTCTGAGCGCTCCCGGCTCCGGACCGTGCGGCGGGCGACGGGCCGGAGAGCACCGCGGACCACGACCCGCGACCCCATGGCCTGCCGGGCCCCGTGCCCCTAGTCTGGTCTGCACCGGATCACCCGGCTCCGCGCGTCCGGCCCCCACCCCCGGCCACCGCGCGTCCCGCTCGCACCCTAGGAGCACTGCATGGCGCTCAGCGTCCTCGACCTGTTCTCGATCGGCATCGGCCCGTCCTCGTCCCACACCGTGGGGCCCATGCGCGCTGCCCGCCGCTTCACGGACAGCATGGGCCAGCACGGCGTCCTCGAGCGCACGGCCCGCGTGCACGCCGAGCTGTTCGGCTCGCTGGCGGCCACCGGCGTGGGCCACGGCTCGGACACCGCGGTGCTGCTCGGCCTGGCCGGCCAGGACCCCGAGACCATCGACCCGGACGCCTGCACCGGGCTCGTGGAGGAGATCGTCACGGGCGGTCGGCTGCCCCTGGACGGGCGCCACGAGATCGCCTTCGACCGGCAGGGCGACCTGACGCTGCACATGCGCGAGTCCCTGCCCGGGCATCCGAACGGCATGCGTCTGACCGCCTACGACGACGCCGGCGAACAGCTTCACACCCGCGACTACTACTCCGTGGGCGGCGGCTTCGTGGTCACCTCGGACGAGCTCGAGGCCGAGTTGGACGCCACCAAGGACGTCAACCGCACCGACGACGGCGACACCGGCGAACCGTACCCCTTCTCCACGGGCGCCGAGCTCGCCGCCCGCTGTCACGAGGCGGGCCTGAGCATCGCGGAGCTCATGCTCGCCAACGAGGCCACCCGCCACGACCTCGACGAGCTGCGCACCCAGCTGCTGGCCATCTGGGCCGTCATGGAGGAATGCGTCCACAACGGCGTGTCCCGCACCGAGCCGATCCTGCCCGGCGGACTGAAGGTCCGCCGTCGGGCCCCCGCGCTGCGGGAGCACCTGCTCCAGACCACCGACCGCACCGACCCCATGTGGGCCATGGAGTGGGTCAACCTCTTCGCGCTCGCGGTGAACGAGGAGAACGCCTCGGGCGGGCGCATCGTCACCGCGCCCACGAACGGCGCCGCGGGCATCATCCCGGCCGTCATGCTCTACTACATGCGCTTCGTGCTCCCCGAGGGCGCCACGCAGCAGGAGCGGGACGACAAGGTGGTCGAGTTCCTGCTCACCGCGGCGGCGATCGGCATCCTGTACAAGCGCAACGCCTCCATCTCCGGCGCCGAGGTCGGCTGCCAGGGCGAGGTCGGCTCCGCCTGCTCCATGGCGGCGGGCGCCCTGTGCGCCGTGCTCGGCGGCACCGTGGACCAGGTGGAGAACGCGGCCGAGATCGGGATCGAGCACAACCTCGGGCTGACGTGCGACCCCGTGGGCGGCCTC
This sequence comes from Micrococcus sp. EWR3.9.1, assembly GCF_052615555.1. Taxonomy (NCBI): domain Bacteria; kingdom Bacillati; phylum Actinomycetota; class Actinomycetes; order Micrococcales; family Micrococcaceae; genus Micrococcus; species Micrococcus sp. EWR3.9.1. The sequence continues at coordinate 75,986 of NZ_JBQXFD010000010.1, forward strand.
GTCCAGGTGCCGTGCATCGAACGCAACGCGATCGCGTCGGTGAAGGCCATCAACGCGGCCCGGCTGGCGCTGCTGGGGGACGGCTCGCACCGGGTGACCCTGGACCAGGCCATCACGACCATGCGCGACACCGGCGCGGACATGAAGTCCAAGTACAAGGAGACCTCGCGCGGCGGCCTGGCCGTGAACGTCATCGAGTGCTGATCGCCCGGGTCCGCGGCCCAGCGCCGCTCCGGTCGGGACGGACGGGGCACCCGTCCGCTACCGTGGGGCCCGACCCGCACCCTGCCCCCGAGCGCGAGAGGACCGACGTGGCCATTCATCCTGTGGACGCGACCCTGGAGGCCGCGAAGATCGATCCCGACCAGCGTGCCGAGAGGCTCAAGGGCGTGAAGCTCGACGGCGCCGGCTGGAAGTACGCGCTCACACGCGCGCTCAAGGAGTTCGGCAACGACGGCGGCACCGACCTGGCCGCGAAGCTCACCTACTACCTGGTGCTCTCGCTGGCTCCTTCCCTGCTGGCCGTGTTCTCCATCCTGTCCCTCGTGCTCGCCTCCAACCGCGGGGCCATCGACGATCTGCTGGGGGAGCTGACCGGCCTGGTCCCGAGCGACTACCAGCCGCTCGTCACGAACCTGGTGACCACCATGAGCGACTCGGCCGGCTCAGGCGGCGGGATCATCGCCCTCATCATCGGCATCGCGACCGCCCTGTGGTCCGCCTCCGCGTACGTGAAGGCGTTCAACCGCTCGGCCAACACGGTGTACGGCTACGAGGAGGGCCGCGGCCTGGTGAAGCTGACGCTGACCAACCTGCTCACCACGCTCATCCTGATCGTGGGCATCGTGGTCGTGCTGCTCTCGCTGGCGCTGAACCGCTCGCTCGTGGACGGCTTCCTCCAGCCGATCGCCGGGCCGCTCGGCATGACCGGCGTGGTGAACTTCCTCTCGGACACGTTCCTGCCGGTGTGGGCGTGGGCGAAGTGGCCTGTCGTCGTCGTGATCCTGCTGGTGCTGATCGCGACCCTGTACTACACCACCCCGAACGTCCAGAAGCCGCGCTTCCACCTCTTCGGCCCCGGCAACATCGTGGCGCTGGTGGGCATGGTGCTGGCCGCGGTGGCCCTGTCCGTGTACTTCACGCAGTTCGCCGGCTACTCGGCGTACGGTGCGATCGGCACGGTCATGGCGCTGCTGTTCGCCCTGTGGATCTTCAACATCGTGCTGCTGCTCGGCCTGGAGGTCGACGCCGAGGTGGAGCGTGCCCGCCAGCTCGAGGCCGGCCTGCCCGCCGAGGTTCGGGTGCAGCTGCCCCCGAAGGACGTGGCCGGGGTGGAGAAGCGCGTTGAGAAGCAGACGACTTTGGAGGAGCGCGGCTACGAGCTGCGAGCGGTCCACGAGGGCCGCTGACCGCACCCGGCGCGGCGCCGAGCACACGTTCGGCACGGACGACGACGGCCGCTCACCTGGCGAGGTGGGCGGCCGTCGTCGTGCGCGGGGCCCTCAGCGCCGGGCCGCGCGGTAGCCGCCCGCCTGCGCCGCGGAGGCGGAGGCGTAGCAGTGGCGCGCGTTGGTCTTGCCGTAGTGCTGCTGACCGGGCATGTGGTAGATGCCCGAGTTGTCGTTGGCCTTGACCGGGTGGGAGTCCGGGCACACGGAGTCGGCTCCGCTCACCGGCCCCGCGTCGCCGGCCGCGGGGGCCGCCTCCGGGGCGGGGGCCGGGGCCGCCTCCGGGATGGGCTCGGCCGCGGTGCCGCACTCCCCGGAGAACCTGCCGACGCCGTTCGCCCGGGCCTGCTCCCACGCCGCCTCGACCTCGGGCAGGAAACGGTCGTTGCCGTCGAAGACCGCCGGCTCGCCGTAGCCCAGGCGGGCCATCTCGGCGTTGAGCAGGACGCCCTCGGCGTACACGCCGGCGAGGAGGCGGTCGTAGCGGTCGTAGAGCCGGCGATCGTACCGCAGCACCACCGTGTCGCCGGGGCTGATCATCGACTTCAGCGCCGCCGTCGCCTCCGGTCCCATGCACTCGACCGGCTTCGAGGGGTGGTGGGTCTCGGGGGTGTCGATGTTGAGCAGGCGCACCCGCGTGGACACCTCGCCGAGGGTCACGCGGAGCGTGTCGCCGTCCGAGATCGACTCGACCGTGACCACGTCTCCCTCGACGTCGGCCGGGGCGGCGGGCGCCGCCGGCTCGGCACTGCGGGAGCCTTCAGCAGTACGCGACTCCTCCGCGGCACGTGCGGCACGCGACTGCGCAGCCTCGATCGAGGACGACGCCGCGGCGCGCGAGCTCTGCGCGGCGGAGGAGGCGGCCAGCGACGACGCAGCGGCACGGCTCGTCGCAGCCGCGTCGACGGACGGGGTGGGCGTCGTCGGCATCGTGCTGACCGACGCGGAGGTGTCGGCATCGCTCTCCGGGGTGACGCCGTCGTCGGTGGCGGTGCAGCCGGTGAGCAGGAGCAGAGACAGTGCGGCCGCGGGGAGCGCCGCGCGCAGACGGGCAAGGGGCACGAGGATCCTGGAGGGGAAGGGACGGGGACATGACGAAGGCCCCGCCGTGAGGCGGGGCCTTCGGATCACCACATCATCGCAGGTGGGAGGCACAGGTGTTGCCGCACGTCACGACAGCATCGGTCCCCGTTCCGTCAATGACGACGGGGGTCAGCGGCGGCCGTCGATGGGGTCGCCGCCGCCGTCGAGGGCGTCGAGGACGAGGTCGCGGGCCTCGCCCGTCGCGGACCGGCGGGAGAGCAGCAGCGCGGCCAGCCAGCACAGCAGGACGATCGCGGCGCCGCCCCACGCCAGGAGGGCGAGGCTGCCCGAGAGCAGCCCCGTGCCGTCCGCGCGGCCGACGCCGATCCACACCAGACCCCACGCGAGCGCGAACGCCGGAGCCGGGCGGCCGCCGTTGTACACGGCCGTGAACGCGCCGATCAGCACGGCCACCACGAGCATCACCTTCGCCCAGAGGGACGACTGCCCCGGATCGCCGACGACGCCGGTCGAGGCCAGCCACGCGGCCAGGTTCGCCACGGCGGCGATCGAGACCCAGCCCAGATGCAGGCCCTGCACCCCATCCAGGAGGATCCGCTCCCCCCAGCTGTGCGCACGGACGGATTCGAGGAGCACCAGGATCCACGCCAGGCACGCCAGCAGCAGCGCGATCACCACGACGCTCAGCCCCAGCAGCCCGGCCTGCACCGTCCAGATCCACGCGGCGTTGAGCAGCACCGAGACCAGGATCCACGGTCGCAGGCGGTCGTGACGGGCGGACTGGCCCGAGGGGAGGAACTGCCACACGGCGTAGGCGAACAGGCCCGCGTAGATCACGGACCAGATGCCGAACGCGGGGGTCGCCGGGGACACCCAGGTGGCGTCCGGGCCGAGCCAGCCGCCCGCGGCCTCGGCCACGGGGGTCAGGCCGCCGACGACGCCGGAGCCCAGGAACGCGGCCACGATCGCGAGGATCACGACCACGAGCATGGCCACCCGGCCGCCCGTCGAGGACAGCCCCGTCCCCGAGCTGGGGACGCGCGCCGCGGCGTCGGGGCCGAAGGGGCTGCGGGACGGGCCGAGGTCGGTGGCGGTGCTCATGGGTGCTCCCGTGGGGTGATCGTCGGGGGTGCGCCCCGGGCGGGGCGGGTCTCAGGGTCAGCGTAGCCGCCGGGCCCATCGCGGGCACGGGCCACCGCGGCCTAGGGTGGGGGCATGCGCACTCCCTCCCCGATCGGACTCCTGCTGGACGTGGACGGCCCCGTGGCCTCCACCGAGACCCGGACCGTGCCGGAGGGGATCATCGACGTGCTCGTCCGCCTCGCGCGGCGCGGGGTGCCGGTCGGCTTCAACACGGGCCGCTCCACGGACTTCCTCCTGCACAGCGTGATCGCCCCGCTGCGCGACGCGGGCCTCCCGGACGACGCCCCCTTCCACGCGGTCTGTGAGAAGGGCGCCGTGTGGTTCCCGTTCTCCGCGGTGCCCTCCGGGGACCTGCCCGACGTCACCGTGGACGGCACCGCCCCGGACTGGCTCCGCACCGACCCGGACATGGCCATCGACGCGGACACCCGTGACGCGATCTGGGCCCTCAACGATGAGCGCGCCGGGGACCTGCAGTTCACGGACCACACCAAGCTGGCCATGGTCTCCCTCGAGAAGACAGTGGGCGCGGACCAGACGGAGTACGAGCGGGTGCGCGACGACGTCGCCGCGGGCGTCGAGGGCCTGCTCGCCGAGCGCGGACTCGCCGAGGAGGTGCGCGTGGCCCCTTCGGTGATCTCGGTGGACGTCGAGCACCGCTCCTCCGGCAAGGACCTGGGCGTCGAGCGCTGCTTCGACCTGCTGGCGGAGGCGGGCACCCCGGTGCCCGAACGCTGGCTCACCGCGGGCGACTCGCGCAGCGACTACGCCATGGCCGACCGGCTGCACGAGCGTGGACTCACCGTGGAGCACATGGACGTGCGCCCCGCCGACGGCGTCCCCGAGAAGCCCTACGGCGTGGTGACGGCGGCGATCCTCGCCGAACGCGGCATCGGCGACGCCGAGGACGTCCACGAGCGGGCGGGCGAGTCCCTGCTGCGCTGGGTCGAGCGCGACCTGCTGCGCTGACCAGGTCGGACGCCACCTGCGGGCGGCCGCCCCTCCCCGGGCCGGGACCTCGACCCCTAGCGTGGAAGGCAATGCGGCGCCCCTGCCGAACCGGCCCGGGCGCCTCCCGACCAGAGAAGAGGTTCCACCGTGGCCACTGTCGCCCAGAACATCGTCGAGACCCTCCACGCCTCGGGCGTGCGCCGCATGTACGGCGTGCCCGGGGACTCCCTCAACGGGCTGACCGAGGCCCTGCGCTCCCACGGCGGCATCCAGTGGGTGCACACCCGGCACGAGGAGACCGCGGCCTTCGCCGCCTCCGCCGAGTCCCAGCTCACGGATGAGCTCGCGGTTTGCGTGGGCTCGTGCGGTCCGGGCAACCTCCACCTGATCAACGGCCTGTTCGACGCGCAGCGCTCCCGCACTCCGGTGCTCGCGATCGCCGCGCACATCCCGTCGGAGGAGATCGGCTCGGGCTACTTCCAGGAGACCCACCCACAGGACCTGTTCCGCGAGTGCTCCGTCTACGTGGAGCACGTCTCCTCGGCGGACCAGATGCCCCGCATGCTGCGCACCGCGATGCGGGCCGCCGTCGAGCAGCGGGGCGTGGCCGTGCTCGTGATCCCGGGCGACGTGGCCCTCACCGAGCTCTCCGCGGAGCCCGAGGTGATCCGTCACACGCCGTCCCGCGTCATCCCGGCCGACTCCGTGCTGCGCGAGGCCGCCGAGGCCCTGGACTCGTCCAAGCGGATCACCATCCTGGCCGGCGCGGGTGCTGCCGGCGCCCACGACGAGGTCGTGGCCCTGGCGGAGCGCCTGCAGGCCCCGATCGTCCACGCTCTGCGCGGCAAGGACCGGATCGAGTACGACAACCCGTATGACGTCGGCTTGACCGGCCTGCTCGGCTTCGCCTCCGGCTACCACGCGCTCAAGGAGGCCGAGGCGCTGCTGATCCTCGGCTCCTCCCTGCCGTACCGGCAGTTCTACCCCGAGGACGCCACGGTCATCCAGGTGGACGTGCGCGGCGAGCAGATCGGCCGGCGGGTGGCCGTGGACGTGCCGCTCGTGGGCGGTGTCACGGAGACGGCCCAGGCCCTGCTGCCGCTGCTGCGCGGGAACTCGTCGTCGGCGTTCCTGGACAAGGCGCTCAAGCACTACGCCAAGACCCGCAAGGACCTCGACCAGCTGGCCACCCCGGGCCGCGGACGCGTGCACCCGCAGTACGTGGCCCGCCTCCTCGACGAGCTGGCCGACGACGACGTGGTGTTCCTGCCCGACGTCGGCTCCCCGGTGGTCTGGGCCTCCCGGTACCTGACGATGAACGGGCGCCGCCGGATCATCGGCTCCCTGTCCCACGGCTCCATGGCCAACGCGGTCACGCAGGCGGTCGGCGCCCAGGCGGTCGACCCTGCCCGCCAGGTGGTGGCGATGGCCGGCGACGGCGGGTTGGCCATGATGCTCGGCGAGCTGCTGTCGTTCGTGCAGAACGACCTGCCCGTGAAGACGCTCGTGTTCGACAACGACTCGCTGAACTTCGTGGAGCTCGAGATGATGGCCGCCGGGTTCGTCCCCTTCGGGACGGACCTGCAGAACCCGGACTTCGCGGCGATCGCGGAGGCAGCCGGCATCAAGGGCTTCCGCGCGGACCACACGACGGACCTGCCTGCGGTGATGCGCGAGTTCCTCGCCCACGACGGGCCTGCGCTGCTGGTGGTCAAGACCGAGCGTCAGGAGCTGACGATCCCGCCGAGCATCGAGTTCGAGCAGGCCAAGGGCTTCGCGCTCTACGCCATGCGCACCGTCCTCGACGGCAAGGGCACCAAGCTGCTCGACCTCGCGAAGGCGAACCTGCGCCAGCTGTTCTGACCTGCCGCGCACGACGACGGCCCGGACGCTGGCGGCGTCCGGGCCGTCGTCGTGGTGGGGCGGGGAGGGCCCAGCCCCGCCGGCCCGTCAGGCGCGGTGGGCGCCGCCCTCGGTGACGATCGGGTGCTCGGCCGTGCCGGCGACGCCCTGGGTGATCAGGCCGTCGGCGCGGTGCTCCCAGAAGTCCGCGTTGCGGATGCCGAGCGGGCGCGGGTCGAACTGCGGGTCGAGACCCTGGCGCTTCTGTGCGCGGTAGTCCTTGAGGGCCTTGAGGGCCGGGCCCTGCAGCACGAGGATGCCGAGGATGTTCAGCCAGGCCATGGAGCCCACGCCGATGTCGCCGAGGCCCCAGGCCGCACCCGTGGTGGCGACGGCGCCGTAGGCCACGGACACGAGGATCAGGGCCTGCAGGAAGCGCAGCACGACGCGGCGGACCATGCCGTTGCGCAGGTTGCGCGTGAGGAACACGAGGTTGACCTCGGCCATGTAGTAGTACGCCACGATCGTGGTGAAGGCGAAGAACGCGAGCGCCACGGCCACGAACGTGGGGCCGAAGCCGGTGAACATGGCGTCGAAGCCGGTCTGGACGAAGGCCGGGCCCTCCGAGGCCGTCGGGGCGACGATGCCCTCGAACAGCAGGCCGGAGCCGGACTCGTCCGAGTACACCCGGTAGGCGCCCGTGGAGATGATGATGAACGCGGTGGCCGAGCAGACGAAGAGCGTGTCGATGTAGACGGCGAATGCCTGCACGAAGCCCTGCTTGGCCGGGTGTGAGACCTCGGCGGCCGCGGCGGCGTGCGGGCCCGTGCCCTGACCGGCCTCGTTGGAGTAGATGCCGCGCTTCACGCCCCACTGGATGGCGAGACCGAGGATCGCGCCGAACACGGCGTGCACGCCGAACGCGCTGGCGAAGATGGAGCCGAAGACCTCGGGGATCTGGTCGAAGTTCAGGAACAGCACGATCAGCGCGAGGATGATGTACAGCGCGGCCATCACGGGCACCACGTAGACGGCGAACGTCGCGATGCGCTTCACGCCGCCCAGGACGATGAAGGCCAGCAGGATGACCATGGCCAGGGCCACGACCCAGGCGGGCACGGCCCACGCCTCGCCCACGGCCGCGGCCACGCCGTTGGCCTGCACGCCCGGCAGGAAGTAGCTGGTGGCGAAGACGGTGACGACGGCGAACAGGATGGCGTACACCTTGAACGCGGGGGCGGCGGCCGTGTGCTTGTAGGCCTTCTCGAAGTAGTACGCCGGGCCGCCGCGGTACTCGCCGGTGTCCGGGTCGCGCTCCTTGTAGATCTGGCCGAGCGTGGACTCGATGAAGGACGTGGCGGCGCCGAGCAGGGCCATGACCCACATCCAGAACACGGCGCCGGGGCCGCCGAACGCGATGGCCGTGGCGACGCCGCCGATGTTGCCCATGCCGACGCGGCCGGCGAGCGACATCATGAGGGACTGGAGGGACGAGGTGCCGTCCGCGGAGTCCTGGCCCTCGCGGAGCTGCTTCACCATGTCCGGGATGTTCACGAACTGCAGGAACATGGTCCGGACGGTGAAGTAGAGGCCGACGATCAGGCAGAGCCAGATCAGGGCCGGGGACCAGATGACGTTGTTCACGGTGGTGATGAGATCTGCGAAGGACATGGGGTCTCCAGATCGGGGTGGGGATGGCCGGTGCGGTGCGAGTTCCGAGCGGCGGCCGCCGGCGGTCCCGGGCGACTGGGGAGAAGGATACGCGCAAATGTGACCCGCGTCTCGCATCCAGCGGGGCGGATGAGGAGTCCGGGCGCGCCCTCCCCCGTCGACAGCGGTCCCCGACATGCGAAAAGCCCCGGAACCACTGGGGTCCCGGGGCTTGTCCGCGGAGGATGGGGGATTTGAACCCCCGAGGGCTGTTAACCCAACACGCGTTCCAGGCGTGCGCCATAGGCCGCTAGGCGAATCCTCCTTGGTGCGCCCTCATGCGGCGGACCGCGCGAGGGCAGGCTCCATCATAACCAGATCGTCCTGGACCGCGCCAATCCCCCGCGGGAGGCGCGGGCCCGGCCCGGGGCTCGCCGCGGCCCGAATCGCCGCTCCCGCCGCCGCCCTGGTAGAGTCGTCGGCGGCCCCTCACGTGGTGTCATCTCGCTGAACTCCCCCAGGACCGGAAGGTAGCAAGGGTAGGTGGGCTCTGGCAGGTGCGTGAGGGGTCTTCACTCTCCCCAGGAGATCCCATGCCCGCCGGACGCTACGCCCCCTCCCCCACGGGAAGCCTGCACCTGGGCAACCTGCGCACCGCGCTCGTCGCGTGGCTCGCGGCGCGCGCCACGGACCGCTCCTTCCTGATGCGGGTCGAGGACCTGGACCGCGTCCGCTCCGGGGCCGAGGCCGGCCAGCGGGCGGACCTGGCCGCCGTCGGGTTGGACTGGGACGCCGAGCCGGTGCGCCAGTCCGAGCGCACCGCCCTGTACGACGCCGCCGTGGCCGCCCTGCGAGCCGCGCACGGCGCGGACGCGGTCTACGAGTGCTTCTGCTCGCGCAAGGACATCGCCGAGGCGACGTCGGCCCCGCACCCGAGGCCCGACGACGGCGCCCCCGCCTCCGGCGGCACCGTGCCGCTGCGTCCGCCCGGCTTCTATCCGGGCACCTGCCGCGGCCTGACCGAGGCCGAGCGGGCCGAGCGACGGCGGGTGCGCCCCGCCGCCCTGCGGATCGACGTGGCGAAGGTCGCGGGCCTGCCGGCGGGCGAGATCCCGCGCGCCACCGCCGTGGACGTGCTGCACGGCGAGGTCACGGGCCTGGTCGACGACCTGGTGCTGCGCCGGAACGACGGGGCGTACGCGTACAACCTGGCCGTCGTCGTGGACGACCTGGCGCAGGGCGTGGACCAGGTGGTCCGCGGCGACGACCTGCTCGACTCGGCCCCGCGCCAGCGCTGGCTGGCCGAGGCGCTGTGCGCCGCGCGCGGGGAGCCGACGCCCGCGGTGGAGTACCTGCACGTGCCGCTCGTGCTGAACACGGAGGGGCGGCGGCTGGCCAAGCGGGACGGCGCCGTGACCCTCAAGGACCTCGCCGCGCAGGACCCGGCGTGGACCCCCGAGCGGGTGCGGGACCGGCTGCTGGAGTCCCTCGGCCTGCCCGCGGGACCGCTGGCGGCCGCCGTGCCCGCGTTCGACCCGGCCGCCCTGCCGCGTGTTCCGTGGGTGTTCACCGGGCTCTGAGCGGGCCGGCGCCCTGGTCCGCCGCAGGCCCGGCCCCGGTCAGAGGACCTGGGCGGCCTGGTCGAAGTCGAGGCGGCCCTGGCGGGGCTGCTGCGCCTTCTCGTCGTCTGCGGCGGCGTGGCCCACGTTGATCACCAGGAGGGACTTCCAGGCACGGTCCGCATGGAACTCGGCGTCCACGGCGGCGGCGTCGAACCCGGCCATGGGGCCGACCTCGAGCCCGTGGGCGCGCAAGGCCACGAGCAGGTAGCCCACCTGGATGAGCGCGTTCGTGCGGCCCATCCCCTCGCGCATGCCCGGCTTGCCCTCGGCATCCTCCTCGAAGCCCTCCCGGAACGGGGCGAGGTGGCCCATGTGGCGGTGCCAGTCGAGGTCGTAGGAGGCGATCAGCGTGAGCGGGGCGCGCTCCGTCTTCTCCCGGTTGAACTCGATCATCAGCGGAGCCAGGCGGGCGCGGGCCTCGGGGCTGTCCACGACGTCGAGCCGCAGCGGCTGGTTGTTCATGGCGGTCGGCGCCCAGCGGAGGTCCGCGTAGGCCCGCTCGATCAGCGCGAGGTCGACGGGCTCGTCCGAGAAGAGCTGCGTCGTGTGGCGGTCCGCGAAGAGGCGGTCGATCTCGGCCTGACTCAGCGGTCCCGCGTCCGGGGCCGGCTGCGTGGGGTGGATCGTGTCCTCGGCGTCGGTGTGCATGTGCGTGGTGGTCATGGGCCAGGGAACGGGCCGGTGGGTGGGCGCATTCCCCGGCTCCCTTAGCCCGTCCGCCCGCCGGATAGGCTTTCGAGGGTGAGCACCGCCCTGTATCGCCGCTACCGCCCGGACCGTTTCGAGGACGTGATCGGGCAGGACCATGTCACGGTCCCGCTGCGCACCGCACTGGCGAAGGACCGCGTGAACCACGCCTACCTCTTCTCCGGCCCGCGCGGCTGCGGCAAGACCACGTCCGCCCGCATCCTCGCGCGCTGCCTGAACTGCGCCCAGGGCCCCACGCCCACCCCGTGCGGCGAGTGTGACTCGTGCCGGGACCTGGCCACCGGCGGGCCGGGCTCGCTGGACGTGCTCGAGATCGACGCGGCCTCGCACGGCGGCGTGGAGGACGCCCGCGGCCTGCGCGAGCGGGCCACGTTCGCCCCGGTCCGGGACCGCTACAAGATCCTCATCATCGACGAGGCGCACATGGTCACGGCGGCGGGCTTCAACGCGCTGCTGAAGATCGTGGAGGAGCCGCCGGAGCACCTGAAGTTCATCTTCGCCACCACGGAGCCGGAGAAGGTCATCGGGACCATCCGCTCCCGCACCCACCACTACCCGTTCCGGCTCGTGCCGCCGGAGCCGCTCATCGCCTACCTCGAGCAGCTGTGCGCGGAGGAGGGCGTGTCCGTGGAGAAGGGCGTGCTGCCGCTGGTGGTGCGCGCCGGCACGGGCTCGGTGCGTGACACGCTCTCCGTGCTGGACCAGCTGATCGCGGGCGCCCAGGAGGGCCAGGTCTCGTACGAGCTCGCGGTGAGCCTGCTCGGCTTCACCCCGGAGGCGCTGCTGGACGACGTGATCGACGCCGTCGCCGCCGACGACACGCCCACGGTGTTCCGCGTGGTGGACCGCGTGGTGCAGTCCGGCCAGGACCCGCGCCGCTTCGTCGAGGACCTGCTGGACCGCTTCCGCGACCTCGTGATCGCGCGCGCCCTGCCGGAGGAGGCCGGGGCGATCCTGCACGGCATGCCGGAGGACCAGGTGCGGCGTCTCTCGGCGCAGGCCGCGCAGCTCTCCCGCGCGGAGCTCTCCCGCCTCGCGGACATCACCAACCTCGCGCTGACGGACATGGTGGGTGCCACGAGTCCCCGCCTGCACCTCGAGCTGCTCATGGCGCGCCTGTTGCTGCCCGCCTCGGACGAGACGCACCGCGGCCTGGCCGCCCGCCTCGAGGCCCTCGAACGGCGCCTCGAACTCGGTGGCGCCGCGCCCGTCGAGGACGGCACCCCGGAGGGCACGACGACGCCGGCCCGGTCCGGCACGCCCGCCGCGGACGGCGGCGGGTCGGCCGGGAACGCGGACGGCTCCGGCCCTCTGACCGGTGCCGCGCTCGCCCGGGCCGCCATGCGGCGGACGGAGGAGCCCGCGTCGACGGCGCCGACCGCCCCGCCGGAGCGCTGGGCACCGCCCGCCCAGCCCGCCGCGGCCGAGGCGCCGGAGGGGGACGCAGCCGCCGGGACCACGAGGTCCGAGCGTCCGCAGCAGCCGCCGCAGCCCGGACGACCCGAACCGGCCGAGGCCGGGGCCCGTGCCGAGGGCGCGCGTCGCCCGGAGGTCGGGAGCCGCCCCGAGCCCGAGGGCCGGCCCCAGGCCCAGGACAGCACCGGTGCCGCGCCGTCGAGCCCCGCTCCCGCCCCGGCGGCGAGCCAGGTGGAGATGATCCGCCGGGCCTGGCCGGACATCCTCTCGGCCCTCGAGGACGCCTCTCGGCTGGTGTGGATGCTGGTGAAGGACAACGCGAGCGTCGCGGGCTACGACGGCTCGTTGCTGACGATCGGCTTCCAGCAGGACGGGCCCCGCCAGTCGCTGCTCGGCCGGGGCGGTGACCGCGTGCTCGGCGAGGCCGTCCACCAGGTGCTCGGCATCCGCCCGCGGCTCGATCTGATCCTCGGTGGGGACGCGCCGACCGGGGACGCCCGCGCACAGTCCGGCGCTCGCCCGGCCGGCCCGGCGCGGACGGACCGGCCTGAGCGTCCGGCCCCGCAGCAGGGCCGGTCCGACCGACCGACGGCGCAGCCGAACCGGCCCGCTCCGGCACCGGGGCAGGCCCCGCGCGAGCCGGAGTCCTCCCACCCCACCCCGCCGCGCTCCGCCGCACCCTCCACCGCGGAGGACGATCCGGCGCCGCCGGCAGCTCCGCCCCGGGCCACGCAGCAGCGTCAGACGCCGCAGCCGTCCCCCGCCTGGACGCCCGCGGCCCCCGCCACCTCCTGGGGGCCGACGCCGACGTCGTCGACGACGCCCGCCCCCGCCCCGCCGGCGGACGGCTGGGGCGGCCCGGACGAGGAGCCGCCCGCCTGGGAGGATGCTCCCCCGCCCGAGGAGGACCCGTGGGACTCGCTGCCCGCGTTCGACCCGGACGCGGAGCAGGACGACTCGGACGGCCCCGAGGGCTGGACCCCGCCGGCCCGCGACGCCGAGGAGCGGCCCGTCGGCGCCGCCGGCTGGGACGGCCCCGTGCCGTCGGTCGAGGACTGGGGGGCGCCGCCGCAGGCCGAACCGGCCCCCGGCGGCGCCGCGCCGGACGCCGGCCAGGACTCCCCGGTCCGGCCCGACGCCCCGACCCCCGGCGAGAGCGAGCCGAGCGCCGAGGAGGTCCGTCGGGCCTACGACCCGGGGCCGCTGGTCCGCGAGGAGGAGCACTCGATCCCCGTGTTCGCCCGTCCGGAGGCGGAGCTGCGCGCGGAGTTCGCGAAGCGCTTCGGCGCGACCCGTCCCGCCGGCTTCGACGACGGCGCGGGCGCGGCCGCGGACGGTGACTCCGCCCGGCCTGCCACGCCGTCGCCCGCCCCGGACGACGACGCAGCGGCCACGGAGCGACGCGATCTCCACCCGGCCGCCTCGGGCGCCGGCCCGTCCTCGGACGAGGAGCGGCGCCCCACGGGCTCGCCCACGGCCGACGCGACCCCTGACCCGGGCGTGCCCGCCGACGACGCGGACGCCGCGCCGCGCGCGGCTGCCGGCCCGACCGGTACGGACTTCCCGGGTTCGGGCCATCCGGCGAGCATGTACCCGCGGCTCATGGAGCGGCTGCGGGCCGGTGGGCCCCTCGAGCCTCCGGTGAACGCGGGCTCGAGCGGCGGCGGGACGGGCGGCGGCCCCGGCGCTCCCGGTGGCCCCGACCCGGACGCCTCGCCGGGCTCCCCCGCCGGGGGCCGGCCGAGCGCGGCCTCGCTCGGGGCGCGCCCCGCCGACGTCGAGCCCGCCGGGGGAGCCTCGGCGCCGCCGTCGTTGGACGCGCGGGCCGCGGCCATCCACGCCGCCCGCGAGGCCGCCCAGGGCCGCGGCCCGACCCGGCCCGCCGACACCGGCCCCGCCGCCCCGGCGACGTCCGGTGTGGGGTGGGAGGACGAGGTCGCCAGCGACGACGACGTCCCGCTCGAGGACTCGGGCCTCGTGGGCCGGGCCGTCGTCGAACGGGTGCTCGGCGGCCGTCTGCTCGAGGAACGCCCCAACGACGCCTGAGGCGAACGCGCCCGTACGCCGTCCGGGGCCGCGGGCATGATGGACGCGGCGCCGGACCACGGCGCCGCGTCGGGGCGCACGCCCCACGAGACGCACCATCGGACGAGGGAGACGGATGTACCAGGGCGCGGTGCAGGACCTGATCGACGAGCTCGGCCGCCTGCCGGGCATCGGGCCGAAGTCCGCCCAGCGCATCGCCTTCCACATGCTGGAGGCGGACCGGGAGGACATGCTGCGGCTCGCGGACGCCATCCGCACGGTCAAGGACAGGGTGCGGCTGTGCTCGGTCTGCTTCAACGTCTCCGAGGACGAGGTGTGCTCGCTCTGCCGGGATGAACGCCGGGACGGCTCCCAGATCTGCGTGGTCGAGGAGTCGCAGGACGTCATGGCCATGGAGCGCACCCGCGCCTTCCAGGGCCGGTACCACGTGCTCGGCGGGGCCATCAATCCGATCGCCGGCATCGGCCCCGAGCAGCTGCACGTCCGCGAGCTGCTCACCCGGCTGCAGGACGAGGCCGTGCAGGAGGTCATCCTCGCCACGGATCCCAACCTCGAGGGCGAGGCCACGGCCACCTACCTCGGCCGCCTCCTCGGCGCCACGGGCATCCGCGTCACGCGCCTGGCCTCCGGTCTGCCCGTCGGCGGGGACCTCGAGTACGCGGACGAGGTCACCCTCGGCCGTGCCTTCGAGGGACGTCGCCTGATCAGCGGCTGACACGGGCCGGCGTCGAGCGGGTCCTGCCCGACGCCGGCCCGGCTCAGGCCACGCGCGTGCCGGCGGGCAGCCGCCCGGCCGGGGTGTCCAGGCGACGGTGGCCCCACCAGCCCAGCCCGGCCACCAGCACACCCTGCATCGCCAGACCGAGCGGCCACACCGGCCAGGTGCCCTGCCGGTCCGGCACGCCGCTCTGGTCGAGACCGCGCAGCTCGCCGTCGAGGCACTCGACGTCCCGGACGGGGTCACGCTGGGTCCAGCGCAGCCCCACGGACAGCAGGTTGAGCGGCCCGGGATCCACCCGGGTACCGTCCGCGAGGAGCCCTGCCTCCCAGGGGGAAGCATCCGCGAGGACGGCGTAGGGGTTCGCCGCGAGCAGCCATCCGCTGCGCCGCGGGTCGGGGATCGTCCGGGTGGTCACCGGGCCGACGCACCGGTCGGCGATCCCGTCGACCAGCTCCGGGTGCGCCGCCTCCCACTCGGCCCAGGCCTGCTCCGCCTCCTCCGGGGTCATCTTCTCGAGCTCCGCGTCGGTGAACGGCTCCGCCGTCATGGAGCCGTACTCGGCGTCGTTGGCCCGCACCTCGGTCTGCAGGAACTGCAGGGACAGCCCGAAGGCCACCAGGGTGCCGATCGTCAGCGCCGCCACGATCAGGTACGTCACCACGACGGCGAACAGCGTGCGCCCGGCGATCGCCGAGACGGCCACGCCGATCCCCGCGATCATGCCGAACTCCACGAGGATCATCACGAGCCCCACCAGCACGGCCCACGGGGACACGCGCCCCACCACGGCCGCGACCGCCAGCCACGGCAGCGCGGCCGCGAGGAACGCGGCGGAGGCGATCCACGCGGCCAGCCACTTGCCCGCCATCAGGTGCCCGGTCCGCAGCAGGGTGACCTGGGTGATGGCCAGGGTGCCGCCGGCACGGTCGCCCGAGATCGCGTTGGCCGCCAGGGCGGGCGAGACCAGCAGCGAGAGGGTGAGGACGAAGAGCAGGACGCCGTCGAAGAGCGTCCGCCCCAGGGCGCGCATCTGCTGCTCCGCCAGCTCCGGCTCCAGGCCGGACGCCTCCATCTCCGCCACGCCCAGGCCGCGCAGCCCGAGGGCGCCGAGGGTCACCGCCCCCACCACCACGAAGAAGACGCCCAACAGCACGTACCAGCCACGCGAGCGCAGCCGCTGACGCAGTTCCATGCCCACCACGGTGGCCACGGCCTGGGCCGCGCCGAGGCGTCCCCCCGGCTGCGGCTGCGGCGGGCGGCGGTCGTGGATCGAGGTCGCGACGGCGGTGCTCACGGTCGGTCTCCTTCGGTGCGGGGGCCCTCCAGATGGAGGCCCAGGTAGGCGTTCTCGAGGCGGGAGCCCTCCGGGGCGAAGTGGCTGACGAGCACACCCTCGCGCACGAGGTCCGCGAGCAGCGCGGCCGCGGCGGCCTCCCCCCGCAGCTGCACCACGACCCCGTCCCGGCGCTGGCCCGCGCCGGCGCCGGTGGCCACGGTGACGGTCAGGCCGCGGGCCTCGAGGGCGCGGACGAGGGTGTCCCGGGCCGTCGGGTCGGGCCCGGCGATCCGGTAGGGGCGGGCGAGGTCGTCGGCGGCGCGGAACTCCTGGGTGGCCACCGTGGCGCCCTCACGGAGGAACACGGCGCGGTCGGACATCTCCTCGAGCTCGGCGAGCACGTGGGAGGAGACGAGCACGGCGGTGCCGGCTGCCGCCATGGCGCGCAGGTCGTCCCGCAGCCGGATGCGGGCGGCCGGGTCGAGGCCGTTGGCGGGTTCGTCCAGGAGCAGGACGGAGGGCCGGTGCACGGTGGCCCGAGCCAGGGACAGGCGCTGCTGCTGGCCGCGGGAGAGCACGCGGGCGGGCCGGTGGGCGAACTCCGTGAGTTCGACCCACTCGAGCTGCTCGTCCGCGCGCGCGGACGCCTCCGCCTTCCCCATGCCGTAGAGCCGTCCCAGGCTGGCGAGGATGTCGTGACAGGTCAGCTCCTCCCACACGCCCAGGGTGTCGGGCATCCAGCCGAGCCGCCGCCGGGCCTCGACGGGCTCGCGCACCGCGTCCACCCCGGCCATGGACACGGCGCCGGCGTCCGGGCGCAGCAGGGTGGCCAGGATCAGCAGAAGCGTGGTCTTGCCCGAGCCGTTCGGGCCGACGAGGGCCGTCACGGAGCCGGCGGGCACGGTGAGGGAGACGTCCCGCACCGCATGGACGGCGCCGAACGAGCGGGCGAGGCCGTGAGCCACGATCCCGTCGTGGGCGGCCACCCCCAGGACGGGTGAGGCGGGCAGGGGTGCTGGAGCGGTCATGGCCCCACCCTTGCCGCGCAGTGCACGGACGCGGATCCACCCGGGGGATGATCCCGGCGCCGATCCGAGCCCGACCGGGGTCGCAGGCGGGGCCGCGGGCGCCGTCGTCCTGGCCGGCCGCGGGCGCCGGGTCCAGCATCCGGAACAGGGGTTCACCTGGCGGACCCGCGCGGGTGCGCGCCCCTAGACTTGGCCCGAACCGACCCTCGATCCCGTCCGGAGCGACCCATGAGTCTCATCGTCCAGAAGTTCGGCGGCTCCTCCGTGGCCGACGCCGCCGGCATCCAGCGCGTGGCCCGCCGCGTCGCGGACACAGTCCGGGCCGGGAACCGCGTGTGCGTCGTGGTCTCGGCCATGGGCGACACCACGGACGAGCTGCTCGACCTCGCCGCCGAGCTCACGCAGGACGCGCCCGCGCGCGAGATGGACATCCTGCTCTCGGCCGGCGAGCGCATCTCCATGTCCCTGCTGGCGATGGCCATCCACGCCGAGGGCGTCGAGGCCCGCTCCTACACCGGCTCCCAGGCCGGCATGCTGACGGACACCTCGTACGGCCGGGCCCGGATCGTCAAGGTCAACCCCCACCGCGTGCAGGAGGCCCTCGACGCCGGCCGCGTGGCCATCGTGGCCGGGTTCCAGGGCATGAGCCCCGAGTCCAAGGACATCACCACCATGGGCCGCGGCGGCTCGGACACCACGGCCGTCGCCCTCGCCGCCGCGCTCGGCGCGGACGTGTGCGAGATCTACACGGACGTGGACGGCGTCTACTCTGCCGACCCGCGCGTCGTGCCGACCGCCCGCAAGCTCACCGAGCTCTCCTCCGAGGAGACCCTCGAGATGGCGGCCTCCGGATCCAAGGTGCTGCACCTGCGCTCCGTGGAGTACGCGCGCCGCTTCGGCGTGCCGCTGCACGTGCGCTCCTCCTTCTCCGACCATGAGGGCACCTGGATCATGCCCGACCCGAACGACACCATCACCCTTCAGGAAGGCGCTCCCATGGAACAGCCCATCGTCTCCGGCGTCGCCCACGACCGCTCCGAGGGCAAGGTCACGATCGTCGGCGTCCCCGACGTGCCCGGCAAGGCCGCCGAGATCTTCCGCGTGATCGCCGTGTCCAACGTGAACATCGACATGATCGTGCAGAACATCTCCCGCGAGGGCTCGGGCCGCACGGACATCTCCTTCACCCTGCCGATCGTGGAGGGCAAGGACGCCATGGCCGCCCTGCGCGCCGCCCAGGACCGGATCGGCTTCCAGGACATCGTCTCGGACCCGGAGATCGGCAAGCTCTCGCTGATCGGCGCGGGCATGCGCTCCAACCCGGGCGTCTCCGCCACCTTCTTCAAGGCGCTCGCCGACGCCGGCGTGAACGTGGACCTCATCTCCACCTCGGAGATCCGCATCTCCGTGGTCACCGCCGAGGACAAGCTCGACGACGCCGTCCGCGCCGTGCACGCCGCCTTCGGCCTCGACGCCGAGGAGGAGGCCACGGTCTACGGCGGCACCGGCCGCTGACGCCGCACCCTCCCCCGCCCACCGCCCGGGCGACTTTCGAACGTGAAATGGGGCGAATGGGCGCTGTCGAACGTGAGGTAGGGCCTATCCCACGTTCGAAAGCGAGGGGGCCGGGGTGCTTCCACCCTCCCCCACCCCGCACGACGCCGGCCCCGCACCTTCAGCG
>NZ_JBQXFD010000011.1:0-82316 GCF_052615555.1 Micrococcus sp. EWR3.9.1
TTCGATGACCGCGGCCTGGCTGGGCGTTGCCGGGTTCGTGGCGGCCTCTCGACGCACCGCGTCGCGGATCGCTTCGGGCACTCGCACGTTCAGGGCCACGGTCGGCGCCCCACGCCGCGCCAGGGGCGCATACCCACCGGCCGGGTCCGAGGTCGTTGCCGGTTCTGCGGGGATCACCGCTCCGGGAGCCGGGGTCTGGGGGGCCGGGGTGGGCTTGCGTCGCTGTGCTCGCAGACTCAGGTCGGGCTCAAGCTGCTTCTCGTTCATGCGGTGATCCTTTCGAAGATGAGGCCGGCCAGGTCGGCGTAGGCGGAGGCGACGGGTTCGCGCTTCTCATAGTGGCCCAGCCAGTCGCAGGCCAGACGTGCACCGGGGACGATGGAGCGGGCCGGCACCAGGGGGGTGAGCAGCAGCCCGGTCTCGCGCAGCTCCCAGCAGGGCCATGGACTGTTTGAACGCGGCCACGCTGCGGCAGGCTCCGTGCACCCCGACGCAGTCGTCCGAGGCGGGGCGGGCCGCATAGATCACCCGTCTGCGGCGGTGAACGCGTTGGGGGTCAACGGCCCGCCCTGACGGTCGGGGCAGTGGACGACGAGCTGTGGATGCCGCGAGCGAGACGAAGGGCGGGGGCTTCGCGTCTCCGCCTCTATCGTCGGGTCCCCGCGCCCTCCGGCCGACCCCATCCATGACGGCGCGGGGCTGCCGGCGTTCCGGACGGGCCCGGTTGACCGGCCTGCGATCACCCCACCGGCCCCGGGGACAGGGTCCACGTCGAGAGCAGCCGACCCAGCAGGCAGCCCCGCCCGGCCACCCTCAGTCCCGTGGCGTGACCGAGCGCAGCGCGAGCTCGGTGAGGACGGCCGCCTCGAGGGCCTCGCGTCCCTTGTCCTCTCGGGATCCGGGCAGGCCCGCCCGGTCGCGGGCCTGCTGCTCGGTGTCCACGGTGAGCACGCCGAAGCCCACGGGAACGCCGGTGCGCACCGAGACCTCCGTCACGCCCTGGGTCACGGACTGGCACACGTAGTCGAAGTGCGGGGTGTCCCCGCGCACCACGACGCCCAGGACCACGACGACGTCGAATCGCTCCGCCAGCCGCGCCGCGGCGACGGTGAGCTCGACGGTGCCGGGCACGCGCACGAGCACGGGTTCCAGGCCCAAATCCGCCGCGGCGGCCTGCGCCCCGGCGATCAGCCCGTCCATGATCTCCGTGTGCCACTGGGCGGCGACGATCGCCACGTTCAGGCCGCTCGCAGCGGCGGGGTCGGGGGTGAAGGTCGGGGCTCCGGCGCCGCTCATGGGGTGTCCTCCTGGTGGGTGGGGTGGGTCGGGTCGGTGGTCGGGTCATCGGCCGGCGTGGCGGGGCCGCCGGTGGCCGTCGGCGGTTCGAGCACGCGGTCCGCCAGGGCGTGGGCCATGCGGTCCCGCTTGGTGCGCAGGTAGACGACGTTGTGCTCGGTGACGGGCGTGGGGGCCGGGACACGCTCGACGACGTCGATGCCGGCCGCCCGCAGCCCCGCGACCTTCGCGGGGTTGTTGGTGACCAGGCGGATGCGCCGATGGCCGGCGGCCGTGAGGACGGCGGCGGCCCCGGCCCAGTCGCGCGCCTCGGCGGGCAGACCGAGGGCGAGGTTGGCCTCGACGGTGTCCATCCCCTCCTCCTGGAGCCGGTAGGCGCGGATCTTGTTGGCCAGGCCGATGCCGCGTCCTTCGTGGCCCCGGAGGTAGAGGACGGCGCCGCCCTCGGCCGCCGCGCGGGCCAGGGCGTCCTCGAGCTGGGGGCCGCAGTCGCAGCGCAGGGAGCCGAGCACGTCGCCGGTGAGGCACTCCGAGTGCACGCGGACGGTGAGGGGACGCTCCGGGTCGGTCTCCCCCGCCACGAGCAGCAGGTGCTCAGCCCCGGTCTCGGCGTCCACGTGCACGCTCACGCGGAACAGGCCGTGCCGGGTCGGCAGGGTGGCCTCGGCGGGGACGGCGGTCAGGGTCGGCGTCGTCTCCTCCAGGTGGGCCACGAGGTCCTCGATGGAGATGAGCACGAGGCCGTGCTCATCGGAGAACTCCCGCAGGGCGGGCAGGCGCATCATGGTGCCGTCGTCGTGGACGAGCTCGGCGATGGCGGCCACGGGCGCGACGCCGGCCAGGCGGCACAGCTCGACGCCGGCCTCGGTGTGGCCGCGGCGGGCCCGGACGCCGCCGGGGACGGCGCGCAGGGGGAACACGTGACCGGGCCGGGTCAGGTCACCGGGGGCGGCACCGGGGTCGGCGAGCACGCGGAGGGTGCGGGTGCGGTCGGCGGCGGAGATGCCGGTGGTGACGCCGGCGGCGGCGTCCACGCTCACGGTGTAGGCGGTCCCCTTGGGGTCCTCGTTGACGGTGGTCATGGGCGGCAGGGCCAGGCGGTCGGCCAGGCCGGCCGGCAGGGGCGCGCAGATGACGCCCGAGGTGTGGCGGACGGTGAAGGCGGTGACCTCGTCGGTGGCCAGGGCGGCCGCGTAGATCAGGTCGCCCTCGTTCTCGCGGTCGGCGTCGTCCACGACGACGACGGGCCGGCCGGCGGCGATCGCGGCGATCGCCGCGGGGACGGGGTCCAGACGGATGTGCTCGCTCACGGGCGGGCCTCCTCGGTGGGTGCGGCGGGGGCGGACGGGATGAGCGCGAGACGCTCGGCGTACCGGGCGAGCACGTCGGTCTCGAGGTTGACGCGGTCGCCCGGCCGCAGGGCGCCCAGGGTGGTGGCCTCGAGCGTGGCCGGGATGATGCCGACCTCGAACCAGTGCGCGGCCGCGCCCGGGTCGGAGACGGCGGTGACGGTGAGGGAGACGCCCTGCAGGGCGATGGCCCCCTGCGCGGGGACGTAACGCGCCAGGCGGGCGGGCAGGCCGATGCGCAGGGTGGTCCAGGCCCCGTGCGGGGTGACCGCGAGGACCTGGCCGGTCCCGTCCACGTGGCCCTGGACCACGTGCCCGTCCAGGTGGTCGGTGGGGCGCAGACAGCGCTCGAGGTTGACCCGGTCCCCCGGGGCGCGGTCGCCGAGGCTGGTCATCCGCAGCGTCTGGCCCATGAGGTCGGCACGGAACACGCCGGGGCGCCCCGTGGGCTCGTCGAGGGCCGTGAGGCACACGCCGTCGACGGCGAGCGAGCCGCCGGCGGGCAGCCCGTCGAGGGCGCCGCCGGCGTCGAGGGTCAGCAGGGCGGTGTCGGCGGCCGCGTCGTGCTCGAGGGCGACGACGGTGCCGAGATGGGTGACGATGCCGGTGAACACTCAGTCCTCCTGGAAACGGGTCGGGGCGGGGGCGGTGGGCAGGCGCGGGGCCGGCACGGGGCTCAGGTGGGTCCAGACGTCGTCCCCGAGGGCACGGACGGGGCCACCCTCCGCGGGGTCGGGGTGCCAGCGCAGTGCCTCGGACAGCGTGGCGACGTCCAGGCCGGCGACGGCGGCGCGGCCCGGGCCGAGCAGCAGGGGCGCGGTGTAGACCATGAGCTCGTCCACGAGGCCGGCGCGCAGCCACGCGCCGAGCACGCGGGGCCCGCCCTCGATGAGCACGTGCTCGGCACGGCGGCCGTGGGGCCAGGGCCCGGGATGGGCGGCGAGCGCGGCGAGGACGGCGTGCGGGTCGTGGTCGAGGACCTCCAGCACCACCGGGTGGGTGCGCAGGGCGGCGCCGTCGGGCACGGGCCGGTGACCCTGGACGACGGGCACGGGCTGGTGCGCGAGTTCGGCGCCGACGGCGTCACGGGCGGTGAGGCGGGGGTCGTCGGCCAGGACGGTCCCCGTGCCGACGACGATGGCGTCGACGCGGGAGCGCACCTCGTGGGCGTGGACGCGGGAGTCCGGGCCGGTGATCCACTGGCTCGTGCCGTCGGCGGCCGCGGCGTGGCCGTCGAGGGACTGAGCGAGGTGCCCGGTCACCCACGGACGGCCTGCGTCGCGGACCTCGCGCCAGCGGGCGGTGAGCGTGAGGGCGGCCGTCTCGCCGGTGGGGCCGGTGACGTGCACCCCGTGCGCGGCGAGGCGGGCCGCGCCGCCGCCGTCGTGACCGGTGGGGTCCGCGACGGCGTAGCGCAGTGCGCCGATCTCCGCGTCCAGGACGGCCTGGGAGCAGGGGCCGGTGCTGCCGGTGTGGTCGCAGGGCTCGAGGGTGACGTGCAGCGTCAGGCCGGCGGGGTCGAGGGCGGCCAGGGCCGGATCCGCGGCGCGGGCGGCCCGCCAGCGGGCGAGGGCGTCGACCTCGGCGTGGGCGGTCCCCCGTCCGCGG
Organism: Micrococcus sp. EWR3.9.1; assembly: GCF_052615555.1. Taxonomy (NCBI): domain Bacteria; kingdom Bacillati; phylum Actinomycetota; class Actinomycetes; order Micrococcales; family Micrococcaceae; genus Micrococcus; species Micrococcus sp. EWR3.9.1. The sequence continues at coordinate 4,254 of NZ_JBQXFD010000011.1, forward strand.
TGGTGGCCGACGGCCAGGACGCGGCCGGCCTCGTCGGTCAGGACGGCCCCGACGAGGGGGTTGGCGCCGCGCACACCGCGCAGCGCGGCGTGGACGGCGAGGTCCATGGGGTCGGCGGGCGGGGTCTCGGCGGCGCTCATCGGGCGACGTCCCCCTCGGGGCCGTCGGGCAGCAGCGTCTCCACGGCGGGCTTGTCCCGGTCTGTGGCGCGCAGCCACACGAAGAAGCCGATCAGGGTGAAGGCGCCGTAGAAGGCGTACATCACGGCCGAGGCGTAGTAGCCGGTGCTCCACAGCAGGGGCACGCCGACGACGTCCACGGCCACCCAGATCAGCCAGAACTCCACCCAGCCGCGCGCCATGCCGTAGGTCGCCAGCAGCGATCCCACGAACGTCCAGGCGTCCGCCCACACCGGCTCCCACGAACCCAGGGCGCGGAACACGGGGGTGAGGGCGACGGTGCCGACCGCCATGGCCGTCACGAGGAACACGCGCCCGCGCCAGCCGGCCCACTCCGGGGTGATGGCGGGAGCGTCCTCGGCGTGGCCCCGGCGGGCCTGACGCCAGCGCGCCCAGCCGTAGACGGAGACGGCGATGAACATGACCTGTCGGCCGGCCTGGCCGAGCAGGGTGGCGTGATCGGCCCCCGTGAACAGGGAGGCGAGGAAGACCGTCAGCAGGATGAGGTTGCCGAGGATGCCCACGGGCCAGGCCCAGACCCTGCGCGCCATGCCGCCCAGGGCGGAGGCGAGGCCGAAGACGTTGCCCAGCACCTCGCGCATGAGCAGGCCCCCGCCGGCGACCGGGATGGTCCAGTTGAAGGCGTCCACTAACCAGTCCATGACCGTGACGCCACCTCCTCGGATCGGGACTCCGAGGGGTGCGCTCCGCAGCCCTCCCGCGCAGGGCGCGGAACGGCTCCGCCGCGTGCCTCTCCCATCCCGACTGTACGGTCGGCACCGGAATTCCACCGGTCAGGCCGCCCGGCACCGCCTCGGATGAGGACGGGCCGCGCGGTTAGCGGGCTGTCACCGCCGGTGCGGACTTCCACCGCATCTCGGAGCACGTTGCTGTCCAGCAGTATCGCACGCCCGGCCGGCCGCGCATGCCGGACGTCACCGGGCGACGTCCGGCGCGGCGGCCGGGCGACCGCGTCGCCGGGCTCAGTGGCAGGCGCGGGCGGCGGCGGTGCGCAGGCCGACGAGCGCGGCGTCGGGGTCCTCGGCGCCGAACACCGCGGAGCCGGCCACGAACACGTCGGCCCCGGCCTCGGCCGCGCGTTCGATGGTCTCCCGGTTCACGCCGCCGTCGACCTGGAGGGCCAGCGGGGCGGGCCCGCCGTCGAGGGCGCGGCGGGCCCGGCGGATCTTCGGCAGCACGACGTCGAGGAACGCCTGCCCCCCGAAGCCGGGCTCCACGGTCATCAGCAGGAGCATGTCCAGCTCCGGGAGCATGTCCAGGTAGGGCTCGACCGCGGTCGTCGGCCGCAGCGCCATGCCGGCCTTCGCTCCGGCCGCGCGCAGCTCGCGGGCCAGTCGGACGGGCGCCGCCGACGCCTCGGCGTGGAAGGTCACGGACTCGGCCCCCGCCTCCGCGTAGCCGGGCGCCCAGCGGTCGGCGTCCTCGATCATCAGGTGGAGGTCCAGCGGCAGGTCCGTGGCGCGTCGGATCGCCTCGACCACGGGCAGGCCGAGGGTGAGGTTCGGGACGAAGTGGTTGTCCATGACGTCCACGTGCACCGCGTCTGCGCTGGGGATGCGGGCCAGCTCGTCGGCGAGGCGGGCGAAGTCCGCGGACAGGATCGAGGGGTGCAGGCGCGGGGCGCGGGCGGTCATGGGCGGGTCCTCTCGGTCAGGCGCCGGGGGCGCGCAGCAGGGCCAGGAACATGGCGTCGGTGCCGTGCCGGTGCGGCCAGAGCTGGGCCGTGCGGGCGACCACATCGGCCGGCTCCGGCGCGCCGGCGGGTTCGGCCTCGTCCAGGCGCAGGTCGTCGAGCGCGACGGTGTCGAGGGCGGTGCGGGCGTCGAGCAGCTCCAGCTCGGGGTGGCGGCGCACGAGGTCCTGGACCTGGACGACGGTCTCCGCGACGTGCGGGGAGCAAGTGACATAGGCGAGCACGCCGCCGGGGGCGAGGACGGAGACCGCCGCGTCGAGCAGCTCGGCCTGCAGGCCGGTGAGCTCGGCGAGGTCGGCCGGGGTGCGGCGCCAGCGCGACTCGGGTCGGCGGCGCAGCGCACCGAGGCCGGTGCAGGGGGCGTCCACGAGGACGCGGTCGAACGCCGGGGCCGCCTCGGGGGCGTCGGCGATCGTGCGGCCGTCCCCGGCCCGGACGGTCCAGGCTCCGGCGGGCACGGCGGCGAGTGCCTGCCGGACGAGGTCGGCGCGGTGCGGGGCGACCTCGTTGGCCACGAGCGTCGCACCCCGCTCGGCGGCGAGGGCGGCCAGCAGGGCCGCCTTGCCGCCGGGGCCGGCGCACAGGTCGAGCCAGCGCTCGGCCCGCCCCTCGGCCGCGGGGACGGGTGCCTGGGCCAGGGCGCGGGCGGTGAGCTGGGAGCCGGCGTCCTGGACGCGGAGCACGCCCTCGCGCACCCCGGGCAGACGGCCGGCGTCGCCGCCGGAGTGCAGGGCGGAGTCCGGGGCCAGCGGCCCGGGTTCGGCGCCGTCGTCGAGGGCCGCGGCGAGCGCCTCGGCCCCACCGGCCACGGGCAGGGCGACGAGGTTGACCACGGGCGGGGCGTTGTCCGCCTCGAGCAGGGCGGCCAGCTCGGCGTCGCGGTCGGCGATGTGGCGGGTGCCGCGGTGAGCGGCCAGGGCCTGGCGCAGCGCGCGGACGATCCACACGGGGTGCGAGGTGCGGACGGCCAGGGCGGCGTCGCCGCCGTCGGCGGGGGCGACGTCGGCCAGCCACTCCTCGAGGGGGCGTTCGGCGACCCGACGCAGCACCGCGTTCACAAACCCGGAGGCGCCGGCCCCGATCTCGGCGCGCACGAGGGAGACGGTGGCGTCGAGGGCGGCGTGGGCGGGCACGCGCATGCCCAGCAGCTGGTGGGCGCCGAGCCGCAGGGCGTCGAGCACGGGTGGGTCGATCTGCTCGAGCGGGCGGTCCACGCAGCGGGTCAGGATCGCGTCGTACAGGCCGAGCCCGCGCAGGGTGCCGTAGGCGAGTTCGGTGGCGAAGCCGGCGTCGCGCCGGTCGAGGCGGGCCTGGCGGATGCGCGCCGGGAGGACCAGGTTCGCGTACGCGTCCTCGGCGTGGACGGAGCGGACCACCCCGAACGCGACGCGGCGCGCCGGGTCGGCGGTGCGGGAGCGCTGCGACGGCGCCTGCGCCGAGTACTTCCGTCCGGCGCCGGAGCGACCCCGGTTGCGGGTGCGCCCCTGCGCGTCGCGGCGGTCCTGGGGGTCCGGCCGGGGTGCGCGGCCGCGTTCCCCGCGGGCCCCTCGCTCGCCCCGGCCCTGTCCTGCCTGTCCTTCGCGGCTCATGCGCGTGCCTCCTCGTCCTGTTCCGTGGCGTTCCGCACGGCCTGGCGTGCCGCGGCCCGGGCGGCGGCGTCCCGGCGGGCCTGTTCTTCGTGGTGGGCGAGCGCCTCCCCGGCCAGCAGCGCGGCCCCGGCGGCGGCGCCGCGCGCCCAGTCGGCGGCCGGCATCAGCTTCCTGCCCGCCGGCTGGACTCGGGAGAGCCGGACGGCCCCGCCGGCGGTGCGCAGCCAGGCGGCCTTCGCGGCCACCAGGATCTGCCCGGGAGCCGCGGCGTCGAGTACGGAGGGCCAGCCGTCGTCGCCGGCGCGGACCGGGGCGACGCCGTCGAGCTTGAAACGGGCCGGGGCGGCGCCGTCGTCCGCGGTCAGCCAGCCCCAGGCGCCGGGCTCGGGGGTGACGCCGTTGATCCGGGCGGCCACCTCGGCCGCCGGGCGGGCGGGGTCCACCAGGCCGTCTGCGGCCGTGAGCTTCGGTGCGTGGGTGGGTTCGCCGCGCTGGGGCGTGGCCGTCGCGGTGCCGTCCGCCAGGCGGTCGAGCACGTCGATCACGAGCGGGCCGCCGCGCTCGGCGAGGTCGGTGAGCACGGTCCCGGCGGTCTCGTCGGCCGCGACGGGGCGGGTGAGTCGGGCGAAGACGGGTCCGGTGTCCAGGCCCTCTTCGAGCTGGAACACGTCGGCGGCGATCTCGGTCTCCCCTGCCATCACGGCGCGCTGGACGGGGGCGGCGCCGCGGTAGGCCGGCAGCGCGGAGAAGTGCAGGTTGAGCCAGCCGTGGCGGGGGGTCTGCAGGGCCTCGGCGGGCACGAGCGCCCCGTAGGCGACGACGACGGCCACGTCCGCCTCGAGCGCCCGGATCGCCTGGAGGGCATCGGCGCCCTCGGGTCCGCGGAGTCGGTCGGCCTTGAGCACGGGCAGGCGGGCCTCCTCGGCCACGACCGCGACCGGCGACGGGGTCAGCACCCGCCGGCGCCCGACCGGGGCGTCCGGCCGGGTGAGCACGCCGACGACCTCGTGGGGTGAGTCGAGCAGGGCGCGCAGCACGGGCACGGCGGTCTCGGGCGTGCCGGCGTAGAGCACGCGCAGGGGCGTCGGGGCGGTCATCGGGCGGCTCCTGTTCCGGCGGCGGGGGCGGCGGGGGCGCCGAAGACCGAGCTGACGGCGGCCGCGCGCGCGGCCCCGATGCGGCGAGCGGCGCGGTCCACCTCGCCGGCGCGCATGCGGCGGCGGGCCTCACGGCGTTCCTCGCCGTCGAGGCGGTCGACGTAGAGGATCCCGTCGAGGTGGTCGGTCTCGTGCTGGAGGCAGCGGGCGAGCAGGCCGGTCCCCCGGTGCTCCACCGGGTTCCCGTCCACGTCGGTGCCGCGGACGACGGCCTCCGCGGCGCGCGCCGGGTGGTAGCGCAGCCCGGGCACGGACAGACACCCCTCGCCCGGCTCCCGCAGCGCCTGCCCGGCGGTCTCGAGCACGGGATTGACCACATGCCCGGCGACGCCGGCAACGTCGAACACGAAGACCCGCAGGCCCACGCCCACCTGGGGCGCGGCCAGGCCCACGCCCCCGACGGCGTGCATCGTCTCGATCATGTCCGCCATCAGGGCGCGCACGTCCGCCCCCGCGGGCACGGGCGACGCGGCGGTGCGCAGGACGGGGTCGGGGACGGTGCGGACGGGCAGGACGGTCACGCCGTCACCCTATCGCCGCCCTCGGCGGCGGACGCCGGGCGCGACGACGACCCGTCGGGCGCCGCGTCCGGGGCGGCGTGGGAGCCGCCGCCGAACGCCGCGGCGCGCACGGCCTGCAGGCCGGTGGCCGCCGACGCCGGGACCGACGGCGGAGGCGGGCCGATGAGGCGGAGCGCGGGGCCGGCGTCGTCCACGGCCTGCGCGTGCTTCCAGACCTGGCGCAGGGCCCAGAACTTGTGCCAGTGGCGGGGCAGCACGCCAGGGTTGGCCTGGTGCACGGCGACCTCGGTCTCCCCCAGGGCGACGCCGAGCAGCATCTCGGCCTGGCCGTGTCGCCACTCCTCCCAGGTGCCGGCCTCGGGGTCCACGAGGGACTCCTCCGCCTTCAGGCCGGCGGTCAGCTGCATGACCACCTTGGGGTCGAGCGCCTTGACCCGTCCGTCCCGCCCCGTGCCCTTCGTCTTGTAGTCGATCAGACACAGCCGGCCGCCGATCCGGGCGACGAGGTCCAGGGTGCCCGCGTAGCCCACCGTGTGGTTCCAGACGGTGATCTCGGCCGCGATCGGCCGGACGTCGTAGAGGTCCCACCACTCGTCGAAGCGGTCCGCGTAGGCACCCTCACCGTGCTCGATCAGGCGCGCGCGGGCCTCCGCCATGGTGTGGGGACGGCCGAGGGCGCGCTGGGCGACCTGCTCGGCATAGTCGTGCACGCGGTCCCCGCGCTCGGCCGCGGCGTCCCGGTAGCGGGCCGCGGCGTCGGCGGACTGCCGGGCCACCTGTTTCAGGCGGGCAGCGGAGCCCACGGATTCCGCCAGGCGCGGATCCTGGGTCACGGACTGGGCCGCCATCCACCCGACCCAGCCGTCCAGGTCCGTCTTCTCCATGCCGATCACGGTGGTGATGGACGGGACCTCGGGCAGGCCCGAGAGGGAGCGCGCGTACATGCGTCCGTGGGGGGTCTGATGCGCGAGGCGTGGCTGGGTCATGGTCAGCCATTCTGGCAGGGTCCGCGGACCCCCGACGGGGTGGCCCGACACGCCTGCCGACGCCGATTTTGCATCCGGGCGGAGATGGCCTAGAGTTCTTTCTCGTTGGAAAACGCAGGTGAGCGGCTCGGACGAGCGGATCCCGGCGGCACCGACACGCGGATGTAGCTCAGTTGGCTAGAGCGCCACCTTGCCAAGGTGGAGGTCGCGAGTTCGAATCTCGTCATCCGCTCGCTCAACCTTCACCCCTGGTCGGGTGGCCGAGAGGCGAGGCAGCGGCCTGCAAAGCCGTATACGCGGGTTCGAATCCCGTCCCGACCTCGCAGGCTTCTCCGACCGGGAGTGGCGGCATGTTCACCACCTCCTCGGAGGTGGACGAGCGCGATTGGCGCAGCGGTAGCGCGCTTCCCTGACACGGAAGAGGTCACTGGTTCGAACCCAGTATCGCGCACGGAGACGATCCGTGAGGATCGACTCAGGCGGATGTAGCTCAGTTGGCTAGAGCGCCACCTTGCCAAGGTGGAGGTCGCGAGTTCGAATCTCGTCATCCGCTCCACACACGAAGGGCCCCTCCTGGCGGAGGGGCCCTTCGTCGTTCCGGGGCGTGCGGTCGGCCTCGTGCTCGGAGCACGGACGCCGACCGTCGGACGGGATCAGAGCCGCGGGCCGTCCACCCGCCAGTAGCCGCTGAACATGATCGCGCGCTTCGGTGCGATGCCGCGGCGGACGATCACCCGCCGCGCCGCCGTCGCGAGCGACTGCTCGCCGCACGCCCACACGTGGTCGCGGGGCGCGGCGGGGAGGTCCTCGAGGTGCGGCGTGAGCAGGGCGCCCGGCACGGCGTCTCCGCGGTGCAGGACCGTGAGCGTGGCGCCCTCCGGGACCTCGAGGGCGGGGACGTGGTCACGGCCGGGCACCTCCAGGACGACGTCCATCCGGCCCCCGCGCGGCGTGCGACGCTGCGCGGCGAGGGCGGCGGCGATGCTCGGGACTGCGGTCTCGTCCCCCACCACGAGGTGCGACTCCCCCGCCGCCGGCAGACGATAGGCGCCCGTCCCGGTGCGGAAGCCGGCGACGTCGCCCGGACGTGCGGTGCGCGCCCACGTGCCGGCGGGGCCCGCATGGTCGTGCACGACGACGTCGACGTCGATCTCACCGACGGAGGGCCGGTGCTCGGCGACCGTGTACCACCGCAGATCCGGCCGCACGTCCTCGGGGATCCGCCCGACCGCTCGCCGCGCATTGAGCGCCGCGGGATCGGGCATCACGAGCGCCCGCCCCGGGGGCGGGGTGAGCAGCCCGAAGTACTCGTCGCAGCCCTGCGGGGTGAACGTGCGGAACTCCTCCGCGGCGAACGTGAGACGACGCAGCCGGGGGGCGAGCAGCCACGTGGCGCGGACCGTCATGGTCCACTGCGGATACTCGTCGCGGTCAACGGGCATCGCCTGGCCGAGGGCCGCGAGCCCGCGGTAGGCCTTCATCTGCAGGGCCTCGACACGCGAGGGACGGGCGGCAGGCGGGGGGAGGACGGAGGAGCTCGTCATCCGGTCAGCATAGGTGAGCCTCACCTTTGCTGGAGTCCTCCCTTTGAATACGTCACGTCATTGTTGCGTATTTGCTTTCTTAGGTAAGGCTTCCCTACTGTGCGGGACGTCCGTGGCGCACGCCGCCCGGAGCCGACGACCCCCTCACGGAAGGCCCTCCCATGCTCCCTCGCCTGTTCGGACTCGGCGATCCCGCCGCCTACCTCGACGCCACCGGCAGGGCGGCCCGGGTGGCCGTCGACACCGCCTACGACCGCGCGGGGGTCCACCCGGACACCCCGTCGACGCACCTGGCCGACGCCGTCGGCGCCGTCGACTTCTCGCAGCCGACGGGCAGCCTCGACGACGCCCTCGCCGAGGTCGCGGAGCTCTACGCCCACCAGACCACCGCCTACCACCACCCGCGCTATGCCGCTCACCTCAACTGCCCGGTTCTGCTCTCCAGCACCGCAGCGGACACCGTGCTCGGGGCGCTCAACACGGCGGTCGAGTCCTGGGACCAGGCCCGCTCCGCGGCGCTCATGGAGCAGCGGCTCCTGGCCGAGGTCGGACGCTGGTGCGGGTTCGCCGCGGGCGACGGCGTCTTCACCTCCGGAGGGTCGGCCTCCAACCTGCAGGCCATGACGCTGGCCCGCGGCCGCGCCGTGCAGCGTCTCACCGGCCACGCCGGGCTCGCCGACCTGCCCGCCGAGGTGCTCGGCTCGCTGCGCGTCTTCGTCAGCGCGGCCACGCACTACAGCATCGCCAAGGCAGCCGGCCTGCTCGGGCTGGGCCGCCACGCCGTGGTCGTCGTCCCCACCGACGCCGCCGGGCGCCTGGACCCCGGGGCCCTGGCCGCGGCGGTCGAGCGTGAGGTGGCCGCCGGTGCCGTGCCGATGGCCGTCGTCGCGACGCTGGGGACCACCGACCGCGGCGCCATCGACCGGCTGCCGGCCATCGCCGACGTCGCCGAACGCCACGGGATGTGGGTCCATGCGGACGCGGCCGTGGGCGGGATCCTCGCCGCGAGCGCGGCGACGCGCCACGAGCTGCCGGCACTGCACCGTGCGGACTCGGTGACGATGGACTTCCACAAGACGTTCTACGTGGGGCTGGCCTGCAGCGCGCTGGTGGTGCGGGATGCCGAGAGCCTGCGCCATGTGACGGTGCACGCGGATTACCTGAACCCGGAGGACAGCGTCCATCCGAACTTGGCGGATCGGTCGCTGCAGACGAGCCGCCGGTTCGATTCGCTCAAGCTGTGGCTGACGCTGCGTGAGCATGGGGCCGAGGCGGTGGCGTCCCTGTTCGCGGGGGCGCGCGAGCGCACGCGGCAGGCGTGCGGGATCCTGCGGGCCCGGCCGATGTTCGCGGTGCTGGAGGATCCGACGCTGGTGACGGTGCTGTTCCGGGTGCGGGCCGAGGGACTGTCGGAGGAGGAGTGCACGGCGGTGCAGGCGGCGATGCACCGGGAGCTGGTGGCCGGCGGGCGCGCGCTGATCGCGACGACGGTGGTGGACGGGGTGCCCCATCTGAAGTTCACGATCCTGAACCCCGCGGTCACCTCGGGCGAGCTGGAGGCGCTGGTCGACGTCGTGGAGGAGGCGGCGCTGCGGCACGCCGACGCGGTGCGGGCCGGCCGTCACCGGAGGCGCGGGGCGGGGCGGAACCGTCCGCATGCCCCGTCGGCCTCCGTGTCCTGCACGCTTCCCTCGTCGGCGGGACCCCGTCCGTCCGCGGCGCGCGTGGTTGAGCACGGAGAGCAGGTGTGCGCATGAGCCCGGCGTCCACGTCCCCCCGCCGCGTGCTCGCGATCGGGCTGGGCCCGTTCGACCTGAGCCTGGCCGCGCTGGCCCACCCGCTGCCCGACGTCGAGGTGGAGGTGGTGGAGAGCCGCGACGCGTTCGTGTGGCACCCGGGCATGATGCTGCCGGGCGCGCAGATCCAGGTGCCGTTCCTCGCTGACCTGGTGACGTTCGCGGACCCGACCTCCCCGTACTCGTTCCTGGCGTATCTCAAGGCGATGGGCCAGCTTCACCGCTTCTACATCCGGGGTTCCTGGTACCCGCTGCGGCGGGAGTTCTCGGACTACTGCGCGTGGGTGGCAGCCCAGCTGCCCGGCATCGCCTACGGGACCACGGTGACGGCGGTGCGGTGGGACGAGCAGGCGGACGAGTTCGTGGTGGAGGCGGCCTCCGCGGCCGGGACCAGCACGCACCGGGCCGACCACGTGGTGGTGGGCACGGGCACGGTGCCATCCCTGCCCGCGCCGCTCGCGCGCGTTGCGGAGGAGGCGGTCCGGGTCGGCGCGTCCCCCGTGGTGCACACGGGCGAGTACATGGGCCGTCGCGAGGACATCGTTGAGGCCGGGTCGGTCCTGGTGGTGGGCAGCGGTCAGTCGGCGGCGGAGTGCGCCCTGGACCTGCTGAACGCGGGCCACCCGGACCTCACGTGGGTCACGCGCTCACCCCGGTTCTTCGGCATGGAGGTCGGCCAGCTGACGCTCGAGCTGACCTCGCTGGACTATGAGCGGCACTTCGCCACTCTGCCCCGGGCGCGGCGGGATGAGATCAACGCGTCCCACCGGTCCCTGTACAAGGGGATCAGCGAGCACACGATCGAGGACGTCTACCACGCGCTGTACGAACGCCAGGTGGGTCCGCTGGACCCGGCCCGGCTGTGGCCGGGCACGTCGGTGGCGGACGCCCGCCTGGTCGCGGGCCAGGGCGCGCCCCGGGTGGAGGTCACCCTGCGCGATGAGGAGACCGGGGTGACCGCGCGGCACGTGGTGGACCGCGTCGTCGCGGGCACGGGCTACCGCCACCCGGACCATCCGTTCCTGGAGCCGGTGCGGCACCTGCTGCGCGTGGAGGACGGTCGGACGACGGCGAACGCGGACCACGCGATCGACGTGAGCGGCCGCCGGATCTTCGTGCACAACACCGCCGAACAGCCCCTGGGGCTCACCGGCCCGGACCTGGGCATGGCGGCGGAGCACAGCGGCCGCATCCTCAGCACGATCGCCGGCCGCGAGGTCTACGCGCAGGCCGAGTCGATCGCGTTCCAGGACTTCGGTGCCGTCGCGGCGGGCGTCCGGTGAGCGCCGTGACGCCGCCGCAGACCACCGTGGACGGTGCGGCCGCGAGCGCGGCCCGTCGTGTGGAGCTCCGTCCCGTGGGCGCGCAGGACCATCCGCTGCTGCACCGGTGGGTGACGTCCCCGCACGCCGTGTACTGGGAGATGACGGAGGCGGGCCTGGCCGACGTCGTGGCCGAGTACGAGGCGATCGCCGCGCACCCGCACCACCACGCGCACGTTGGGCTCGTGGACGGGACCGCGACCTTCCTGGTGGAGGTCTACGACCCGGCCCACTCGGAGCTGGCCGGACGGTATGCGGGCGCGCCCGGCGACATCGGCCTGCACGTGCTCGTCGCCCCGACGGACACCCCGGTGCCCGGGACCACGGACCTGGTGATGGCCGCGGTGGTGCGCTGGTGCCTGGCCCAGCCGGGGGCGCGGCGCGTCGTCGTCGAGCCGGACGAGCGCAACGCCGCCATCCGGGCGAAGAACCTGGCCGCCGGGTTCACGGAGCTCGGTCCCGTGGCGCTGGGATCCAAGACGGCGATGCTCTCGATCGCCACGCCCGAGTCCTTCACTGCCAGCCGGATCGGCGTCCTCGCCGCCGGGCTGGACCTCACCCTCCCCGAGCCCCCGCTCCTCCTCACCCCCGACAGGCAGGTGTCCGCATGACCCCCGTCCCCCCGTCCTCCCCGTCCCGCCTGGACGCGCTGACGGCGCCGACCGCCCGGCACGCCCACCGGCTGCTCGTCGCCAAGGCGATCCGCGAGTTCACCCATGAGCGGCTCCTGACGCCGGTGCGCGGCGAGCGGGTCGACGACGCCGGCCGCCACGCCTACACGCTCACCCTGGGCGGGGTGCGGTGGACGTTCACCGCGCGTGCCCTCCCGCTCGAGCACCTCGGCGTGGATCCGGACTCGGTGTGCCGTGCCGGGGATCCGGACGCGGTGGCCGTCGACCGCTTCGTCCTCGACGCGGCCGAGGTGCTCGGGCTGGCCGGCGAGGCGCTGGACGTCTATCTCGAGGAGCTCGCCTCCACCTTCGCCGCCCGGTGCCACACCCTGGCCGGCGAGCGCCCGTCCGCCGCCGACCTGGTGGACGCGGACTACACGGCGGTGGAGGCCGCCATGAGCGAGGGACACCCGGGCTTCGTGGCCACCAACGGCCGCATCGGCTGGGGGGCCACGGAGTACGCGATGTTCGCCCCCGAGGGCGGGCGGGCGCTGCACCCGGTGTGGCTCGCGTTCCCCTCCGAGCTCGGGGGACGGTGGACCTGGCCCAAGACCGCGAGCGCGGGCGCCGCCGTGCCGGCGCCGCCCCCGCCGATCACCGAGGCGGTGGCGGGCCTGTGGGCGGAGCGGGCGGCGGCGCTCGACGTCGATCCGGAGGCGTACACGCTGATCCCGGTGCACCCGTGGCAGTGGGAGCACCGGATCCAGGTGGCGTTCGCCCCCGACCTCGCCGCGGGGCGGCTGGTGCACGTGGGCGAAGACCCGGACGCGTTCACGGCCATGCAGGCGGTGCGCACCCTGTTCAACGCGAGCGACCCGCACGCCCCGCAGCTGAAGACGGCGTTGTCCGTGCAGAACATGGGGTTCGTGCGCGGCCTCTCCCCCGCGTACATGTCCGTCACCCCGGCGATCAACGCGGTGGTGGCCGACCTCGTGGACTCCGACCCCCTGCTCGCGAGGTGGGGCTTCGGGGTGCTGCGGGAGTACGCCTCGGCCGGGTACACCGGGGACGCCTTCCATGCCGTGGGCTCGAAGGGTCCTCACACGAAGATGCTCGCCGCCCTGTGGCGGGAGAGTCCGCTGCCGCGCCTGGCGGAGGGCGAGCGGGTCATGACCATGGCGGCGCTGCTGCACCGGGACGGCGGGGGCCGCTCCGTGGCGGGGGCGCTCGTGGAGCGCTCGGGGCTGACGGCGGCGCAGTGGCTGCACGGGGTGGTGACGGCCTACGTGACCCCGCTGGTGCATCTGGCCGCCGCCTACTCGACCGTGTTCATGCCCCACGGGGAGAACATCGTGCTCCGCCTGCGGGAGGGACGGGTCACCGGCGCCTTCCTCAAGGACATCGGGGAGGAGGTGGTGGTCGGCGCGGACGGCGTCCCGCTCACGGAGCAGACCCGGCGCATCCGCATCGACCTCACCGACGAGGACCTCTCCCTCTCCTTCTTCACGGACATGCTGGACGGCGTGCTGCGCCATCTGGCCGACGTGATGGACGCGGACGCCCTGCTGCCGGCGGAGGAGTTCTACGCCGTGGTGGGGCGGGTCCTCGCCGAGTACACGGCCCTGGGGCTCGCGGATGTGGAGCGCCTCGGCCTGGACGCGGAGGACTTCGCGCACTCGTGCCTGAACCGGCTGCAGCTGCGGAACGCCACGCAGATGGTGGACCTGACGGACCCGTCGGGCTCGCTGCTCTACGCCGGTCGCCTGGCCAACCCGGTGTCCGCGCCGCTGCGCCGCGCGCTGGCGGAGCTCCGGCAGGACGCCGCGGCATGAGCGCGGACGCGTGGACCGGGACGGCGACGGGTGACGTGGCGGGCCGTTGCCACCGGGACGCGCACGGCGTGCCGACGCTCGTGGCCGCGTCCCTGCCCGAGCTGGCCTACCTCCAGGGGTGGCACGTGGCGACGGAGCGGGCCTGGCAGGTCGACTGCGAGCACCGCCGGGTCACCGGCATGGGCGCCGAGGTGTTCGGCCCGCCGGCGGTGGCGAACGACGTCGCCGCCCGGCAGATGGACCTGGACGGCGCGGCCCGCCGGGCGTTCGACGCCCTCGACGACGCGGAGGACCGGGCCTGGTTCACCCGGTTCGCCGACGGCGTGAACGCGGGGCTGGACGCCGGGGCCCGGCGCGCGCCCGAGTTCGCCGCCCACGGGGTGAAGCCGCTGCCGTTCGACCCGCACACGGCGCTCGCCCTGCACCTGGGCTACAACGTCTGGCTGACCAACGCGCCGGCCGCCCTGTTCCGCACCCTGCTGGCCGAGCGCTTCCCCGCGCTCGCCGCGGCGCTGATCTCGCCGCGCCCCGACGCGGACGGCTCGAACGCCTGGGCGGTGCGCGTCGGCGCCGAGGGCGCTCCGCTCGTGGCCGCCGACCCGCACCGGCTGCTCGAGCTGCCCGGCGTCTACCAGCAGGTGCGCCTCGTGGTGGAGGCCGAGCGTCCCCGGGACCGCGTCGACGTCGTCGGCCTGGCCTTCCCCGGTGTGCCGGGCGTCCCGCATGTGGGGCAGTCCGAGCACGTCGCGTGGGTGACGACCTCGGCGATGGTGTCCTCGCTCGAGATGGTCCTCAGGACGCCCCCGAGGGGCCGGAGGTCCTCGACGCCCGGACCGAGCGGGTGCACGTGCGCGGCGGCGACCCCGTGGACGTGCGGGTGGCCCACACCCCGCGCGGGCGGCTCGTGGACGTGCCCGGCGCCGGCCCGGTGAGCATGCGGTTCCCCGCCTGGGACCGCGCCGACACCGGCCTGCCGAGCGCGCGCCGGCTGCTCACGGCCGCGAGCGCCGCGGAGGCCTGCGCGGTGCTGGACGGGCACGTCGAGCCGGTCAATCGCGTGATCGTCGCGGACCGGCGGACGGTGCTCACCCGGCACGCCGGGGCCGTGCGGCGCCGGGATCGACGCTCGGCCTGGGGTGCGGCGCGGGCCTCCGCGCTGGGCCGGGGCTCCGCCGACGGGTCCCTCGATCAGCGCTGGGTGCGCTGGCCCGCGCCGGCCGCGGCGGACGACGTCGTGGTGGCGGCCAACGAGCCCCACCCGGACACCGCCTGCCTCACCGTGGACGCGTGCGCGCCGTGGCGGTCCCGCCGCATCCGGGAAGCCCTCGAGGCGCTGGCACCGCAGGAGCGGACCGTGGACGCGATGGCCGCCCTGCAGACGGACACCCGGACCCCGGGCGCGCCGCGGGCCTGGCTCGCCGACGCCGTCGACGCGCTCGTCGCGGACGGCGTGCTGGCCGCGGAGTCCGTCCCGGCGTGGGCCGGCGACGCCGCCGCCGGATCGGCCGCGGCCCGCTGGTGGCTCCTCGTGGAGCACGAGGTGGCCGCCGCCCTGATCGCGCACCTGCCGCCCGCCTCGCGGGCCCTGCTCGGCGGCCCGTGGGCACCGTGGGGCGACGCCGCCGCATGGGTCGGCGCGGCGCTCGCCGAGCGCGGGCCGGAGCCGCTGCGCGCGGCCCTGGGGATCACAGCGTCGACGAGGGACCTCGTGCGGGCCGCCGTCGCCGCCGTCGACGACGCCGCCGAGCCGCCGGGCCCCGACGGCGCGGCCCGGACCTGGGGCGAGGCGCATGCCCTGACCCCGTTCCTGTTCACGCACGAGCATCCCGGCGGGCCGGACGAGCCGGGGCTCGCCGACGTGCTCGACACGATCGGGTCCGTCCGGGTGGGCGGCACCGCGGACGCGGTCTGCGCCACCTCGCACGCCCCCGGCCTGGCCGTCGGCACCCACCGCGGGCCGGTGGCCCGGGTCGTGTTCGACCTCGGCGACCGCACCCGCAGCCGGTGGGTCGTCCCGTTCGGCGCCTCCGGTCTCGGAGGCGGGCACGTGACGGATCAGCTGGACGCGTGGGCCGCCGGCCGCCTGCTGCCCGTGCCGTCCCGTCCCGTCCCCCCGTCCGCCGGCAGCGGCGTCGCACCCGCCCGCTCCGTCCCCGGCGGGGCCCCTCCGGGACGCATCGTGGCCGAGGTCGGCGTCGGGGCATTGGGCCTGACCATGACGCGCGTCCGCCCGGCCCTGGACGCCCCGCTGATCCACGCACTCGTCACGGAGCCGCGGGCGGAGTTCTACGGGATGCGCGGGCACAGCGTGCAGGACGTCGAGGAGGTCTACGACTTCCTCGAGTTCCAGCCCACCCACGCGAACCACCTCGTGTGGCACGGCGGGACCCTCGTGGCCCTCGTGCAGACCTACGACCCTCGCGCGGAGGAGGTCGGCGGCGCCTACGAGGTGCGGGACGGGGACCTCGGATTCCATTTCATCACCGCCCCCGGCGGCCTGCAGGGGCGCGCCCGCGCCACGGCCTACCGGAGCATTGTGGACTGGTTGGGCGCACGCCCCGGCACGCGTCGGCTCGTGATCGAGCCGGACGTCCGCAACACGCGGGCCGTGAAGACCGCCCGGGCTCTGGGCTTCACGGTGGACCGGGAGGTCGAGCTGCCGGGCAAGCGGGCGGCGCTGTGCTTCCGCGACGTGCGCTGACCCGGCCCCGCACACGGCGACGCCGCGCACCCGCCTCGGGTGCGCGCCGTCATCCTGCCGGTCAGGGGCGGTGGCTCACTTGTGCTCGGCCACGCCCGTCTGTCCCTCCCGGACCAGGGCGGTCATGCGGGAGACCGTGCGGAAGTACTTCTTCATGTAGCCGCCGTGCATCATCTCCTGCGTGAACAGGGCGTCGAAAGGCACACCGGAGGCGAGGACGGGCACGTCCTTGTCGTACAGGCGATCCGCGAACACCACGAAGCGCAGGGCCGTGGCCTGCTCCGTGATGGTGTGCACGTCGTGGAGGGCGAGCACGTCCACGTCCTTGACGAGCTCGCGGTAGCGGGAGGGATGCACGCGGGAGAGCATCGCGGTGAGGTCCGCGAAGTCGTCCACGGCGAGCACGCCCGCGTCGGGGAAGTTCTCCTGGGCGGTGGCCTCGACGGCGGCGTCGTCCAGCGGCGACGGGGCGGCGGAGAGGCCGCGGTGGCGGTAGTCCTCGCCGTCCACGCGGATGACCTCGAACTGGTCGGCCAGGACCTGGATCTCGCGCTTGAAGTCCTGCGCCGCGAAGCGCCCCTCGCCGAGCGAGCCCGGCAGGGTGTTGGAGGTCGCCACCAGGCGCACGCCGGCGTCGGCCAGCTCGCGCATGAGGCGGGACATCAGCACGGTGTCCCCCGGGTCGTCGAGCTCGAACTCGTCGATGCACACGAGGGTGTACTCCTTGAGCTCGTCCACCGCCTTGCGGAAGGACAGGGCGCCCACGAGGTTGGTGTACTCCACGAACGTGCCGAACGCCTTGGGTCCGGGGGCCGCGTGCCACGTCGAGGCCAGCAGGTGGGTCTTGCCGACGCCGAAGCCGCCGTCGAGGTAGATGCCGGCCGGCCCCGCCGCCCGCTTCTTCCCGCCGAACAGGCCGCCGAGGAACCCGCCGCCCGAGCCGCCCCGGCCGAGGTCTGCCGCGAACCGGCGCAGCCGCTCCACGGCCTGTGCCTGCGAGGGGTGCGCGGGGTCCGGGATGTAGGTGTCGAAGGACACCGTGCCGAAGCGGTACGACGGGTGGAAGCCGGCCAGCAGCTGGTCCGGGGTGACCTGCGGCGAACGGTCGGCGAGGTGGACGATCTGAGCCACGGGACACTCCCAGGGTCGACGACGGGGATTCCGGGCCATGCTATCGGGCCGCGGACCCGACCCATGTGACCTCGCGTGTCCCGGACTGAGGGGCCCCTACCCTCTTACGTGACACCGATGTGCCGTAATCTGGCGTGCAGGGCACGGACACGGAACCCGCCGTCGTCGTGCCGCCCGCCCCGGGCCCGTGCGGGCCCGCCCGACGCGAAGGAAGGCAGTGCCATGACCGATACCGCCGCGAAGTTCTCCGAGTACGCCCACCCCGAGAAGCTGGTGTCCACGCAGTGGGTCGCCGACCATGTCGGCGACGAGGACGTCGTGGTCCTCGAGTCCAACGAGGACGCTCTCCTCTACTCCACCGGCCACATTCCCGGCGCCCAGCGCGTCGACTGGCACACCGAGCTCAACGACCCCGTCACCCGCGACTTCGTCGGCCCCGAGGCCTTCGCCGAGTTCGCCGCCTCCAAGGGGATCTCCCGGGACACCACCGTGGTGTTCTACGGCGACAAGTCCAACTGGTGGGCCGCCTACGCCCTGTGGGTGTTCACCCTCTACGGCCATGAGGACCTGCGCCTGATGGACGGCGGCCGTGACAAGTGGATCGCGGAGGGACGCGAGACCACCCGCGAGGTCCCGACCGTGGCCCGCGCCGAGTACCCGGTGATCGAGCGCGACGACCACACCGAGCGCGCCGCCCGCGAGGACGTCCTCCAGGCCATCGGGACCACCCCGCTGATCGACGTCCGCTCCCGTCCCGAGTACACGGGCGAGACCACGCACATGGCCGGCTACCCGCAGGAGGGCACCCTGCGCGGCGGCCACATCCCCACGGCGGCGTCCGTGCCGTGGGCGTCCGCGGCCAACGAGGACGGCACCTTCAAGTCCCGTGCCGAGCTGGAGCAGGTCTACCGCACCGACGCCGGGCTGCAGGAGGGCGACGACGTGATCGCCTACTGCCGCATCGGCGAGCGGTCCTCCCACACCTGGTTCGTGCTCAAGTACCTGCTCGGCCACGAGGACGTCCGCAACTACGACGGCTCCTGGACCGAGTGGGGCAACGCCGTGCGCCTGCCGATCGCCGTCGGCGAAGAGCCGGGCGAGGCCCCCGCGCGCTGAGCCCCGGCACGGCGTGGATCACTAGACTGGGACACCATGACCGAGAACCACGCCGTGCCCGCCGCCCTGGCCGAGATCATCGACGACTTCGCCGGGGTGCCCGATCCCGAGAAGCTCGAGCTGCTGCTGGAGTTCTCGGACGAGCTGCCGGCGCTGCCGGAGCGCTACGACGGCCACGAGGCCGAGATGGAACAGGTCGTGGAGTGTCAGACCCCGCTGTTCCTCGCCGTCGAGCTCGAGGGTGAGCCCGGCCCGCAGGCCCCGGTCCACCTCTTCATCACCGCTCCCCCGGAGGCGCCCACCACGCGCGGCTTCGCCTCCGTGCTCACCCAGGGCCTGGACGGGCTGAGCGCCCTCGAGGTCCTCGACGTGCCCGAGGACATCCCCACCCGCCTCGGTCTGGCCAAGGCCCTCACCCCCCTGCGGCTGCGCGGCATGTCCGCCATGCTCGGCCGCATCAAGCGCAACGTGCGCGAGCAGGCCGGGATCGCCTGAGTCCGCCGTGGGCCAGCGCAAGAAGGATCGCGGCGCCCGGCACGGGGCGGCCACGCCGGCCGTCGCCGCCCTCGAGGCCGCCGGGGTCCCGTACCGGCTGCACACCTTCGACGTGGCCCTCGACGCCGGCGGCGAGCGGTTCGGCGTCCAGGTCGCCCGGGCGCTCAGCGTGCCCGCCGACCGACTGTTCAAGACGCTGATGGTGGCGGACCCCGACGGTGCGCTCGCGGCGTGCGTGGTGCCCGTGTCCGGTCAGCTGGACCTGCGGGCCGCCGCCGCGGTGCTGGGCGTCAAGCGGCTCGCCCTGGCCGATCTGGCCGTCGTCGAACGCCGGACCGGCTACGTGCGGGGCGGCGTCTCGCCCCTGGGCCAGCGCCGGCCCCACCCCGTCGTCCTGGACTCCTCCGCTCTCGACGCGGAGCTCATGTACGTCTCCGGCGGGCAACGCGGCCTGGATGTGGAGATCGCGCCCGCCGACCTCGTGCAGGTGACGGGCGCCGTCGTCGCGGAGATCGCGGCGGGCTGACGGGCGGGTCCTGCGGCCGGGCCGGTCAGGCGTCGTCGCGCGCCTGGCGGCGCACCGCGGCCATGCGCTGGCCGACGGTGACCAGGGACGCGGCGGCGAGCAGCCCCAAGGTGACGGCCAGGACGGCCGGGGGCAGACCGAGTCCGGTGAGACCGGCGACCACGAGGGTGGCCACGAGCCGTTCGGCGCGCTCGGCGATGCCCACGTGCGCGCTCCAGCCGAGGGCCTCCGCCTTGGCACGCACGTAGGAGACGAGCATGCCCAGGGCGAGGCAGGCCGCGGAGAGCGCGCCGACCGCGGGTGCGGCGCCGACGCCGAAGCCCCACAGGCACAGCCCGAGGAACACGGCCGCGTCCTGCACGCGGTCCAGGGTGGAGTCGAGGAACGCGCCCCAGCGGCCGGTGGACCCGGCCTCGCGCGCCATGATCCCGTCCACCAGGTCCGAGAACACGAACGCGGTGATGAAGAGCGTGCCCCAGAACAGGTGCCCCAGGGGGAAGAGCACGAGCGCGCCCAGGCTCACGCCGAGCGTGCCGACGACCGTCACGGCGTCCGGACTGACCCCGGCCCGCAGGAGCGTACGGGCCACCGGGGTGAACAGGCGGGTGGTGACGCCGCGCGCGTGACGGTCCAGCATCAGGCGGGGCCTCCGGCCCCCGGGCGAGGATGCTCGCCCGCGGCACGGGCGTTGGCCGCCTGGCGCGCGGCGTGGTCCCGGGCGGCCCGGTCCCAGACGTCCGCGAGGATCTGCCGGGTCTCCCCCAGGGTCTGCGACATGTTCTTGGTCCGGGCGATGATCGGCAGGAAGTTGCCGTCGCCGGTCCACCGCGGCACCACGTGCTGGTGCAGATGGGCCGCGATCCCGGCGCCGGCCACCGCCCCCTGGTTCATGCCGAGGTTGTAGCCGGACGCGCCGGCGGCCTGGCCGAGGGCGAGCATCGCCGTCTGGGTCAGCTCCGCCATCTCGGCGGCCTCCTCCGTGGTGGTGTCCGTGTACAGGGGCACGTGGCGGTAGGGGCAGACGAGCAGGTGACCGGGGTTGTACGGGTACAGGTTCAGCACCACGTAGGCGGTGCGGCCGCGGTGGACGATGAGGGAGTCCTCATCGTCGCGCTGCGGGGCCGCGCAGAACGGGCAGGTGTGCTCGTCCTTGACCTGGCCCGTCCCCTTGGACACGTACGCCATGCGGTGGGCGTTCCAGAACCGCTCGAAGGCGTCCGGGGCGCCGGGCAGCTCGAAGCCGTCCGTGGCGGCGGCGTCCGCCGACGCGCGGGCCTGCGCCCGCGCGTCGGATCCGCCGGTGCCGGGGCTGGTCATGGGGTGACCTCGCGCTCGCGCACCGCCTTCACGATGCGTTCGATCGCCTCCTCCACCGGCACGCCGTTGTCCTGGGTGCCGTCGCGGAAGCGGAAGGACACGGCGCCCGCCTCCCTGTCCTCGCCGCCGGCGATCAGCACGAACGGCGCCT
Organism: Micrococcus sp. EWR3.9.1; assembly: GCF_052615555.1. NCBI lineage: Bacteria > Bacillati > Actinomycetota > Actinomycetes > Micrococcales > Micrococcaceae > Micrococcus > Micrococcus sp. EWR3.9.1. Next base: position 24,942 of record NZ_JBQXFD010000011.1, read on the forward strand.
TCTCCTTGGCCGCGGTGCGGATCTTCTTCGGGAAGCGGTCCGAGGAGTCGTCCAGGCGCGCCCGGATCCCCTCGGCACGCAGCTTCGCGACGACGTCGTCCAGGTAGTCGTTGAATGCCTCGGCCACCGGGATGGCCACGACTTGCTCCGGGGCGAGCCAGGCCGGGAACGCGCCGGCGTAGTGCTCGGTGAGGACGCCCAGGAAGCGCTCGATGGAGCCGAAGAGGGCGCGGTGGATCATCACGGGGCGCTGACGGGTGCCGTCGGCGGCCTGGTACTCGAGGTCGAAGCGCTCGGGCAGGTTGAAGTCCAGCTGGATGGTGGACATCTGCCACGTGCGGCCGATGGCGTCCCGGGCCTGGACCGAGATCTTCGGGCCGTAGAACGCGGCGCCGCCCGGATCCGGGTCGAGCTGCAGACCGGAGGCCTCCGCGACCTCGGCGAGGGTGCGGGTGGCCTCCTCCCAGATCTCGTCGGAGCCGACGAACTTCTCCGGGTCCTTCGTGGAGAGCTCGAGGTAGAAGTCGTTGAGGCCGTAGTCCTTGAGCAGGTCGAGGACGAAGTTGAGCGTGGTGGTCAGCTCCTCCTTCATCTGCTCGCGGGTGCAGTAGATGTGGGCGTCGTCCTGGGTCATGCCGCGCACGCGCGTGAGTCCGTGGACCACGCCGGACTTCTCGTACCGGTACACGGAGCCGAACTCGAACAGCCGCAGCGGCAGCTCACGGTAGGACCGGCCGCGGGAGCGGTAGATCAGGTTGTGCATGGGGCAGTTCATCGGCTTGAGGTAGTAGTTCTGCCCCTGGCGGGTGATCTCGCCGGTCTCGGGATCACGGACCTCGTCGATGTGCATGGGCGGGAACATGCCGTCCGCGTACCAGTCGAGGTGGCCGGACACCTCGTAGAGGTGCTGCTTGGTGATGTGCGGGGTGTAGACGAACTCGTAGCCGGCCTCGGTGTGGCGCCGACGGGAGTAGTCCTCCATCTCCTTGCGGATGATGCCGCCGCGCGGGTGGAACACGGGCAGGCCGGAGCCGAGCTCGTCCGGGAAGGAGAAGAGATCCAGCTCGGCGCCGAGCTTGCGGTGGTCGCGGCGCTCGGCCTCGGCGAGGCGCTCCTGGTAGGCCTTGAGGTCGTCCTTGCTGGCCCACGCGGTGCCGTAGATGCGCTGCAGCTGCTTGTTCTTCTCGTTGCCGAGCCAGTAGGCGGCGGCGGAGCGGGTGAGCGCGAAGCCGTTGCCGATGAGCTTGGTGGAGGGCAGGTGCGGGCCGCGGCAGAGGTCGCACCACACGGCGTCGCCGGTCTTGCGGTCCACGTTGTCGTAGATGGTGATCTCCCCGGCCCCGACCTCCACGGAGGCGCCCTCGCCGGCGGTGTCCGCGGCGTCCTTCTTGCCGAGCAGCTCGAGCTTGTAGGGCTCGTCCGCCATCTCGGCGCGGGCGGTCTCCTCGTCCACGACGCGGCGGCGGAAGGTCTGGCCGGACTTCACGATCTTCTGCATGAGCGAGGAGATCTGCTTGAGGTCCTCGGGGGTGAAGGGATCGTCGACGTCGAAGTCGAAGTAGAAGCCGTCCGTGATGTACGGGCCGATGCCGAGCTTGGCGCCCGGGCGCAGCTGCTGCACGGCCTGGGCCATCACGTGGGCGGTGGAGTGCCGCAGCACCTCGAGGCCCTCGGGCTCCGTGATGTCCACCGACTCGACGGACGCGCCGGCGGGGATCTCGCGGGCCAGGTCCCAGAGCAGGCCGTCCACCCGCATGACGGCGGTGGTCGGCTTCTCGCGGAAGAGGTCGAGGCCGGTGGTGCCGTGCGTCACCTCCCGCAGCTCTCCGTCCACGGTCAGCAGGATGTTCTTCGGCTCCGACACGGTGCTCCTTCGAGGTCTGGCTTCGGGATCGGTGGCGTACGGGGGCCACCGTCGGCCGCGTCCCATTCTAGGGGCGCGGCCGGACGGCGGGGCACGGAGGCGGACGGTCTCATCTGTCCGGGGTGGGCAGCAGCTCCCACGTCTCCGGGTGGGGCACCGGGATCGGGGTGTGCTCCGGAGCGGGCCGATCGGGTGCCGTGCGGCCGGGGCGGGCCCCGCCGGCCGGCCCGACGTCGGTGCGCACCTTCACGGGCCAGCCGCCCGTGCCGTGGTGCGGGATGTCCGGCAGGGGCTGCGCCCCGGTGCCCGCCCGGCCGCTGCGGCGCGCGGCGGCGGCTCGGCGGTCCGCCGCGAGCCAGTCCCGCCACTGCTGCCGGGTGGCGTCCAGGTAGTCGGGGTCCGGGAGCGTCTGGGGTCGGTGCAGGTCCCAGGCGCGCACGGCCTGGACGGACACGGCCCGGCCGCCGGTGCGCCGGACGGTGCCCTCGATCAGCAGGAGGCGGGCGGAGAAGAGCATCTCCCCGGAGGCGTGCTGGGCCTCGGTGAAGAAGGAGGCGTCCACGCATCCGGTGCCGTCGTCCACGGAGAGGAACACCACCCGCTTGCCGCTGCGCATGGGCGGGGTCTGGGTGGCCACGCGCACCCCGGCCACGAGCACCCGGGACTGCGTGCGCAGCCCGAGCAGGTCCTTCGCCCGGGTGACGCCGAGCGCGTCCAGGTACGGGGCGTGGGAGTCCATGAGGTGGGCGGTGACGTCCAGGGCGGTGAGCTCCAGCTCGGTGCGGACCCGGGCGGCCGGGGCCGGGTCCGGGAAGAGCGGGGCGAGGGCGGTGAGCTCGGTGTCCGGCAGGTCCAGGGCCAGCTGGCCCTCCACCTGCCGTGGACGGGCGGACCGCGAGCGCGGGGCGGTGCGGCCGGGGGCGGTGCCGCGGGTGGTGGAGTGCTGGAGTTCGAGGTGGTGGACGAGGTCGGTGCGGGAGGCGCCGCCGGGTGGGAGGAGGCAGTCGAGGGCGCCGAGCTGGGCGAGGCGTTCGAGGTTGCGGGCGGTGGGGCGGGCGCGGTCGCGGACGTCGGCGAGGGAGCGGTAGGGGCGGCCGGCGTCGAGGCGGTCGGTCTCGGCTTCGCTGAGTCCGGAGAGGCTGGTGAGGGGCAGGCGGATGCCCCAGCGGCCGGGGGCGCCGTCGTCGATCTCGGGGTGGGCGGGGACCCATTCGACGTGGACGTGGCGGGAGGAGGCGTTGACGTCCACGGGGAGGACGGGGATGCCCATGCGGCGGGCCTCGGCGACCATGAGGCGGGCGGGGTACATGCCGGGGTCGTGTTCGAGGATGGCGGCCATGAAGGCGGCGGGGTGGTGGGTCTTGAGCCAGGCGGAGTGGTAGGTGGGGACGGCGAAGGCGGCGCCGTGGGCCTTGCAGAAGCCGAAGGAGCCGAAGGCGGAGAGGGTGGCCCAGACCTCGTCGATGACTTCGAGGGAGTAGCCGCGGGCGAGGGCGCCGGTGCGGAAGGCCTCTTCGACGAGGTGTTCCTGCGGGCCGCCGAGGAGGCGGCGGTGCTCGTCGGCGCGGGCCAGTCCGCAGCCGGTCATGACGTCCATGGTGCGCAGGACCTGTTCGTGGAAGACGGTGACCCCGTGGGTCTCGGCGAGGACGGGCCGCAGGTCGGGGTGCGGGTAGTGGGCGGGTGCCCAGCCGTGCCGCTGTTCAAGGAAGGGTCGGACCATGTCGGACTGCATGGGGCCGGGGCGGAAGAGGGAGATGTCCACGGTGAGGTCGTTGAACTCGCGGGGGGCGAGTTTGCCGACGAGTTCGCGCTGGCCCGGGGACTCGATCTGGAAGCAGCCGAGGGTGTGGGTGGTGCGGATCATCGCGTAGGTGGCGGGGTCGTCGAGGGGCACCTGTTCGAGGTCGATGCGCTCGCCCGTGGTGCGTTCGACCTCGGCGATCGTGTAGGCGATGGCGGACTGCATGCGCACGCCGAGGATGTCGAGCTTGAGGAAGCCCATGGGGTCCATGTCGTGCTTGTCGAACTGGCTCATGGGCAGGCCCATGCCGGAGGGCTGGACGGGGGTGCGGTGCAGCAGGGCGGCGTCGCCGAGGATGACGCCGCAGGGGTGCATGGAGATGTGGCGGGGCAGGCGGTCGAGGCGTTCGGTGAGGTCGACGAGCAGGTCCAGCTGGCGGTCGCCCTCGGCGCGGCCGGACTCGATGCGGCGGGAGAGGCCGCCGAGTTCGGGCATGCGCTGGAGGGCCTCGCGGAAGTTCGAGGCGGAGAAGCGCCAGAGCTGCTTGGCGATGGCGTCCACCTCGGGTTCGGGCATGCCGAGGGCGAGGCCGGCGTCGCGGACGGCGCCGCGGGCCCGGTAGGCGTTCTGCATGCTCATGAGGGTGGTGCGCTCGGCGCCGAAGCGCTCGACGACGGCGTGGTAGATCTCGTGGCGGCGGGCGGACTCCACGTCGATGTCGATGTCCGGGAGGGTGGAGCGGTCGGTGGAGAGGAAGCGCTCCATGATCAGGCCGTTGGCCATGGGGTCGACGTGGGAGATGCGCAGGGCGTGGTTGACGAGGGAGGAGGCGCCGGAGCCGCGGGCGGCCACGCGGATGCCCATGCCCTCGATGAGGTCGACGACGGCGGCCACGGTGAGGAAGTAGGAGGAGAAGCCGAGTCGGGTGATGATGCCGAGCTCGTGTTCGGCGCGGTCCTGCAGGTCCCGGGCCGCCTGGCTGGTGCCGGGGAGGCCTCCCCCGGTGTGGAGGTGGGGGTAGCGGGCGAGGAGGCCGGCGCGGGTGCGCTCGCGCAGCACGTGCTCCGGGGGGCCGTCGATGCCGATGACGGCGGCCTCGGGGACGCGGGGCACGCCCCAGCCGAGGTCGGTCTCGGGGTCGAGCGCGCAGGCCTCGGCGAGGCGGCGGGTGGCCTCGAGCAGGGGGGCAGGGCGGTCGTCGGCGGCGGAGGCGACCTCGTGGGCGATGCGGTGCATGGCGGCGGTGGACTTGAGCCAGCCCTGCCCGTTGGGTTGCAGGTCGTGGAGGGCGTCGAGGGAGCTGAGGGCACGGACGGCGTCGAGGACGTCCGCGGTGGCGGCACCGTCCGGGGCCGCGTAGCGCACGGCGTTGGTCAGGACGGCGGGGATGCGGGCCTGGCGGGCGGCGCGGAGGGTCTTCACGGCGTGCCCGGTGTCGAGGCGGCGGCCGGGGGCGGAGAGGTGGGTGACGACGTCGGCGTGGGGGCTGCCTGCGGGCAGGGCCGCCTTCCAGCGGTGCAGGGCGGCGAGGCCGGCCGCGTACCGGCGGCGGGCCAGGTGGCGGCCGACGTCCGAGTCCGGGCCGAGGAGGACGAACAGCTCGGGGGTGGACGGGTTGTCCCGGTTGGCGGCGGTGGGGACTCGGCCGGCCGCCGCGGCGGCGAGCTCGGCGACGCTGGCCCAGGGGCTGCCGCCTGCCGCTCCCCCGGTGGTGCGGGCGTGGGCGGCGGAGACGAGCTCGCACAGGGAGCGGTAGCCGGAGCCGTGGCAGCCTCCTCGGGCGAGCACGACCACGCGGCCGGCGTCCTCGTCCTCGCTCCACCGGACGGCCAGGTCCACGCCCACGATCGGGGTGATGCCGTGGCGCAGGCAGGCGCCCACGTGTTTGGCCATGCCGTAGAGCCCGTCCCGGTCGGTGCAGGCCAGCAGGTCCATGTCCGCGGCCGCGGCGGCTGCCACGAGGTCCTCGGGCCAGCTGACCCCGTAGTGGGCGCTGAACGCGGAGGCGACGTGCAGGTGGGCGAAGGGTGCGACGGTGCGCCCGGCCGCGACGGCCCGGCTCATGCCGACCGCCTCAGGTCCTGGGCCTGCTCGTGGACGCGCACGAGCCGCCACCGGCCGGAGTCCAGGTGGTGGGCGACGTCGAGGGTCTGCAGGGGCGCGGCGCCGGCCCGGGCCAGGCGGACCTGCAGCCGCCACATCTCGTGGTCCACGAGACCGGCGCCGCGGCCCTTCTCCGCGCGGACCTCCTCCGCCCACCAGCGGCGCCGCTCGAACCAGCGCATGGGGCGCTCTGCGAGGACGTAGTCCCGCCCGTTCCAGCGCAGCCCCTGCGGGGTGCCGTCTGCCCCGCACTCCACCGCCACCGACTGTGTGAGGACTCCCATTCTGCTTCTCTCCCTGTGCACTGCTGACCGGACCGACGACGGGGTGCCGTCGGGCGATGGGAGCGCGGCCCGTCCGGCGGACCGGACGCGGGGAAGAAGTGGGAAGGTGGGGCCGCACCCCCGATCGTACTCGAACATGTGTTCGAATGCGATGGGTGCGAACGTAGGGCAGCCGCCGGACACGTTAAGGACGCATGACCCCGAGACGGGCGAGGCCGGGAACGCCCTTTCGTGAGGCCGGCTGACCGAGTCCTGGCCGTGGGTCTCGAACCCGACCCTGGGGCGCACATGCACGAGAAAATCGTCTCTGGGCCGGAAGAAGTGCGCCGGCACGGTCCTGTGGACAATGCGAGCAGGACCACAATCCGTCTGCGTATACTCCGAACTAACCGGGCCTCGCATACCACGGGCACCGCACTGCGGGATCAGCGCGGGAGGCGCGGACACACGACGGACATCCAGTTGGAGGGGAAATGTCTCTCACCGCACCCGGGCGCGCCCTGCGCCGCCACCGATTCGCCCAGGCCGGCACGCTCAGCGTGGCCTTGGCGCTCACGCTGACCGCCTGCGGCGGGCAGTCCGAGCCCGCCGAGTCGTCGACGACGTCGCCCTCGTCCGCCAAGCCCGCCGTCGAGACGTCCGCGCCCGCGAGCACGAGCGCGACCGCGGGCGTCAGCTCATCCCCCACGGCCACGGAGAGCGGGTCCGGCGAATACGTGCCCGCGTCTGCCGACGGCCCCGCGCGGAACGTGCCCAAGCCGGAGATGCCCGCCGCCATGAAGGAAGAGACCAAGGAGGGCGCCGAGGCGGCGATTCGCTACTTCTGGGAGGCCATTTACTACACCGACCAGACCGGGGAAACTGCTGATTTTGATTCGACATACAGCGAATACTGCGAGCTTTGCCAAGCCGTATCCGACTCAACTGCCCAGCACTACAAAGAAGGTGGCTGGTCAACGGGAGAGCACACCTCGATCAAATCGTTAACTCTCACCCCGTCAGAGTTTGGCTACACCGCTACTCTTGTTCGTGACGCATCCGCTGTAGATGTCTTCGACTCACAGGGCGTTAGAGACGACTCTGCCAGTGGGGCGGAAACTCACGACGAGACCTGGCTGGCCGACGTAGTCTACGAACCCTCCAAGGGCCACTGGGTGATCGATGAAATGCAAAATCAACAGGATGCGCAATAATGCTTTCTATCTCGCGTATTCTGATTGCAATAGCAACTGCCTGCATCGCCCTAACGCTGATTCAAGCGCCATCGGCGCACGCACAGCGCGCGAATACCTGCACCGATGTTCCCATTAGCGGCAAGCGAGAAGACGTCGAATTTAGGATTCGAACGCAGTGCAAGAAACAGTCGCGAACACAGCCCCCTCAGCCGGCCTCCGAACCGGTATCCGAAGTTACCGCTCCAGGAGCCAGAGAAAAGCCGGCAATCGAGCAGCGCACTGTAGACGCCTGTTTCCCGAATCAAGAAAACAATTCCGATTTTGGGACGTGTCGCGAACAGACCGAGGCCTTTTGCCCAGAAGGGGCATGGGTACGTGAGCAGTTCGTCGACACAACTCGCCCAGATAGGGATCCCTACTACAGCCGGCCGGAATGCGTTACTGCGGTTTCGCCAGGCCCAGCAACAGACGGCGCCCCGCCCGTCTCCATCGACGAGGTCCGCACGCTCCTCGTGCTGAAGCCTGAGATCCGGTCGGACAATGGCGGACGCGGGATCCGCAATGCGGAGACCAACTTCTACGCAGACGCCGAGACGCGCACGCTCGTCACCACCCTCAACGGGGTCGAGGTCGAACTCCGCGCCACGCCGGTGAGCTTCCGCTGGGACTACGGGGACGGGTCCCCCACCAAGACCACCTCGGTCGCAGGCCAGAGCCAGCCGGAGTTCAACGTCCCCACCCCCACGAGCCACGTGTACGAGGACACCGGGCAGTACACGGTCCGCCTCACCACCGTCTACATCGGCGAATACCGGGAGGCCGGGGGCGAGTGGGTGCTCATCCCGGGCACCATCAGCCTCGACTCGGCCCCCGTCACCGCGGACATCTGGCGCACCATCACCCGCAATGTCGCCGATGACTGCAGCGTCGACTCCTCAGCCTGGGGCTGCACCGGCCCCATCGAATCCACTCCGGCCGGCTGAGCACAGACCGCGGGGCGGCCGACGGTCTCCCGTCCACCGCCCCGCGGCCCACTCGTCGGGCAGGTGCGTCAGACCCGGCGCACCCACCCCCGGGCCAGGAACACGAGTCCCGCGCCGACGGCCGCGAGCGCTCCGAGCGCGCCCGCCGGCACCTCACGCCCGGTCTCGACCGTGTCCGGGGTCGTGTGGGCGTCCTCCCCCGCCGGCACGTTCAGGGCCCGGGGCTTCTGCCCATCCGCGAGCGACTCCACGAGTGCGAAGACGTCGGACCGCTCCGCGTCCTGGGTGATGATGACGTCCTCACTCCTGGTCACCCCGTCCAGCGACCAGTCGCGAACGAGGCGGTCGTCGGTCGGGTATGTCGCGTCGGCGAGGTAGTGAAACCCGGTGAAAATTCCAACGCGGTGTCGCGCCAGAGGGTGCCCCAGCGCGGACCCCACGAGAGTTCCGCGACCGACGCGTCGTCGCCCTGGCGCTTGGACCACAATGGCAGCTCCACGCCCGGCTCGGCGTACTTCAGCGCGAGGACCCGCTCGGGGTAGTCCCCAAACACGGGGTCGGCCCGGCTGTGCTCGCCCCACGCGTAGACGAGCCCGGCAGAGGGGCCTCTGTTGCCCTCCGGAATGCCGGCGGTCTCGTCGTCGAGGGCGGCCACCGGGGTGCCGCCCACGGACAGGGTGAACAGGAGATGACCGTCTCCGGCCTCACCGCGGCACCGCGCTTCCGCGTCTCACGGGCAGGTCATCCCCGTCGCCCCGTCTCTCAGAGCAGCGTGCCCTGCTGCTCTCTCATCTCCTGGATCAGCTCCGGCCCGTTGTTCCGGACGTTCCCCACGGCGCCCCCCACGGGCCGCAGCGACCAGCCCGCCGCGACGTCGTACGCGCCGGCGCACACCTGACCCACGAGGGCGTCGGCTTCTTCGGCAGACCCGAGCGTGTCCAGAGCGAGCCACCGGTCCATCGTCTCGGCATCCATGGGCACGGGCAGCCGGTCGTGCAGCTGGCCGAGCGCGGCGAGCACCGGATCGTCGTCGTCCGCGTCGGGCGCGGCCATGGTGAGGATCGTCGTCGAGAGGACCCACGCGTCCTCCCCCGCGGCCTTGGCCTCGGGGTCCTGCCACCACTCGTACAGGCCGGCGAACCAGATGACCGGCCCCTCGCCGTCCCCGGCCCCGGCCGGGTGCACGTAGTAGGACTGCTTCTTCGCGATCCGCCCGTCGGGACCCTTGGCACCAGGCTCCGGCGCCTTCCACTCGTAGTAGCCCTCCACCGGCACGGCGCAGCGGCGGGCGCGGACGGCGGCCCGGAACGTCGGCTTGGAGGCCACGGTCTCCGAGCGCGCGTTGAACGCACGGGACCCCACGGACAGCTCCTTCGCCCACGGCGGCACCAGGCCCCAGCGGGCCACGTGGATCCGCCGGGTCACCCCGGCACCGCCGTCGCCCCCACGGGTGCCTCCGGCGCCGACGTCGTCCGCGTGCGCCACGAGGATCGGCACCTCGGCTGTCGGCGCCACGTTCCAGCTCTGGCGCAGCACCAGGTCCTCATTCGCCTCGGCATCGCCCAGGGCCACCAGGTCGCTCGTGGCGCGGGCCATCACGTAGCGGCCGCACACGTCAGCGGTCCCTCCCGTCCCGGCCGCGCTCGACATACATCCACGCGATGCCGAGGGCGAAGCCCATCATCGCGCAGCCGATCACGGTGCCCCAGGGCCTCTCGGTGCCCAGTCCGAACACCACGCCCAGCCCGACGCCGATCAGCAGCCCCACCAGTGGGATGCGCCACTGAGCGAGCGTGCCGGCACCGGCCGGAGCCCCGGCTGGAGCCTCGTGGGCCTCGTCCTCGTCTCTGCCATGTCGTGCCACGGTTCGCCCCTCCGTTCACATCGATGTTGCGGCTCAGGTTGCAGTCTCCCCCGGCCACTGCGGTGACGCCACACACCAGGCCCCCGGCTGCTCACCGATGCGTCGCACAGGGTCCTGTGATGGGATGGGCAGAACGAGCCCGCACGCCGCGCCGCCCCACGCATGCGCGGCGTCGGGCAGAACCCCACCACCAGGAGGAACAACGTGTCCCAGAAGGTCCGCGGCGTCGTCGCCATGGCGAAGGACGCCCCCGTCACCGTCGAGACCATCGTCATCCCCGATCCGGGACCCGGCGAGGCCGTCGTCGACATCAAGACCTGCGGCGTCTGCCACACGGATCTGCACTACCAGCAGGGCGGGATCGGGGACGAGTACCCGTACCTGCTCGGCCACGAGGCCACGGGTGTGGTCTCCGCGATCGGCGAGGGCGTCGACCACGTCAAGGTCGGCGACACCGTGATCCTCAACTGGCGCGCCGTGTGCGGCGAGTGCCGCGCGTGCCGGAAGGGCGAGCCGAAGTACTGCTTCAACACCCACAACGCGACCCAGAAGATGACCCTCGAGGACGGCACGGAGCTGTCCCCGGCCCTGGGCATCGGGGCGTTCGCGGACAAGACGCTCGTCCACGCCAAGCAGTGCACCCAGGTCGACGGCGTCGACACTCCCAAGGAACAAGCCGCGGTCGGCCTGCTCGGCTGCGGGATCATGGCCGGCATCGGCGCGGCCATCAACACCGGCGAGGTCAAGCTCGGCGAGTCCGTGGCCGTGATCGGCTGCGGCGGCGTCGGCGTGGCCGCGATCGCCGGGGCGAAGCTCGCCGGCGCCACCACGATCATCGCGGTGGACATCGACGCCAAGAAGCTCGCGAAGGCCGAGGAGCTCGGCGCCACCCACACCGTGAACTCGAAGGACGAGGACCCCGTGGAGGCCATCCGCGCGGCGACCGGCGGCTTCGGCGCCGACGTGGTCATCGAGGCGGTCGGCCGCCCGGAGACCTACGAGCAGGCGTTCTACGCCCGGGACCTGGCCGGCCGCGTCGTCCTGGTGGGCGTGCCCACCCCCGGCATGGAGCTGAAGCTGCCCCTGCTGGAGGTCTTCGGCCGCGGCGGCGCGCTGAAGTCCTCGTGGTACGGCGACTGCCTGCCGGAGCGCGACTTCCCGATGCTCGTGGACCAGTACCGCCTGGGCCGCCTGCCGCTGGACGAGTTCGTCACGGAGACCATCGCCCTGGACGAGGTGAACGAGGCCTTCGAGACGATGAAGTCCGGCGACGTCCTGCGCTCGGTGGTGGTGCTCTGATGGCGCGCATCGATCACCTGGTCACCTCCGGCACGTTCTCCCTGGACGGGGAGACGTTCGACGTGGACAACAACGTGTGGATCGTCGGCGGCGCGGAGCAGTGCGTCGTCATCGACCCGGCCCATGATGCCTCGGCCGTCTGGAAGAAGGTGAACGGCCGCCAGGTGCTGGCCATCGTCCTCACCCACGGCCACGACGACCACATCCGCCAGGTTCAGGAGTTCCGCCAGATGGTGGACGCCCCCGCGCTGCTCCACCCCGCCGACCGCATGCTCTGGGACGACGTCTTCCCCGACGAGGAGCCCGATGGCGCGCTCGCCGAGGGCGACGTCCTGCGCGTGGCCGGCGTCGAGCTGCGGGTGCTGCACACCCCCGGTCACTCCCCCGGCTCGGTCTGCCTGTACGCCCCCGCCCTGGGCGAGGCCGGCGACGACGGCGCCCCGACCGGCGTCGTGTTCTCCGGCGACACCCTGTTCCAGGGCGGGCCCGGCGCCACCGGCCGCTCGTACTCGGACTTCGACACGATCATCGAGTCCATCCGCGAGCGCCTGCTCTCGCTGCCGGAGGCCACCGTGGTCCACACCGGCCACGGCGACTCCACCACGATCGGCACGGAGAAGCCGCACCTGCAGGAGTGGATCGACCGCGGCCACTGAGGACGTGCCGAGGTGGGGAAGAATGGTCCCCCGTGACCATCCTCCCCGCCTCGCCCCCTCCTTCCGTGATCCTGCTCGGCGGGGCGTCGGGCTCCGGCAAGTCCTACCTGGCCCGGCGGCACGGCCGGCCCCACCTCTCGCTCGATGCGTTCTACCGTCCGCAGTCCGACGACGGCGCCGCGGGTGGGCCCGGCCCCGTGTTCCCGCGCACCCCGTATGGCGAGATCGACTGGGACCACCCCGGAACATGGGATGAGCAGGCGGCCGTGGACGCGGTCGTCGAACTGCTCGAGGAGGGCGCCACGCGCGTGCCCGACTACGACATCTCCACGTCCTCCGTCCGCGGGCACAGCACCGTCGCGCTCGAGCCGGGCGGGGTGATCGTGGCGGAGGGCATCTTCGCCGAGCGCATGCCCGCCGCCCTGGACCGGGCCGGAGTCCGCTACGCGGCCTGGTACATCGACCAGGCGCGGACCACGACGGCGGCCCGCCGGTTCGTGCGCGATGTCGCCGAGCGTCGCAAGCCGGTGCCGTTCCTCGTGCAGCGGGGCTGGTCCCTGTACCGGACGGACGCGGCGCGCCGGGCGGCGGCCGTGGCGGCCGGCTTCACCCCGCGACGCAAGCGGGAGATCATCGCGGATCTCACGGCCTGACGGCCCGCCCGCAGCCAGTCCGTGCCCTCAGCCGGAGGTGCGCGCGCCGAGGACGGCGAGCTGCTCGGCCACGACCTCGATCCCGGCGGCGGCCGCCCACGCCGTGTACTCCTCCCGCAGGGCCGCGGCGAACGCGGGAACGCTCACCCCGGGACGCACGTCCTCGGCCGCGCCCGCCGTACGGGGATCCATGTCCAGACCGAGCTCCCGGTAGACGTCGACGAGCACGGCCCGCAGCGGGGCGGGGTCGGACACCACCACGTGGGTGGAGAACAGGAACGCCCCCTTCACCACGCGCTGCGCGGAGCCGGCCAGCTTCACCGGGTATGTCGGCGCAGGACCCTGCACGGAGAACTCGCCCGGGCAGTACTCCCCCGGAATCTCGCCCACGGAGGCGGGCACGTCCATGCGCGCGAACGCCCGCACGAACAGGTCGGCGAACTCCGCGAACCGGGCCTGCTGCGTGAGCGCCGCGTCCTCCTGCTGGCTCAGGTGGTCCACCACCAGGCAGCCGTGGTGGTAGGCCGCCGCCCGTCCGCCGGCCCGGCGCACCACCGGCTCGAAGCCGTGGGCGCGGGCCGCCGCGGCCGCGGCCTCGAAGCCGGGCAGCCGGGCGTCGCGCTGGCCGAACGCGACCGTCGGTTCGGGCACGTAGACGCGGATCAGGCCGTCGAGGGCCCTTCCCTCGGCCGCGGCGGCGCGGAAGACGGCCAGCTCGTCCATGGCCCAGTCGAGGTCTTCGACGGCCCCGAGGGTCCGCTCCTGCACGGCCCAGCGCAGCCGGGGAGCTGCGCTCACAGGCCGCCCTCGGCCGGCCAGGAGCGCAGGGTGAGGGTCTGCTCGGCGTGGGCGAAGGGGCCGTCGTCGTCGTGGAGGACGGTGCTGGTCAGGCCCACGCCGTCCGGGCCCACCGTGACCTGCCCCGCGAGGCCGAGCCAGTGGCCGGTGGGCTCGCGGTACAGGTGGATCTGCAGGTCCACGTTGGGGAAGAACCACCCGCCCGGTTTCGCCGGCAGGGCCGGGGCGATCCCGTTGGCCGCGTCGGTGAGGCTGATCAGGCGGACCAGGTCGCTCGTGCTCTCCCCCGCCACCATCTCACGGTCCGTGGTGAGCCACACCCGGCCGTGGCCCGGCCCGTGGCCGGGCAGGATGACGCCGTCGAGGGAGGCGATGTACCCGCCCCCCCATCCGTGGAGCGCGTTGTGCGCCTGCGCCTGCGAGCGCGGCGGGAGGGGCTCGTCCGGCAGCTGGGCGACGGCGGAGGTGTCCGAGGTGGACAGCAGCCAGGCCCGCAGGATCAGCACGGTGCGGCCCCGGGCGTGGAGCACGGACTCGACGAGCTCGATGGTCCGGCCCGGACGCAGGGTGCGCGTGACCACCTCGAGCTCGCCCGACCAGAGCGTGCCCAGGATGTCGTAGGAGAGCCGTCCCACCCGCAGCCCGGGAGTGGTCTCGTGCGCGGCCACCTCGTGCAGCAGCAGGCCCGAGACGGCGGCCATGTGCATCTCCTCTTCCCGCCATGCGCCCTGGGCGTGCACGGTGGAGCGCACGCGGGAGGTGCGGACGCCGTCGGCGTCCACGGTGGGCTCGCCGAGGCGCACGTAGAAGGCCAGGGGATCGTCGGCGACGGAGGCCGCGGGGGTGGAGGTGATGTCGGTCATGGGCCGAAGTCTGCCAGAACGACGACGACGGCCGGTGACGTCCCCGCGGGATGTCACCGGCCGTCGTCGTGCGGACCGAGCCGGGGTTCAGCGGCGCATGACCTTGCGGGCGATGCCGTTGCCGATCAGCTGCAGCGCCTGGACGAACACGATCACCACGATCACGGCCAGCCAGGTGACCTCCGGACGGAACCGGTTGTAGCCCTCCACGATGGCGAAGTTGCCGACGCCGCCGCCGCCGATGATGCCCGCCATCGCGGACATGTCCACGAGCGAGATGATCACGAACGTGAAGCCGAGGATCAGCGGGCCGAGGGCCTCGGGCAGCACCACGGCGCGCACGATCCGCATGCGGGAGGCGCCCATCGCGCGGGCGGCCTCGATCACGCCGGGGTCCAGCGAGACGAGGTTCTGCTCCACGATGCGGGCGATGCCGAACGTGGACGCCCAGATCATGCAGAACACCACGGCGGTGTTGCCGATGCCGGTGCCGAGCACCGCGATGGTCAGCGGCTGCAGGGCGGCGATGAGGATGACGAACGGGATGGGCCGGATGAGGTTCACGATGAAGTTCGTGACCAGGTAGACGGCACGGTTGGCGAAGATGCCGCCCGGGCGCGTGGTGTAGAGGACGAGCCCGACCAGCAGGCCGAGGATGCCGCCGAGGATGAAGGACCAGCCGACCATGTAGAGGGTGTCCCCCACGGCGGTCATCAGCTCGGGGCCGTAGTACCCCCAGTCGAGGTTCTGGAATCGGTCGATCACTGGTGCACCTCCTGCACGTCTCCGGCGCCGGCCAGGTCCGCGACAAACGCGTCCACCGCGGCGGCCTCGCCCGTGAGCGCCACGGTGAGCAGGCCGTACGCGGAGTCCTTGGTGGCGGACATGCCGCCGTGGACGATCTCGAAGCCCACGCCGCGCGTCGATGCGGTGCCGAGCACCGCCGAGACCGCGGCGGAGTCCTTGAGCGAGACCATGATCAGCCGACCCTCGGTGCGCGCCCGGATGCGGGCCACCTCCTCGGCATTCGGCCGGTCCTTGAGCGCCGTGGCCACGAAGGACGCGGCGTCGGCGGAGTGGGCGGGCCGAGAGAAGAGGTCGTAGACTTTGCCGGACTCCACCACGCGGCCGCTGTCCATCACGGCGACGCGGTCGGCGATCGAGCGGATGACCTCCATCTCGTGGGTGATGGCCACGATCGTGACCCCGAGCTCCTCGTTGACGCGGCGCAGCACGGAGAGCACCTCGTGCGTCGTCGAGGGATCCAGGGCGCTGGTGGCCTCGTCTGCGAGCAGGATCTCCGGCTCGGCGGCCAGGGCGCGGGCGATGCCGACGCGCTGCTTCTGGCCGCCCGAGAGCTGCTCCGGGTAGTGCTTGGCCTTGTCCGCCAGGCCGACGAACTCGAGCAGCTCCGCCACGCGAGCGCGGCGTTTGGACCGCGGCCAGCCGGCCGTGTCCAGAGCGAACTCGATGTTCCCGGCCACCGTGCGGGAGGTCAGCAGGTTGAACTGCTGGAACACCATGCCGATGCGGGTGCGCAGCGGACGCAGCTTCGCTTCGGAGAGATGGGAGACCTGCTGGCCCAGCACCGTGACGGTGCCCGACGTCGGCTTCTCCAGCCCGTTGATCATGCGGATCAGGGTGGACTTGCCGGCGCCGGAGAAGCCGATGACGCCGAAGACCTCGCCGCGGTTCACGGCGAGCGAGACGTCGTCCACGGCCTTCACACCGGCACCCTTCTTGGCGGCGTAGACGCGGCTGACGTGGTCGAAGACGATGACCGGCTCCCCCGGGGCGCCCGCGGAGGGGCGCCCCGGGGTGACCGCGTCACGGTCGGACGTATGGGAACCTGCCATGGATCAGGCGCCCTGCTTCGCGATCGCGTCCTGGTACTGCTTCAGGGTCTCGTCGATCTGGGCGGTGTCGAGCTGCACCGGCACGCTCGTGCCGGAGGAGAGCTTCGCGGACTCATCCAGCACGGGCTGCTCGTGGTACAGGGCCGCGATCTTCTTGTAGGTCTCGTTGTCGCGGTCCTCGCGACGCACGGCGAAGCCGTTGACGTACGGCTTGGCGGAGTCGTCCTCGGGGTCGTCCTTGAACAGGGCGGTGTTCGTGTCGATGCCGGCGTCCGCCGAGAAGGTGTTGTTGATGACCGCGCCCTGCACGGACTCGAGCGCGTTCACGGTCTGCTGCGCGGCCACGGGCTGCACCGTCACGGTGGAGGCGGCCTCGTCGATGTCGCGGACCTCCGGACGGATGGTCTCATTGGACAGCTTCAACAGGCCGGCGGCGACGAGCACATTGATGGCACGGGCCTGATTCACGGTGTCGTTCGGGATGGCGACGGTGTCGCCCTTCTTGAACTCGGAGACGTCCGTGTACTTCTTGGAGTACAGGGGCAGCGGGATGATCTCGGTGGTCCCGATCATCGTCAGGTCCTTGCCGGAGGCCTGGTTGTAGTCGGCCAAGTAGGCGATGTGCTGGAACCAGTTCATGTCGATGTCGCCGTTGTCCAGCGCCGGGTTCGGCTGCGTGTACTCGGTGAAGTTGCGGATCTCGACGTCGATGCCGTGCTTCTCCTTCGCGAGCTTCACCAGGGCGCGGTGCGACTCGTTCTCGGACACGACGCCGATGCGCACGGTCTGGGCGCCGTCGTCGCTCTTCTCCTCGGCCTGCGAGTTGCAGGCGGTCAGGGCGAACGCGCCGACGGCGGCCAGGGACAGGCCGGCGAAGGAGCGGCGGGAGATGTTCGAGGGGGTCGTCATGGGGTTCTCCTTGGAGGACGGTGCGACGTCGCCGGCGCGGGTGGGCACGGCGGGTGCGGAACGGTGCGGGGTGGGCCGTGCGGTGGGTGATTCCCCGCGGGGCACAGCACGGCGGGCGGGGGGCGAGAGACGCCCCGAGCCGGAGGCCGGGATCCTTTCGAACGCTGCTCTTGCCCGTCCCCCAGTCACCGCGGGCTCCCCTCGAGGGGTCTGCACGCAGCGGAGGCAGGCCGCTTCTCGGTCCGTTGCCACCCGTGAACATGGGGTTGGCGAGCGGCTCGTCGTGGGACCACGTGGACCCGCCGAGGCGGGGTCCACAGCCGCTTCTCCTGAAGCTGGGCCCAAGCGTATCGCAGCGTGTGCGCTCCATCGGGCAGGGCGGTGACGCGCAGCGTCATACTGCGGGCCCGGGTGTCGACGTGTGATGCCCCCGCGAGACGACGACGGCCGGGCGCCTCCGCGGGGAGGCGACCGGCCGTCGTCGGGACGGGGCTCAGGCGGACGGGATCAGAAGTCCCAGTCCTCGTCCTCGGTGTTCTCGGCCTTGCCGATCACGTAGGAGGAGCCGGAGCCGGAGAAGAAGTCGTGGTTCTCATCCGAGTTCGGGGAGAGCGCGGAGAGGATGGCGGGGTTCACGTTCGTGGTCTCGGCCGGGAACATGGGCTCGTAGCCCAGGTTCATCAGCGCCTTGTTCGCGTTGTAGTGCAGGAACTTCTTCACGTCCTCGGCCAGGCCGACGGCGTCGTAGAGGTCATGGGTGTACTCGACTTCGTTCTCGTACAGCTCGAACAGCAGCTCGAAGGTGAACGCCTTGAGCTCCTCCCGCTTCTCCTCCGGCAGGGTCTCGATGCTCCGCTGGTACTTGTAGCCGATGTAGTACCCGTGCACGGCCTCGTCGCGGATGATCAGACGGATCAGGTCCGCGGTGTTGGTGAGGCGGGCGTGCGCGGAGAGGTACATGGGCCAGTAGAAGCCCGAGTAGAAGAGGAAGGACTCGAGCAGGGTGGAGGCGATCTTCTTCTTGTACGGGTCCTGGCCGTCATAGCGCTCCACGATCAGGCCGGCCTTGGCCTGCAGGTTCCGGTTCTCACGGGACCAGCGGAACGCCTCGTCGATCTCCGGGGTGGAGGCCAGCGTGGAGAAGATCGAGGAGTATGACTTCGCGTGCACCGACTCCATGAACGCGATGTTCGTGAGGACGGCCTCCTCGTGCGGGGTCATGGCGTCCGGGATGAGGGAGACGGCGCCCACGGTGCCCTGGATCGTGTCCAGCAGCGTCAGGCCCGTGAACACGCGCATGGAGAGCAGTCGCTCCTCGTCCGTGAGGTGGGACCAGGACTGGACGTCGTTGGACAGCGGCACCTTCTCCGGCAGCCAGAAGTTGTTGACGAGGCGGTTCCACACCTCCACGTCCTTCTCGTCCTGAATGCGGTTCCAGTTAATCGCCTCGACGAGGTGGGACTGCTGGGTCTCGGTCACGGCAGGGCACATCCTTCAGAAGAATTCGTTGAGAATCCGCGGATTCCGGGGGCTCTCGAGAGCACGGTCATCGGGGCGCGGGTCCCGGACAGTCTAGGCCCGCAGGTGCAGCGGCAGCCACTCGGGCAGGTCCGGGCTCACAACGTCGTGGGCCCGCCCCGTCCGTCCGTGCGCGCCGCCCCGCTTCGAGGCGGGAAATCGAGCGCACCCGCGCTCAGAAGCGCGGAATACGCGGGATTTCCCGCCTCGAAGGGTCGGCTGTCAGAGCATGCAGCTGACGCAGCCCTCGACCTCGGTGCCCTCCAGCGCGAGCTGGCGCAGGCGGATGTAGTAGATCGTCTTGATGCCCTTCGTCCACGCGTAGATCTGCGCGCGGTTCAGGTCACGGGTGGTGGCCGTGTCCTTGAAGAACAGCGTCAGGGACAGGCCCTGGTCCACGTGCTGCGTCGCCGCGGCGTACGTGTCGATGATCTTCTCGTAGCCGATCTCGTACGCGTCCTCGTAGTACTCGAGGTTCTCGTTGGTGAGGTACGGCGCCGGGTAGTACACGCGGCCGAGCTTGCCCTCCTTGCGGATCTCGATCTTCGAGGCCACCGGGTGGATCGAGGAGGTCGAGTTGTTGATGTACGAGATCGAGCCCGTCGGCGGGACGGCCTGCAGGTTGCGGTTGAAGATGCCGTGCTCCATGACGGAGGCCTTCAGCTCACGCCAGTCGTCCTGCGTGGGCAGGGCGATGCCGGCCTCGGCGAACAGCTCGGCGACGCGCTCGGTGGCGGGCGCCCACTCCTGGTCCGTGTACTTGTCGAAGAACTCCCCCGAGGCGTACTTCGAGTCCTCGAACCCGCCGAACCGCTGGCCGGTCTCGATGGCGATCCGGTTCGAGGCCCGCAGCGCGTGGAACAGCACCGCGTAGAAGTACATGTTCGTGAAGTCGATGCCCTCCTCCGAGCCGTAGTGGACGCGCTCGCGTGCCAGGTAGCCGTGGAGGTTCATCTGCCCCAGGCCGATGGCGTGGGAGGCCGCGTTGCCCTTGGCGATGGACGGCACCGACTGGATGTCGGACATGACCGACACGGCCGTCAGCGCACGGATCGCGGTCTCCACGGACCGGCCGAAGTCCGGCGAGTCCATGGTCTTGGCGATGTTCATCGAGCCGAGGTTGCAGGAGATGTCCTGGCCCACGTGGGCGTAGCTCAGGTCCTCGTTGTACTCGGAGGCCTCGGAGACCTGCAGGATCTCGGAGCACAGGTTGGACATGGTGATGCGGCCCTTGATCGGGTTCGCGGCGTTCACGGTGTCCTCGAACACGACGTACGGGTAGCCGGACTCGAACTGGATCTCGGCGATGGTCTGGAAGAACTCGCGCGCGTTGATCTTGGTCTTCTTGATCCGCGCGTCGTCGACCATCTCGTAGTACTTCTCGGTCACGGAGATCTCGGAGAACGGCACCCCGTAGACACGCTCGACGTCGTACGGCGAGAACAGGTACATGTCCTCGTTCTTCTTCGCCAGCTGGAACGTGATGTCCGGGATCACGACGCCGAGGGAGAGGGTCTTGATGCGGATCTTCTCGTCCGCGTTCTCGCGCTTGGTGTCGAGGAAGCGGTGGATGTCCGGGTGGTGCGCGTTGAGGTACACCGCGCCGGCGCCCTGACGCGCGCCGAGCTGGTTGGCGTAGGAGAAGGAGTCCTCGAGGAGCTTCATCACGGGGATGACGCCGGAGGACTGGTTCTCGATCTGCTTGATGGGCGCGCCGTGCTCGCGGATGTTGGTCAGCGAGAGGGCCACGCCACCGCCGCGCTTGGACAGCTGCAGGGCGGAGTTGATGCCGCGGGCGATCGACTCCATGTTGTCCTCGATGCGCAGCAGGAAGCAGGAGACGAGCTCGCCGCGCTGCTTCTTGCCCGAGTTGAGGAAGGTGGGGGTGGCCGGCTGGAAGCGGCCGGCGATCATCTCGTCCACCAGGTGGGTGGCCAGCTCCTGGTCGCCCCGGGCCAGGTGGAGGGCGACGACGGCGACGCGGTCCTCGTAGCGCTCGAGGTAGCGCTTGCCGTCGAAGGTCTTCAGGGCGTACGAGGTGTAGAACTTGAACGCGCCGAGGAATGTCGGGAAGCGGAACTTGGCCTTGTAGGCACGATCGAACAGGCCCCGGATGAACTCGAAGGGGTACTGCTCGAACGTCTCGGTCTCGTAGTAGTCGTTCTTCTGCAGGTAGTCGAGCTTCTCCTCCAGGTCGTGGAAGAACACCGTGTTGGTGTTGACGTGCTGCAGGAAGTACTGGCGCGCGGCCGCGTGGTCGGCCTCGAACTGGATGCGACCGTCGGCGCCGTAGAGGTTCAGCATGGCGTTGAGCTCGTGGTAGCCGAGGTTCTGCCACTCGGCGGGCATGTTCTTCGCCTGGCGGATGAGGTCCGCCTCGGTGGGTGCGGTGGTGGTCATGTCCACAGTCCTTCCAGGCCGCCGCGGACGCGTTCGACGTCGTCGGGCGTGCCCATCAGCTCGAATTTGTACATGAGGGGCACCTGGCACTTGCGGGAGATGATGTAGCCGGCCAGGCAGTAGCCCTCATGGAAGTTGGTGTTCCCGGACGCGATCACGCCCCGAATCCAGTGACGGTTCTCCGGGACGTTGAGGAACTTGATCACCTGCTTCGGGACCGCGCCCGGCCCGCTGCCCCCGCCGTAGGTGGGGGTCATCAGGACGTACGGGGCGGTGGCCCCGAGGGTGGGCTCCCGGGTGATCAACGGCAGTCGAGCCACCCGGTCCTCGGGCAGCTCGAGCTTCTCGACGAAGCGGTGCGTGTAGTTGGAGGCGGAGGAGAAGTAGATCAGTCCCGCGTCGGTGGGGACGAGCCCCTGCGCCTCGGCCGAGCGGATGTGGCTCGGGTCCGCGGCGACGGTCATGTCGGCTCCGGTCAGGCCACCGATGCCGCGGCGGACTCGGCGAGCTCGGCGATCTTGTCCGGGCGGAAGCCGGACCAGGAGTCGGTCTCGGTGACGACGACGGGGGCCTGCATGAAGCCGAGGGCACGGACGCGCTCGAGGGCGGCGGGGTCCTGGGACATGTCCACGACCTCGTAGGCGATGCCCTTCTTGTCCAGTGCACGGTAGGTGGCGTTGCACTGCACGCAGGCCGGCTTGGTGTACACGGTGACGGTCATGGCGATCCCTGTTCCTTCGTGGTCTCTGGTGGTCTGCGGGTGTCGGCGCGGCGCTCGCGAGGTGCATCGCGGGGCGTGCCGAACATCTGCGTCGATACTACATCTAGTGATCACGGCCGGGAACCATCCCTACATGTAGTAGTCACACCGCTGTAGTTACGTATCCCCACCCTCTGCCCATCCTGTCCACACCCTGCTGTGCGAGACGATCCGCGCGGACATGCGGGACACGCCGGGACCGAGGTCGACTGTCCACAGCCGGTGGAGATCTCGGGGCCGGGTTCCCACAGCCGGAAAGTCGGGTTTGCCACGTCCGCGAGCGGCGTGTCCGGCCCCCGCGGACCACTACATGTAGGAGCCCGCCGCCGGCCGGCGTCGGAATACCCCGTGACCACCGGGGGTTGCCCCGGCATGAGCACCTCCCCCACCGTCACCCGCAATGACGCCGAGTCCCGCTACGAGCTCCACGACGGCGGCACACTGCTCGCCGTCCTCGACTTCCGGGACAACGGCGCGGCCGTCTCCCTGAACCGCGCGTTCACCATCCCGGTGCACCGCGGCCGGGGCCACGCCGCCGCGCTGACCGCGGGCGCCGTCGAGGACATCGCGACGAACGGCGGCCCCGCAGGGGGCCGCCGCATCGTGCCGATGTGCTGGTACGTCGCCCAGTGGTTCGACGAGCACCCGGAGAAGAGCGCGCTGCTCGCGCCCCGCTGACCGGCGCGGTCAGGCCGCGACGCGGTGCCGGCGCACCACGGCCAGGACGCCCGCGGCCAGCACCGCGACGGCGACGGGCCACGCCGTCGGACCACGCCCGGTCTCGACCGCGTCCGGCACCGTGTGCTCGCCCTCGGCCGGCTCCGCGGGGGTCTCGGGATCCGCCGGCGAGGTGGGGGTGTCGGGATCGGCCGGCTGGCCCGGAGCCGGAGCGTCGTCGAACAGGCCGGCCACGGGGAAGGTCACGAACCCCGGGATCCGCCCGTTCTCCCAGTCGTAGAGGTCCACGCGGGGGTCGCCGAACCGCACGGTCACCGTCCGCGTCGTCGTGACGCCGTCCCTCGTGGCCCGCAGGGTGACGGTGTCGGATCCGGTGAAGCCCTCGGGCGCCTGGTACAGGTAGCCGCGCGGTCCGCCGGTCTCCTCCTCCGTCACCTCGACGACCCGACCCTCGGCCGGGCCCGCGACGAGCGTCAGCGGCGCCGCCTCATCGCCCGTGTTCGAGGAGATGAACACGTGTCGCTCCCCCGGCGCCGCGAGCAGGGTGGTGTCCCAGGCGGTGGGGAGCATGTGGAAGCCGAGCTCCTGACGCTGGTCGGCGCGCAGCGGCTCGCCCGGGTCAGCGTCGGTGAGGTCGGCGTCCGGACCGTAGGTGAGGGCGGCCACCTCGCCGCCCAGGACGTAGAGGGTGTAGACGACGGGACCGGTCCCCGACTCGCCCAGGCTCCGCCGGGCCGCGGCGACGTCGAAGTCACCGCGCTCCAACTCGTCGTCGTACGTGAACGGGACCTCGGTCTCGGCGCCGCGGGCCTCCCCCTCCAGCGCCGGAGCCACCGTCAGGCGGACGTCGGACTCGTCCACCTCGAACTCGGTGCCGAAGGAGGCACCGGTCTCACCCTCCGCGCTGGCCACGAGGAAGGATCCGCCGGGCAGGTCGTGCTCGGCGGTCCATCCAGCGGGGTGGGCGGGTGAGGCGAGGGCGGGGGTCGCCCCCAGGCCGGTGAGAAGGACGCCGGCGCCCAGGGCGGCGGCAAGGCGGGTCGGTCGGGCGGTGCGCATCGTGCTCCTCCAGGGGTGCGGTGCTGCGACGGGCCGAAGGGTTCTCCGGCTCGGACGCCCGAGGTCGACCGGATGCCGCACTCGCCGCGTCGGCACGAATCTACGCCGCGCGGACGTGAGGCGGGTCACCATCCGGTGACGAAGCGCTATCGACTCGGTCACGGCGACGCGCGATGCGGATCGGGCCGGCCGGCCGGTGTGTCAGCGGGATGCGCTGGGCGAGGGGCTCGCCCCGGAGGAGGGGCGCGGGGTGGCCTGCGCCGTGTCGGCCGGGCTGGGCGACGGGCTCGCCGATGCGGTGTCCCGCCCCCGCTGGTCCTCGGCATCCCGGCCCGACGCGCTGGCGGGGCCCGACGCGCTGGAGGAACTGGGCGAGCTCGACGACGGCAGCACCGGTTTCTGGGTGGCGCGGAAGTTGCGCACCCGCTGCAGCGGCTCCGGGACGAAGTCCGAGGGGACGGAGCCGCCGTCGGCGCCGGTGCCCTCGATCTTGATGGGGCCGGTGAACCCGGACGGTTCCGCCGTGCGCGCCCCGCTCGACCCGATCACGCCCATCTCCGCGAGCGTCTCGGCCAAACTCTCCAGCTCCTTGCGATGGCCCTCGACCACGCTGGAGGCCAGCTCCTTCGCCGCGTCGTCCGAGCCGTCCTCCGCCTCCGTGGCGGAGATCGTCAGCGCGCCCTGATAGAGGCGGCGCATCTGGAGCAGGTAGATCCGTCCTGCCTCCTCCGGCTCGGCGGCGGCCAGCACGTTCTTCTCCCGGTCGGACAGGAGTCCGGCGCGCAACTCGTCGCCCACGATCTGGGTCGGCTCCGCGTCCTCCGTGGACTCGGGCTGCGCAGACGGGGTCGACTCGGCACCCGCACCGCGCACGTCATCCGAGGGGACGCCCCAGCCCTCGAGCATCGACTCGAGCCGGCGCGCCCGCTCCTCGTGCTCGGACTTCATCCGTTCGGCGGTGGCCCGGATCTCCTGGTCCACGCCGTCCTTGCCCAGCACCTCATCGGACTGCTGGATCGCGTCGCGGTGGTTGCGCAGCAGCAGACCCGCGAACTGGATGTCCGCCGCGAGCGGGTCGGCGGACGTCTGGCTGGGGCTGGCCAGCACGCCCTCCAGGTAGGTGTTCCCCGCCTCCGTGCCACCGGTCTGTCCGGGCTCCTCGGCGACGCTGCAGCCGCCGGTGGCCAGGGTGATGCTCAGGAGCGCCCCTCCGACGGCCACGCTCCAGCGGCGGGGGCGCACGCGGGCGGGGGCGATGTCGGCTCGGCTCATGGGCGCAGGTCCTCTCGGCGGTCGTCACCCGGTCACGGGGTCAAGGGCGGTCCGACGCGGTCGGCCGCCCCGGCCTCCCCAGGGTACCCCTCCGGCCTCCCGGCCCCGGGGTCGCCGCGGCCTCAGGCGACGCGGGTGGCCTGCACCACCCAGTTGTTGAAGGCGTTCCCGGCCATCCCGGTGCCCGGCACGAGGTCGCACGTGATCAGCGTGACCTTTGCGTCATCGCCCCCGGGCTCCCAGGCCCAGCGGTTCGCCGGATCCTGGGTGAGCGCCTCCTTCTCCACCGAGACCGCGTCCGAGTCCGCCTCGAAGGCGGCCTGCGTGCCGTCGTCGTATGTCACCACGACGACGGCACCCGCGCGCACGTCGCCCAGGTTCCAGAACACGTCCCGCACGCCGTGGTAGACGACGTGCCCGGCCAGGACCCCCGCGTACCGGGACCGCTCCCCCGGCGTGGTGCCCCACTGCGGCGGGCCGTACCAGCCGACCGTCTGTGGCTCCGGGTCCAGGTCGCCGCCCTCGTCCAACTGCGTGAGGTCGATCCCCGCTCCGACGATCTGCTCGCCGTCCTGGTGGACGTCCACGTGCACGGGCGTCGCCGTGACCTCGTCCCACGGGGCGGCGGGGCCGGAGAGGTGGGCGGCCGCGGCGGGGGTCGGCTCCTCGGACGGTGCCGGCTCCTCGGACGGCGTGGGCTCCGCCGATGTGGGCGTGCCGGCGGGTTCCTGGGTCTCGATGGGAACCGCCGCCTCCCGCGTGGTTGCCGCAGAGGACGGGCTCACGGACGCCGTGGCGCTGAGGGTGGGGGCAGCGCTGATCGGCACGGCGCCGACCGCCAGCACCCCGCGCAGCGCGAGGAACACGAGGCTCAGGCACAGCAGCAACAGGACCACCCACAGGGCGCGTCGGACGGTGGTGTTCATCCGGGTTCTCCCCTCGTGTGCATCGACGCGGCCCGCCCGGGGCCGCGTCCGACGACGGCATGGTCTCACGCGCTCCGGCCTCAGCGCGGCGCGTCATCCCCGGGCTCGGCATAGCGGTCCCGGACGAAGGCCTGCAGCCGACGGGCGATCTTCTCCAGCGTCGCGGTGGCGAAGTGGTCCTCCCGCCACGCCGCGTGCAGTCGCACCGCGAGCGCCCGCCCCTGCGCGATGACCCGCACCGGCGTCAACCCGAAGGCCGGGTCCTCGGTGACGACGGCGACGCCCGCCCCCGTCGCGACCAGGGCCTGGGCCACCCGCCCGGAGTTCGCCTCGACGAGGGCCGGCGGCGTGAGGCCCGCCACGGCCACGGCGCCGTCGAGGACGCGCCGCGCCATGAAGGTGCGGGCGGGTGCGACGACCGGCTGGGCCACGAGGTCGTCGAGGGACACCCGCGTCCGGCCCGCCCAGGGGTGGCCCGGGGCGACGTACGCCCAGACCGGCAGGTCCATCAGCGGCAGCGACGCGACGGAGGGCGGCGGCACCGTCGGCATCACCACGAGGTCGTGCCGCGCGACGGCGTCGAGCAGCGAGTCGTCCAGCTGGGTCTCCGCGACGCGCGGGCGCGGGTCCTCCTCCCCGAAGGTGGCCACGAACGGCAGCACGACGTCGATGAGGGTGGTGCCCGGTGCGGCCACGGCCACGTCCGTGAGCCGACCGGAGGCGAGCGTGCGGGCCGCCTGCTCCGCCCGGCGATGGGCGACGAGGACCTCGCGCGCCACCGGGAGGAACGCCTCGCCGGCCGTCGTCAGCTCGAGCCGGCCGCCGACCCGGGCGAACAGTGGCAGGCGCAGCTCACGCTGAAGCCGCTGCAGCTGCCGACTGAGCGCGGACTGCACGAGATCCAGGCGGATCGCGGCCCCCGAGACCGTGCCGACCTCGGCCACCGTGACGAAGGCCCTGAGCAGTTTCTCCTCCATGCCGGATGAGCATAGCCGCCATGCCAGATCATCACTGGACGGCATGGACCCGACGCCCCACCATGGGAGGACGCGGCCCGACGCGTCGTCGTCGTGCCCACCCGTCGTCCCCGCTCCCCGTGAGCCGTTCCCAGGAGGCATCCCCATGACCGCCACCCCCGACCTCGAGCAGACCCGCCACCTGGCCACCGAGCTGCCCGGCCCTCGCTCCCGTGAGCTCGCCGAGCGCCAGAAGGGCGCCGTCCCAGCCGGCGTGGCCACCACGATGCCGGTGTACGCGGCCCGCGCCGCGGGCGGCATCCTTGAGGACGTGGACGGCAACCGCCTGATCGACCTGGCCTCCGGCATCGCCGTCACCTCCGTGGGCGCCTCCCACCCGCGCGTCGTGGCCGCCGTCCAGGAGCAGGTCGCGCAGTTCACCCACACCTCGTTCATGATCACCCCCTACGAGGGCTACGTGGCCGTGGCCGAGCAGCTGGACCGCACCTGCCCGATCCCCGGCGAGACCCGCACCGCCCTGTTCAACTCCGGCGCCGAGGCCGTGGAGAACGCCGTCAAGGTGGCCCGCGCCTACACCGGCAGGCAGGCCGTGGCCGCGTTCGACCACGCCTATCACGGCCGCACCACCCTGACGATGGCGCTGACCGCCAAGTCCATGCCCTACAAGCACAGCTTCGGACCGTTCGCCCCCGAGGTCTACCGCGTGCCCGGCTCCTACCCGCTGCGGGACGGCCTGTCCGGCGCCGAGGCCGCGCAGCGCGCCATCTCCGCGCTGGAGAAGCAGATCGGTGCCGACAACCTGGCCGCCGTGATCATGGAGCCGATCCAGGGCGAGGGCGGCTTCATCGTCCCGGCCGAGGGCTTCCTGCCGGCCGTGGTCGAGTGGTGCAAGGCCAACGACGTCCTGTTCATCGCGGACGAGGTCCAGTCCGGCATCGCCCGCACCGGCGCCTGGTTCGCCTCCGAGACCGAGGGCATCGAGCCGGACCTGATGGCGACCGCCAAGGGCATCGCCGGCGGCATGCCGCTCTCCGGCGTCACCGGCCGCGCCGAGGTGATGGACTCCGTGCACCCGGGCGGCCTCGGGGGCACCTACGGCGGCAACCCCGTCGCCACGGCGGCGGCGCTCGCCGTGTTCGAGGCCGTCGAGGAGGACGGTCTCCTGGAGAAGGCCCGCCGGATCGAGCAGGTCATCCGCGAGCACTTCGCGCAGAACGCCGACGACCGCATCGCCGAGGTCCGCGGCCGCGGCGCGATGATGGCGATCGAGTTCGTGGACCCCGCCACCGGCGAGCCGGACGCGACGCTGACCGCCACCGTGGCCGCGGCCGTGCGCGCCGCCGGCGTCATCCTGCTCACCTGCGGCACCTACGGCAACGTCGTACGCTTCCTGCCGCCGCTGACCATCGGTGAAGACCTCCTCAAGGAGGGCCTGAGCGAGGTCACGAACGCGCTGCAGTCCGCCTGAGCCCCCGCCACCGGCGGACCGACGACGACGGCCCCGCATCCCTGCCCGGGATGCGGGGCCGTCCGCCTGTCGGCGGAGGACTCAGATGTCGTCCTCGTACGCGGGGCCGCCTTCGTTCTCCATGGCCTCGATGCGCCGGGACTTCTCGGCGGTGAAGATCCGGCGGACCCCCGTGCCGCCGAACTCGTCCTCCGGGACCAGCCCGACGCCGTACTTCAGCAGGGCCTTCTCCAGACGCAGACGCTCGTCCACCCGCAGGTCGGCCAGCCCCTTCTCGAAGCGGCGCAGCTGCTCCTTCTCGAGACCGGCCGCGGTGGCCAGGGTGCGGACACTGACCTGGGCGAGAGCGCGGCCGGCGCGCGCCACGTCGAAGGTAATCGGGGTGGGGTACATCAGACATTCTCGATTCTGCAGTTCTCGACGGGGATCCGGTCCATGATGGCCACGCCCCGGATGAAGGGACAAGGGCGCGCCAGCCGAGAACCCGCTGTGTGACAGGCGCGTCACTGACGGAGACGGCCCCGGCCGACGATCGGGGAGAATATGGCGGTCATCACTTCCCCACCCCCCGAGAAAGGGGGCTCCATGAGCCACGTGACCTCCTCCCCGCCCGCGACAGGGCCGGGTCTCAAGAAGACCCTCTCGTCGCTCGACGCCTACGCCATGGGCTTCGGCGCCATGATCGGCTTCGGCTGGGTCGTCCTCGTGGGCGGCTGGCTCAAGGACGCCGGCACCATGGGCTCGATCATCGCGATCGTCTCCGGCGGCCTGATCATGACCGTCGTCGCGCTGGTGTACGCCGAGCTCGTCGCAGCGATCCCGAAGGCCGGCGGCGAGCATCACTACCTGCTGCGTGGCATGGGCGCGCGGTGGAGCTTCCTCGGTTCGTGGGGCATCACGGGCGGCTACATCTCGATCGTCGCGTTCGAGGCCGTCGCCCTCCCCCGCACCGCCGCGTACATCTGGCCCGAGATCGAGTCGATCCCGCTGTGGAACGCCTTCGGCTCGGACGTCTACCTCGTCTGGGCGCTGGTCGGCGCCGGGGCCGCCGTGGTCATCACCTGGATCAACTACATCGGCGTCAAACTGGCCGGCATCGTGCAGACGATCGTCGTCGCCACGCTGCTCGTCATCGGCGCTCTCCTGGTGTTCGGGGCCGGAACGGGTGGCTCCGTCGCGAACTTCGAGCCCCTCTTCACGGACGCCCGGGGCCTCTTCACGGTGATGGTCGTCGTGCCGTTCCTCTTCGTGGGCTTCGACGTCATCCCGCAGTCGGCCGAGGAGCTCAACATGCCCCCTCGCCGCATGGGCGTGATGATCATCGTCTCGGTGGCCGCCGCGACCCTCTGGTACATCATGGTGATCCTGACGAACGCGTCCTCGATGCCCCGTGAGCAGCTCGTGAACTCCGACCTCGTGACGGCTGACGCCATGGCGGCCCTGTTCCACA
Source organism: Micrococcus sp. EWR3.9.1 (assembly GCF_052615555.1). Taxonomy (NCBI): domain Bacteria; kingdom Bacillati; phylum Actinomycetota; class Actinomycetes; order Micrococcales; family Micrococcaceae; genus Micrococcus; species Micrococcus sp. EWR3.9.1. The sequence continues at coordinate 54,501 of NZ_JBQXFD010000011.1, forward strand.
GCCCGGCCATGGCCAACGTGCTGCTCGTGGGCGGCATGGCCGGCATCCTCACCTCCTGGATCGCCCTGCTCATGGGCGCGGCTCGCCTGCTCTACGCGATGGGCGTCTCGGGCATGCTGCCCCGCTGGTTCGGACACATCCACCCGAAGTACCGGACCCCGTCGAACGCGGTGCTGTTCATCGGCGTGCTCTCCATCGCGGCGCCGTTCTTCGGCGCGGGCGCCCTGGGCTGGTTCGTCGACTCCGGATCCCCGTCCATCGTGTTCACCTACATGATGGTCTGCGTCGTGTTCCTGCTCCTGCGCCGCCGCGAGCCGGAGATGGACCGCCCCTTCCGCGCGGGCGGCGCGACCGCCGGGCGAGTGCTGGGCGTGACCGGTGTGATCCTCACTGCGGGGCTGCTCAGCCTCTACATTCCGGGGATGCCCGCCTCCATCGCCCCGATGGCCTATGCCTTCTTCGGCCTGTGGTGGCTGCTCGGCTTCGTTTTCCTGTTCCGCATCCCGCGCGGGATCACCCCGGGCGAGGACGCAGAGGAGCGTCTGCTGGAACGTCTGGCGCGTCGCTGACCCACTGCTCCCGCCTCGCCGGGGGACGCGGACGGGCCCGCCTCCGGTCACCGGAGGCGGGCCCGTCGTCGTCGTGGGGTGTCAGTCCTGGACGAAGTACGTCTGCTTGTTGACGAACTCGTCCATGCCGAGCGGGCCGAGCTCGCGGCCGAAGCCGGAGCGCTTGACGCCGCCGAAGGGGATCTCCGCCCCCTCGCCCGCCGGCGTGTTGACGTTGGCCATGCCGACCTCGAGCTGCCGGGCGATCCGCTCGGCCTTGGCCTCGTCCTGGGAGAACACGGCGCCGCCCAGGCCGTACTGGGAGTCGTTGGCGAGGGCGAGCGCCTCGTCCGCGGACTCCACCTTGTAGACGACTGCGACGGGGCCGAAGAGCTCCTCGCGGTAGGCGTCCATCTCGGAGGTGACGCCCGTGATCACGGCCGGGGCGAAGCGGGCGCCCGCCTCGTCCGTGACGGTCCCGCCGACGTGGACGGTCGCGCCCTGCTGACGGGCCCGCTCCACCTGCTCGGCCAGGCCCTCGGCGGCACCGCGCGAGGACAGCGGGGTGAACACCGTCGGGTCCTCGTCGGCGGCCTCCCCGGGCTTCATGGCCTCGGCCAGGGACACCAGCTCGGCCACGAAGGCGTCATGGATGTCCGCCGAGACGATCATGCGCTTGTTGGAGTTGCAGGCCTGGCCCATGTTGTACATGCGGGTCGCCCACGCGGTGCGGGCGGCCTCGGCCGGATCCTCGGCGTCGAGCACGATGTACGGGTCCGACCCGCCGAGCTCGAGGACGGCCTTCTTGAGGTGCTGGCCCGCGAGCGCGCCGATCACGGAGCCGGCCCGCTCGGAGCCGGTCAGGGAGACGCCGGCCACGCGCGGGTCGGCGATGAACTCGGCGATCTGGTCGTGCGTGGCGAACACGTTGGTGTACACGCCGGCCGGCACGCCGGCGTCGTCCATGATCTGCTGCACGGCCAGGGCCGAGCGCGGGCAGATCTCGGCGTGCTTGAGCACGATCGCGTTGCCGAGCATGAGGTTCGGCGCGGCGAAACGGGCGATCTGGTAGTACGGGAAGTTCCACGGCATGACGCCCAGCAGCACACCCAGGGGCAGGTGGCGGATCATGGCGCGGCCGCCCCCGTAGGTCTCGATGGGGCGGTCCGCGGCGAGGGTGGGGCCCTTGTCCGCGAAGTAGCCGAAGATGGCCGAGCTGAACTCCGCCTCCTCGACGCCCTCGGTCACGCGCTTGCCCATCTCGGTGGCGATGATCTGCGCGAGCTCGTCTTTGCGCTCCTCGAAGAGGTCCGCGACCTTCTGCACGATGGTGGCGCGTTCCTCGATGGGGCGGGCGGCCCATGCGCGCTGGGCGGTCTCGGCGGCGGCCAGCACCTGGTCGACCTCACCGTCGGCGAGGGCGGGGAAGGTCTCCACGACCTGGTCGGTGCTGGGGTCCTGCACGCGATAGCCGGTGGGGGTGCTCATGAGTGGGTCCTCTCGTTGGGGTCCCGGACCACGGCACTGCCGTCGTCGTCCGGACGGATGATCGGGATGGGTCGGGTCGAGTCCGTCTGCGGCAGGGTCTCGCCACGGAAGTAGGCCGGGTGGCGCAGCCGCGTCCACATCATCAGTACCACGCCGATGGCCAGCACGCCCATGCCCAGGATGAACACGGTGCCGACACCGAACACGGAGGAGCCGGAGCCGTAGTCGGGGTCGGTGGAGTCCATCGCGGTCACGCAGAACATCACCAGCAGCACGAGGCCGCCGATCAGCGGGAACAGGAAGGTGGTGAGGGCGTTGCCCACCGAGGTGAACCACTCGCGGCGGAAGTACCAGACGCAGGCCAGGGCGGTGATGCCGTAGTAGAAGCAGATCATCAGGCCCAGAGCGGTGATGGTGTCCCACAGGGCGTTCTCGGAGAGCAGCCGCGTGACGACGTAGAAGAGGCCGGCGAAGCCCGCGCACACCCAGGTCGCGAAGGCCGGGCTGTTGAACCGGGGGCTCAGCTCGGCGAAGCGCGCGGGCACGGCCCGGTAGAAGCCCATCGCCAGCAGGGTGCGGGCCGGGGAGACCATGGTGGACTGCAGGGAGGCCAGGGAGCTGACGAGGATCGCGCTGGACATGATCACGGCAAAGGGGCCCAGGATCGGGCCGGCGAGGACCGCGAAGATCGACTCCTGGTTGTCCGGGTTGCCCGCGCCCAGGCCCTCGGAGCCGATGCCCGCCCAGGAGATCACGGCCAGGGCAGACAGGATGTAGACGGCGATGATGACGAACACGGTGACGGCGGCGGCCCGGCCGGGGGTGCGCTCGGGGTCCTTGGTCTCCTCGTTCATCGTGAGGGTCACGTCCCAGCCCCAGAACAGGAAGATGGACAGGGAGACGCCGGCCGCGACCACACTGAAGTCGCCCGCGGTGAACGGGTTGAACCAGTCCAGCTGCACCGGGGTGGGGTCGAAGCCCGCGCCACGGGAGGACTGCGTCAGGGCGGCGACCGCGAACGCACCGAGGGCCAGGATCTGGAAGGCCACCAGGATGTACTGCAGGTGCTTGGTGGTCTCCATGCCGCGGTGCGAGATCCATCCGGCCAGGGCCAGGTACACCAGGGTCAGGGGGATGTTGACCCACAGGTTGCCGGCCAGGTCCGCGATGGCCTGGCTCCCGGTGATCTGGGCGAGCAGCAGGAACGTGAAGTCGACGGCGACGGCCGCCAGGTTGGACAGCACGATCACGGAGGCGGCGATGAGCCCCCAGCCGCCCATCCACCCGACATACGGCCCGAAGGCGTGCGTGGCCCAGGTGAACGACGTGCCGGAGTCCGGCACCCGCGTGTTCAGCGCCCGGTAGCCGAGGGCCACCAGGAGCATCGGGATGAAGCCGAGCAGCAGGATCGCGGGCACGTGGGTGCCGACGGTGCTGATGGTCGGCCCGAGGCCCGAGGTCAACGTGTAGGCGGGGGCGACGACGGAGACGCCGATCACCACCGCCCCGAGCAGGCCGACCTTGCCGGCCTGGAGCCCCTTGTTGCTCACCCCGCCCGGGTTGAGCAGGTTGACCTGCTCGATGGCGGAGGTGGTCGGGTACACGTGCTCGTGTCCCTCATTGTCGACGACGCGGCGTCGTGGGGTGGATGCGCTCATGAGGATGTCCTTGTCCGTCGGGCCGGTCAGCCGGTGGGCTGCCCCGCGTCGGTGGCTTCCCGCTCGGCGATGGCCAGGGCGGCGGCCTCGCCCATGCGGATCGCGCCGTCCACGTGCTGGTAGCCCTCGGCTGCGATGTCCGAGCACGCGTAGTGGATGGGACCGGTCGGGCGGTTCTGGAGGTGGCCCCAGCGGGAGAGCCCGCCGAGGTCGTAGCTGGTGGCGTAGGCGCCTCGGGTCCACTCCTCGGCGGCCATGTCCGAGAGGAAGAACGCGATCGGCTCGAGGGTCCGGGGGCCGAGGTACTCGGCCATGGCGCCGAGGATCGCGGCCTTGCGCTCCTCCTCCGGCAGGGCCCACATCTGCTCCGCGTACACGTCGGACACGAAGCCGACGAGGGTGCCGTGCGGGTCCTCCTTGCCCGGGGCGCCACCGGCCAGGTTCTCGCCGCGGTTGGTGTTGTCATAGATCTCCTGGACGAGACGGCCCCCACCGAAGCACGTGCCGGACAGGCCCTCCTCGCGCCAGAACGGGGTCTCGTACACGGCGTGCACCTTGATGACCAGGCCCATGGAGATGTGCTGGTGCGCGATCTGCTGCTCGCGCGGCATCGGCGGCTCGAAGGAGATGCGGCTGTAGAGGTTCGGCGGGACGGCCAGGACCGCGTAGCGGGCGTGCACCTCGTAGTCGTCAGTGAGCGCCACGACGTCGCCGGCGGCGCCGTCGTGCGCCACGCCGTTGCGCACGTCTGCGGCCACACCGTTCTTCTCGTCCGCGGTGGACGGGTCCGGCTCGGCCCAGCGCAGGGTGCGCACCGGCTGGCCGAGGACGACGTCGTCGCCCAGCTCGGCGGCCATGGCCAGGGACACGGACTGCATGCCGCCCTCGACGCGCTTGTCCAGGATGAAGTCCTCGTCCACCAGGTTGCGGAACGACCCCGCCGAGGCGGACATGAGCAGCGCCTGGAGCAGGGAGAAGGTGTGGGAGGGCTTGGTCAGCATGCCGGAGGCGATGTAGATGGAGACGTTGTCGATGGCCTCCGGGTCGTCGGACTGCTGCTCCAGCCAGTGCCGGAAGGAGATCTTGTCCAGCTCGGCGGCCCGCGGGTGCTCCCACGGGGCGGCGGCGTCGATCTCGGCGGTCAGTTCGTCGATCTTGGCGATCAGGCGATCCATCTCCCGGTCCGTCTTCTCGGCCACCGGGAAGTCGAGGCCGTCGTAGACGTGGCGTTCTCCGCGCGGGTCCACGTAGACGTTGCGACCGTCGCGGAAGCGGGAGAACGTCGGCAGGCCGAGCTCCTCCACCAGGGAGATGAGGCGGGTCTGGTCCGGGGAGATCCACTGGCCGCCGATCTCGATGAAGTGGTCCTTGCCGTCGGCGCCCTCGACCAGGCCGTTCCAGGTGCGGCCGCCGACGCGCCGGCGAGCCTCCAGGACGGTGACGGACAGGCCCTGGGCCTTCGCGGTGCGGGCGGCCATGAGGCCGGCCGGGCCGGCGCCGATCACGACGACGTCGCTCGTCCGGCGCTCGCGGCCGGCGGTGGCGGGGGCGGTGGTCATGGGGTGCTCCTCTGGCGGGGACGGGGCATCGGGCGGGGCCCGGGTGAATGCCGTTCATTTAGAGTGTCGGCGCTCACTGTACGGGCCGCGCGCCGGGAAGGGAAGGCTGGTCCGTAGCCGGCCTGACACCTCCTGCCCGTCCGACGGGTCAGAATGGCCGGATGGACGAGACCACTGAACCGCCCCGGGCGCGCCGCCGCCGCGGACGACCTCTCTCCCCCGCTCTGAGCCGCGAAGCGATCGCGGACGCGGCGCTCGCGGTCGCCCGCACCGAGGGATACGAAGGGCTCACCATGGCGGCGGTCGGCCGTCGCCTGGGCGTGGCGCCGAGCGCGCTCTACAACCACATCAGCGGCAAGCATGAGCTGCTCGTCCTGCTGCAGGACGCCGTGATGGGCGAGGTCTCGCTCGTCGAGCTGGAGGCCGCGATCCGGGGCGAGGTGCCCGTCGTCGCCGCCCTGCGGGCGTGGGCGCGCTCCTACCGCGACGTCTTCGCGGCCCATCCGCCGCTGATCCCGCTCATCGCGACCCTGCCGATCGAGGGAGCCCCGTCGACGCAGCGGGTCTACGAGACGGTGTGCGCGGTGCTGGCCCGGACCGGTCTGGCGCCGGAGCAGGTGCTGGCCCGGGTGATCGCGCTCGAGTCGTTCATCTACGGGTCTGCGTACGACGTCGACGCTCCGGCCGACATCTTCGAGGTGGCGGGGGCGCAGGAGCGCCTGCCCGCGCTTGGCGCGGCCGCCGAGGCCTTCCGGGCGGGCGGGGGCACGCGCGCGACGGGGGCGCGGAACCCCTATGCGGACGCACCCTTCGAGGAGGGACTGGACCTGCTGCTCGCGGGCCTCGGCGACTGACCCGCGGACTGCCGGCCACGTGTCAGGCCGGCACGGACGCGCCGCCCCTGTGTGTGAGAGGGGCGGCGCGTCGACGGATCTGTGCGCGGCGGATTTTCAGTCGGTCAGGCCCAGACGACGGCGGGCCGCGACCAGCACCCCCGCGGCGGCGGCGCCGAGGCCGGCCAGCCACCAGCCGGTGGACTGCCCCGTCTCGACGGTGTCCGGGGTCGTGTGCTGCTCGTCGGCGTCGTCCTCGACCGGAGCGGGCTGTTCCTCCTCATCCTCCGGAGCCGGGGCGGCCTCGTCGCCCCGGAACGCGGCGAGCGCCGCTGCGGTGTCCGGGTCGGTCAGGTCGAGCGGCTTCCCGTTGAGGACGCCGTCCTCGGCATCGAGGAAGCCGTCGTACGCGGCGGAGATCTCCTCGCCGACATGCACGGTGACGGTCTGGACGTGGGCGACGTGGTCGCTGTGGAAGTCGACGGTGAAGGTGTCCGTACCGACGAAGCCCTCGTCGGGGATGTACCAGGCACGGAGCTCGGAGTGCTCCGAGTCACGGAACGCGAAGACCTCACCGTGGGCCGGCTCGGCCACGACCGCCGCGTAGGCGTCCTCCATCGTCGGCGCGGCGACCAGGTGGACGATCTCAGCGCCCGCCACCCCGGGAGCCAACTGCATGGCCGAGTCCCAGACCAGGGGCCGGTCCCCGAGGTCGGCCGTCTGCGGGCCGTCGACGGCGTGCACGGCCGCCCCCTGATCGTCGGCGAGGTCGGCGTCCGCCTGGAGCGTGATGCCCATGTTCAGCATCTGCCCGTCCACCTCCACGTCGTACCGCACGAGGCCTTCACCGGCCGCGCCGAGCGCGCGGCGGGTCTCCAGGACGTCCACCGCGCCGCCGTCGATGACGTCCAGGGCGGTGAACTCCACCTCCTGGCCGCCCTCCAGGCGGGTGCCGTCCTCGGCCACCGGGGTGAGCGTGAGCGTGAGGTCCTCCGGGTCGTAGCCGTCGTAGGTCTGGAAGAAGGCGGCGGTGACGTTCTCGTGGTCGACGGCCTGGAAGTAGCCGGCCTGGGGGCCATGGGCGTCGTCCCAGGCCGCGGCGGGGCCGGCGAGGGCGACGGTGGTGATGAGGCCGGCGGCGGCGACGGCGGCGGGCAGGTGACGGAGGGAGGGACGACGGGTACGGATGACGGACATGGCAGCTCCTCACTGAGTCGGCCGGACAGGGCCGGCGGCCCCCGCCCCTGCAGCACCGGTGGTCCGGGCTCGATGGGCGGGGTCGCCTCGAGTCTGTCCGCCGAGAGCCTGCCGTGAAAGGGCTGTGCGACGTCGATGCGTGATCGACGCTGGAGCGCAACCCGGTCGTGACCGGCGGTTCTCGACGGCGAGCTGGCCGTCACGACGACGAAGGCCCGGTCCGCACGGACCGGGCCTTCTGACTGGTGGAGGTAAGGGGATTCGAACCCCTGACCTTCTGCATGCCATGCAGACGCGCTACCAACTGCGCCATACCCCCAGGTGGGTGGTGACTCCGTTTCCGGCGGACCGGCCGGAGCACCTGAACAGAATACCCGGCCTGCGGCAACCGCGCAAACCGGCCGGGCGGCGTCGATGGACCGCCGCGACGCCACGGCCTAGCGTGCAGGAGACGCCCCCATGCCCCCCCGCCAGCCCAGGAGGTCCTGCATGTCCCGCACTGACGCACCGATCCGCACCGCCCTGATCGGCTATGGGTTCGCCGGGAAGACGTTCCACGTCCCCCTGCTCCACGCCACGGAGGGACTCGCTCTCACCCATGTCGTCTCGAGCCGCCCGGACGCGGTGCACGCGGATCTGCCGGACGTCGTCGTGGTGCCCGACGTGGACGCGCTCCTGGCGTGGCACGACGTGGACCTCGTGGTGATCGCCGCCCCGAACGACCAGCACACGCCGCTCGCGCGCGCCGCCCTCAGGGCGGGCAGGCACGTGGTGGTGGACAAGCCGTTCACGCTGAGTCTCGCCGAGGCGCGGGAGCTGCGCGACCTCGCGGCCGAGACGGGGCGGGTGCTGCGGGTGTTCCAGAACCGCCGCTTCGACAGCGACTTCCTGGGCATCGCCGAGCTCGTCCGCTCCGGCCGGCTCGGGGACGTCGTCCACCTCGAGTCCCGGATCGACCGCTTCCGCCCGACCGTCCGGGACCGCTGGCGGGAAGCCGCGGTGCCCGGGGGCGGCATCTGGTTCGACCTCGGACCGCACCTGGTCGACCAGGCGCTCCTGCTCTTCGGTGTCCCCGAACGCGTAGACGCCGACCTCGCGGCCCTGCGTCCGGGCGCCCCGGTCGAGGACTGGGCGCACTGCGTGCTGCAGTACCCGGGCCGGCGCGTGGTCCTGCAGGCGTCGATGCTCGTGGCCGGCGGCAGCCCGCGCTTCGCGGTCCACGGCACGCGTGGCTCCGCGGTGAAGGAACTGCCGGATCGGCAGGAGGTTCAGCTGCGCGCTGGTCTGCTCCCCGGCGCCGAGGGCTGGGGCGTCGATCCGGACCCGATCCTCCTGCACGACGGGGAGGGGAACACCGAGCGCGTCCCCGCGCCGATCGGAGCCCAGCAGCGGTCCTACGCGGGCGTGCGCGACGCGATCCTGGGCCGCGCGAGCAGCGACGCCGCCACCCCCGACCAGGCCGTCGCCGTGATGGCGGTGCTCGAGGCCGCCGTCGCCTCGGCGCGGGAGGGCCGTGCGGTGGAACCCGCACTCACGGCGGCGGAGCGCGCAGCGTACCCCGGCGTGTCCCCCGCACCGACCGCGGCGGAGCGACATCACCGCAGTGCAGAACCGCGGTGATGTCGCGGGGCGGCGGTCGCCTCCCGGCCCCGCACGGGAGTCCGACGACGACGAAGGCCCGGTCCGTGTGGACCGGGCCTTCTGACTGGTGGAGGTAAGGGGATTCGAACCCCTGACCTTCTGCATGCCATGCAGACGCGCTACCAACTGCGCCATACCCCCAGATGTGGGCGCCACCCGCGATCTTCACGCGCCGTTTCCGGCCCGTTCGCCTCGCTGGCAACTCGACCAGCGTACACGGTCCCCGTGCGGGCGCCAAATCGGCGTCCTGGCCGGGGCGCCCTCAGATGTTGTAGCCCTCGAGGGTCCAGTCGCCCCAGCCCTCGGCCCCGGTGTTGGCAGTGAACGCGCCCTGCAGTACGGCGGCGCGGGCGTTGCCGATCCGTTCCATCGCCGCGAAGGCCTCGCCCTCGTGACGCAGGAGCAGCCCCGTGGCCGCGCGGATCAGCGCACCGTGGGCCACGGCGAGCAGCGTCTGGGCGCCCCCATCGCTCGGGGTGTCCGCCCAGTGCGGGGGCACGTGTCCGCGCAGCGCACGCAGGGCCCGCTCGCCGCCCCCGCGCAGGGTCTCCCCGCCCACGGGGCCGGCGTCGAGCGCCGGCTCGGGCCGCCAAAGGCGGTGCTCGTCCGGCCAGCGTTCCGCGATGGAACTGAGCTCCAGGCCCTCCCACTCTCCCCCGGCCAGCTCCATCAGCTCCGGGTCGAGGGCCACGGACGCCTCGCCCACCCGGGCCTCGAGGACGATCTCGGCCGTGCGGCGCGCCCGGGCCAGCGGGGAGCACACGGCCACGAGCTCCTCCGCGTCCTCGATCAGGTCACCCACGGGCCCGCCGGCGGCGCGGCGGGCCTGGCGCTCCCCCTCGGCGTTCAGCTCGATGTCCGTGTGCCCCTGGTAGCGGTCCAGGACGTTCCAGTCGGTCTCGCCGTGACGCAGCAGGATCAGGCGCATCTCGCAGCCCCGCTCAGGAGGCGTGCGAGGCGGAGGCGCCGTCGTCCTGGGCGGCCGCGTCCGGGCGGGTGCTCTCCTCCGGCAGGCCGAGGTCGATCGCCGGGGTGTCCTTCCACAGGCGGTCCAGCGCGTAGAACTCGCGGTCCTCGCGATGCTGGACGTGCACCACGAAGTGCCCGTAGTCGAGCAGCACCCAGTGGCCGTCGGACCGGCCCTCGCGACGCAGCGGCTTGAGCTGTTCGTCCTTCAGCAGCGCCTCCTCGACGCCGTCGACGATCGCGTTGACCTGACGCTCCGAGGCGCCGGAGGCGATCAGGAAGGCGTCGGTCAGGCCGAGCCGCTCGGCGACGTCGAACGCGACGATGTGCGTGCCGAGCTTGTCCGCGGCGGCGGCCGCGGCGGTGGTGAGGGCGTCCAGGGTGGTCTGGGGAACGGTCACGAGGTCTCCTCTTCCGAGACGTAGAGGTGGTGCTTGGCGATGTACTGGACGACGCCGTCCGGGACGAGATACCAGACGGGCCGGCCCCGGCGGACGCGCTCCCGGCAGTCCGTGGAGGAGATCGCCATGGCGGGGATCTCCATCAGGGACACGTCGGCGCCCAGGCCCATGTCCGAGAGGTCGTGGCCGGGACGGGTGACGCCGACGAAGTGCGCCAGGTCCCAGAGCTCGTCCACGTCCTTCCACGTGAGGATCTGGCCCATCGCGTCCGCGCCGGTGATGAAGAACAGCTCGGCGTCCGGGTGCAGGCGGCGCAGGTCCCGCAGCGTGTCCACGGTGTAGGTCACGCCGGGGCGGTCGATGTCCACGCGGGAGACGGTGAACCGGGGGTTGGAGGCGGTGGCCACCACGGTCATGAGGTAGCGGTCCTCGGCCGGGGAGACCTGCCGGTCCGACTTCTGCCACGGCTGGCCCGTGGGGACGAAGACGACCTCGTCCAGCTCGAACTCGGCGGCCACCTCGGAGGCGGCCACGAGGTGCCCGTGGTGGATCGGGTCGAAGGTGCCGCCCATGATGCCGAGGCGACGACGGCGCGCGCCCCCGGCGGTGGGCGCGGGGACGGGGGTGCGGGAGGCGACGGTCATGCGCTCAGGAGACGAACGGACGGCCCGCCGCGTCGCCCCCGGCGGAGGCGGCGACGCGGCGGGCCGGTGAGACGTCAGTGACCGGAGGTGTGCGAGCCGCGGCCGGTGCCGTGGTGCTGGACCGCGGTGGTGGGCTCGGGCAGGCGCAGCGCGCGGGAGCGCATGGACATGGTGGCGGCCAGGGCGGCCATCAGCAGCGCGAAGACGAGCAGGCCGTACCAGATGGGGTCCATCGGCAGCTCGTTGACGACGTGGTGGCCCTCCTCGGCGGCGGCCAGGATCAGGGAGGTGTTCAGCATGGATGCTCCTCGGTGCAGCGGGTCAGACGGCCGGGCCGGGGCCGGGCCGAAGGGGTCCTGGTGTCCATCGTAGCCCGGCTCAGCGGCGGATCTGCCCGTCGCCGCGCAGGATCCACTTGGTGGTCGTGAGCTCCTCCAGGCCCATGGGCCCGCGGGCGTGCATCTTCTGGGTGGAGATGCCCACTTCGGCGCCGAGGCCGAGCTCGCCGCCGTCGGTGAAGCGCGTGGACGCGTTCACGATGACGGCCGCGGCGTCCACCTCGGTGATGAACCGCTCGGCCGCGGCCAGGTCGTTCGTGACGATGGCCTCGGTGTGGCCCGTGGACCACCGGCCGATGTGCTCGATCGCCTGGTCGAGGGAGTCCACGACGCGCACGGCCATCTCCATGTCCAGGTACTCGGTGCCCCAGTCCTCCTCCGTGGCGTCCACGGCGTCCCGGGCGTGGTCGCCGCGGTCGGCGAGCGTGGGCAGCCAGGCCCGCGCGGCCTCGTCCACGTGCAGCAGCACGCCGGCACGGGTGAGGGCGCGCAGCACTTCTCGGCCCACCTCCTCCGCGTCCCGGTGGAGCAGCAGGGTCTCGGCCGCATTGCACACGGAGGTGCGGTGGGTCTTCGAGTTGAGCGCGATGTCCACCGCCATCTGCTTGGGTGCGGAGGCGTCCACGTACAGGTGCACGTTGCCCTCACCCGTCTCGATCACGGGCACCCGGGCCTCACGGACCACGCGCTGGATCAGCTCACGGCCGCCGCGCGGGACGAGGACGTCCACCGCGCCACGGGCGGCCATCAGGGCGGCGACGCCAGGACGTCCGAGGTCGTCGATGCCCTGGATGATGTTGGGGTCGAAGCCCTGGTCCACGAGCGCCTCCCGCAGCACCTGGATCAGGACCGCATTGGTGGACTCCGCGGCCGAGCCGCCGCGCAGGATCACGCCGTTGCCCGACTTCAGGGCGATGCCGGCGATGTCCACCGTGACGTTCGGACGGGCCTCGTACACGGCGCCCACGACGCCCAGGGGCACCCGCACCTGGCTCATCCGCACGCCGTTGGGCAGCGGGCCGCCGCGGACCACGGTGCCCACGGGGTCCGGCAGGCCGGCCAGGGTCTCCAGGGCGAGGGCCAGCGCCTCGACGCGCGCCTCGTCCAGCTTGAGGCGGTCCAGCAGGGCCGCCGAGGTGCCGGCCTCGCGGCCGCGGCCGCGGTCCTCGCGGTTGGCCGTGATGATCGCGGCCGCGTTGGCGCGCAGGGCCTCGGCCATGTGGCGCAGGACGGCGTCCTTGCGGGCGCGGCCGGCGGTGGCCAGCTCGGGCACGGCCTGACGCGCCCACTCGGCCCGCTGGCGGACGGCCTCCTCGACCTCGGGCGTCGGCGCCTCGGCGTCCTGGCGGCCGGACTGATCCTGGGGTGCGGTGCTCTCGGTGGTCTGCATGCCGCCAGCCTATCGAGCGCCCCGGACGAGGCACGAGGCCCGGTCCGTCGACTCGGCCGGAGCCCGTGCCGGTCAGCGCTGCGGCGGAGCCAGGCGCACCCAGTCGTCGGCGTGCACGACGACGCCGTCGTAGCCCGCGCCGAGGTCCTCGCGGAGGTCGGCGGTCGTCCGCCCGAGCATGGCGGGCAGCTGCGACGAGGAGTACTGCACGAGGCCGCGCGCCCGCACCCGGCCGTGCGCGTCCACGATCTCGACGACGTCGCCCGGCGTGAAGTCGCCCGTGCAGCCGGTGATGCCCGCGGCCAGCAGGGAGCGGCCGCGGTCGATCGCCCCGGCCACCGCGCCATCGTCGATGACGAGCCGGCCCCGGACCTCCGCCGTGAGGCCGAGCCACGCCGCGCGTGCGGACCGGCGGCGGCCGGTGGCGGAGAACCACGTGCCCACGTCCTCCCCCGCGAACGCGGCGCCCGCGTTCGCGGCCGAGGTGAGCAGGGTCGGGATGCCGGTGGTGGCCGCGATGCCGGCCGCGTCCACCTTGGTCACCATGCCGCCCGTGCCCACGCCCGCGGAACCGGGCACACGCACGTCGACGCCGGCCAGATCGTCGTCCGAGGCGACCTCCGGGATGCGCCGCGCGTCCGGGTGGGAGGGGTGGCCCGTGTAGAGGGCGTCCACGTCCGAGAGCAGGACCAGCAGGTCCGCCTTGCAGAGGTTGGCGGTGAGGGCCGCGAGGCGGTCGTTGTCGCCGAAGCGGATCTCGCGCGTGGCCACGGCGTCGTTCTCGTTCACGATCGGCATCACGTCGAGCGTGAGCAGCCGCGACAGGGCGCGGTGCGCGTTCGTGTACTGGGTGCGCCGCATGAGCTCCTCGGCGGTCAGGAGCACCTGGGCCACCTCGGTGTCGTGCCGGCCGAAGCTCGTGGTGTAGTGCGCCATGAGCTTGCTCTGGCCGACCGCCGCCGAGGCCTGCTGGGTGGCGGTGTCCTTGGGGCGTCGGCCCAGCCCGAGGTGGGGGAAGCCGGCCGCGACGGCACCGGAGGACACGAGCACCACCTGGGTGCCCTTCTGCCGCTCGGCGGCGAGGACGTCCACGAGCCGGTCGATGGCCTCCACGTCCAGGCCGTCCGGGGTGGTCAACGAGGACGAGCCGATCTTCACGACCACTCGGCGTGCGGCCTGCATCGTCTCCCGCGAGGTCACGGGGTTGGCCCGCGGGTCCTCAGAGCCGCGCGTGGCGGGGGTCGGATAGCGGGTGACGACGGTGCGCCGCACGGACATGGATCATCCCTCTCGATCGTCGGTGTCGGTCCACAGGCCGGAGCGTCGCTCGGCCTCCATCTCGGCCCGGGTCGCCGCACGGGCGGCCCGGCGGGCATCCTGCTCGGCGCGCTTCTCCGCGCGGGTCGCGCGGGTGCGCTCGTCGAGCCGCAGGTCGGTGCCACGGGGCCCGGCGAGCAGCTCGGCTCCCGCGGACAGCGTGGGCTCCCAGTCGAAGACCACGCCCGTGACGTCGTCGCCGATCACGACGGCGTCGCCCGGCCTCGCACCGGCCTTGAACAGGCCGTCCTCGACGCCGGCCCGCTGGAGCCGGTCCGCAAGGTAGCCGATCGCCTCGTCGTTCTGGAAGTCCGTCTGGGCGACCCACCGCTCGGGCTTCTCGCCGCGCACGCGGAACAGCGGCTCGAGGTTGCGTTCCTCGCGGCGGATCGTGAATTCGGCCCGCTCGCCACGGCGGCGATGCCGGCGCGGCACCTCGACGGGCGCGGCCGGCGCGGGCTCGACCACCCGGGAACGGGCCTCCGCCACGAGCTCGGCCATGGCGTACTTGAGGGCGTCCAGGCCCTCGCGGGCCAGCGCGGAGATGTCGAAGACCCGCAGGCCACGGCCCTCGAGCTCGTCGCGGACCATGTCCGCCATCGCGGCGCCGTCGGGCAGGTCGGTCTTGTTCAGGGCGATGAGGCGGGGCCGCTCGTTCAGCGGTACGACGCCCTCCCCGCCCTGGGAGAAGACGGGCTCCACCGCGTAGGCCTCGAGCTCGGCCTCGATGGCCTCGAAGTCGGCGATCGGGTCGCGGTCGGACTCGAGGCTGCCGCAGTCGAGGACGTGCACGAGCGCGGCGCAGCGCTCGACGTGGCGCAGGAACTCCAGGCCGAGGCCGCGGCCCTCCGAGGCACCGGGGATCAGGCCCGGGACGTCGGCCACGGTGAAGCGCACGTCGCCGGCCTGCACGACCCCGAGGTTGGGCACGAGCGTGGTGAACGGGTAGTCCGCGATCTTGGGACGGGCCGCAGACAGGGCAGCGATGAGGGAGGACTTGCCGGCCGAGGGGAAGCCCACGAGCGCGACGTCCGCCACGGTCTTGATCTCGAGCGTCAGGTCCCGGCTCTCCCCCGGCAGGCCGAGCAGCGCGAAGCCGGGCGCCTTGCGCTTCACGGAGGCCAGAGCCGCGTTGCCGAGGCCGCCCTGACCGCCGGCGGCGGCGACGTAGGTCGCGCCCTCCCCCACGAGATCGGCCACGATGTTGCCCTGCTCATCCTTGACCACCGTGCCGTCCGGCACGGGCAGCACGAGCGACTGGCCTTTCTTGCCCTCGCGGTGGTCGCCCATGCCCGGCTGGCCGTTCTCAGCGGACCGGTGCGGGGCGTGGTGGTAGTCCAGCAGCGTGGTGGTCTGCGAGTCCACCACGAGGGTGATGTCGCCGCCGTCGCCCCCGTCGCCGCCGTCGGGGCCACCCAGGGGCTTGAACTTCTCGCGATGCACGGAGACGCACCCGTGCCCGCCGTTGCCGGCGGTGAGGTGGAGGACCACGCGGTCCACGAAGGCTGCCATGGGAGTGCTCCTAGGGGCTGGAGGGATCGGACTCAGACGGCCCAGGGGCCGGAGACGCCGACGGCGGGGGCGGGTCCGGTGGATGCCGGGCCCGCCCCCGCCGGGGCGTCAGGGGGTGCGGGTGTCCTCGCCGGGCGAGGGTCCGCACGCAGACCGCACGAGTGTCAGATCACTCCGCGGCGGGGACGATGTCCACGACCTTGCGGCCGCGGCGCTGGCCGAAGGCCACGGAGCCCGCGGACAGCGCGAAGAGGGTGTCGTCCTTGCCGCGGCCGACGTTGCGGCCCGGGTGGAACTTGGTGCCACGCTGGCGGACGATGATCTCGCCGGCGTTGACGTCCTCGCCGCCGTAGCGCTTGACGCCGAGGTACTGCGGGTTCGAGTCGCGGCCGTTCTTCGAGGAACTGCCGGCCTTCTTATGTGCCATTGCTGTTGCCTAACCTCTCGGATGCTCGGTTTCGCCGGTGCCGGTGACGGCTCAGGCGATCCCGGTGATCTTGACCGTGGACAGCTCAGAGCGGTGGCCCTGGCGCTTCTTGTAGCCGGTCTTGTTCTTGTACTTCATGATGACGACCTTCTTGCCACGGGAGTGGGAGACGACCTCGGCGGTCACCTTCACACCGGCGGCATCGGCGCCAGCCTTGACCTCGTCCCCGTCCACCAGCATCAGAGCGGGCAGCTCGACGGAGCCACCGGTCTCAGCGGGAACGCGGTCAAGGGTAACGAGGTCTCCGACGGAAACCTTCTCCTGGCGGCCGCCAGCGCGGACAATCGCGTACACCACTTGGGACTCACTTCTCTCGACGTTTCAATGGATCAGATCGGGTTCTGCTCGCCCGCACCTCGACCGCGGCTGCGTCCGGGTCCGGCGGTCCCTCACCGGGACATGCGGGAGCGTGCGGGCGGTGAACACCGATGGTCCAGCATACTCGCTGCCGGGCATCCGGACCAAACAGAGGCGTGTCGGCGCGTCGCCGCCGCCCTGGGCAGGCCCGGGGCGGCGGCACCGACGACGGTCAGCGGCCGCGACGGGCCAGGTCGGCGGCCTTCACGCCGACGCCGAGCATCACCGGGGCGGCACCCTGCGGCTCGGCGGGGGTGGACGCCTCGGCCACGGCCGCCGTGAAGCGGCCGCCCTGGGCGCCGCTGGGCGCGGCCTGGACCTGGACGTGGACGCCGTCGGACGACACGGCACGACGCGAGCGCCGGCGCGGCGATCCGGGCGCCGGGGCCGCCTGGGCCTCGGTCGGGGCGTCCGCGGCGGACGCCTGGTCCGCGTCCGCCGTGGGCTCCGCCGTCGGCTCGGTCGCCGCAGGCTCCACCATCACGGCCTCCTCGACGGCGGCCGGGGCGGCGGGCTGCTCGTGGACCTCGGTGGCGTCCGTGGACTCCTCGGGCGAGGGCTCGGTGGCCTCCACCGGAGCCGCGTCCGTGCGGTCGGCCGTCCGCTCGGCGGACGCGTCCGCACCGGCGGCCGGACGGACGACGCCGTCGCTCGAGGCCCGGCGGGACCGGCGGCGCCGGGGCGCCAGGGCATCCTCGGCGGGCACGGGCGCCGAGGCATCCTCGACCGGCTCCGATGCGTCCTCCGCGGGCGCGGCCGCCGAGGACTCGGCGTCCGCGGCGTCGTGCCGCGACGGCGTCGCGCGCTCCGCGCCCTGGTCCTCGGCGTCGGTCTCGGTCGAGGCCGCCTCGCCGTCCCGCCGGGACCGCCCACGGCCACCCCGACGACGCCGGGACCGGCGGGGACGGTCGTCCTGCGCGTCCGCGTCCTCCGGGGACTCGGCCTCCTCGGCCTGCGCGACCGGGTCCTGGTGCTCGGGGGCCTCGGCGGCGGCCGGCTCGGCCTCCTCCTCCGTCTGACGGGGCTGATCGGCGGACTCGGCGGGGCCGTCGTCGTGTGACCGCGCGGCATCCTCAGAGCCCGCGACCTCGGCGCCGGTGTCCCCCGACTCCTCAGCGCGGCCCCGGCTGCGGCGGCGGCCCCGACGACGCCGGCGACGCGGCGTCTCCTCCTCGTCCGTCCCGGCCGGCTGCCCGGCCTCCGCGGGCCCGGCCGACGCGGCCTCGACGGCCTCGGCCGCGGAGTCCTCGGCGGCGTCCGCCGCCTGCTCGGCGGGGGCGGACTCCTGGGCGGGGGCCTCGTCCTCGGCCACCTTGCCGGAGGCCTTCGCGATCGAGTGCAGGGCGACCCGGGCGGCCTCGGCCCGCTCACGGCGCTGCCGCTCGTCCTCCGAGTCGGCGTGCTCGGCGCCCGTCGTCGTGGCCGCGGCGGCGTGGGCGTGCTCGCCCTCGCCGTCGCCCCGACGCCGGCGACGACGGCGGCCCTCCGCCTCGCCGCGCTGCTCACCGCCGGAGCGGCCCCGCTCGACCGGCGTGTCCTGGATGAGGATGCCGCGGCCGGCGCAGTGCTCGCAGGTCTCCGAGAACACCTCCACGAGCCCGGTGCCCATGCGCTTGCGCGTCATCTGGACCAGGCCGAGCGAGGTCACCTCGGCGACCTGGTGCTTCGTGCGGTCCCGGCCCAGGCACTCCACGAGACGGCGCAGCACGAGGTCGCGGTTGGCCTCGAGCACCATGTCGATGAAGTCGATGACGATGATGCCGCCGATGTCCCGCAGGCGCAGCTGCCGGACGATCTCCTCGGCGGCCTCGAGGTTGTTCTTGGTGACGGTCTCCTCGAGGTTGCCGCCGGAGCCCGTGAACTTGCCGGTGTTCACGTCCACCACGGTCATGGCCTCGGTGCGGTCGATCACGAGCGAGCCGCCGGAGGGCAGGTACACCTTGCGCTCGAGCGCCTTGTGGAGCTGCTCGTCCACGCGGTGGGTGGCGTACAGGTCCTCGCCGTCGTGGTCCTCCGGCACCCAGTGGTGCAACCGGTCCAGCAGGTGCGGGGCCACGTAGGTCACGTAGGCCTCGATGTTGTCCCACGTGGCCTCGCCCTGCACGAGCATGGCGGAGAAGTCCTCGTTGAAGACGTCGCGGACCGTCTTGATGGTCAGGTCCGGCTCGGCGTAGAGCAGCTCGGGGGCGAGCACCTTGGTGCCGGACGCCTTCTCCTGGATGCCCTCCCACTGGGCGCGCAGACGGTTGATGTCGTTCTGCAGCTCCTGCTCGGAGGTGCCCTCGGCCGCGGTGCGCACGATCACGCCGGCGTCCTGCGGCAGGTGGTCCTTGAGGATCTTCTTCAGACGCGAGCGCTCCACGTCCGGCAGCTTGCGGGAGATGCCGGTCATCGAGCCTCCCGGCACGTACACGAGGTAGCGGCCGGGCAGGGAGACCTGGCTGGTCAGACGGGCGCCCTTGTGGCCCACCGGGTCCTTGGTGACCTGGACGAGCACGGTGTCGCCGGACTTGAGCGCGTTCTCGATCTTCCTCGGCTTGCCGTCCAGCTGGGCGGCGTCCCAGTTGACCTCGCCCGCGTAGAGCACGGCGTTGCGTCCGCGGCCGATGTCCACGAACGCGGCCTCCATGGACGGCAGCACGTTCTGGACCTTGCCCAGGTACACGTTGCCGATCATCGAGTCCTGCGTGGTGTGCGAGACGAAGTGCTCGGCCAGCACGCCGTCCTCGAGCACGGCGATCTGGATGCGCTGGTCGCGCTGGCGCACCAGCATCTTGCGGTCCACGGCCTCGCGGCGGGCCAGGAACTCGGCCTCGGTGATCACGGTGCGGCGACGCCCGCCCGAGCGGGAGTCGCGGCGGCGCTGGCGCTTCGCCTCGAGCCGGGTGGAGCCCTTGACGCTCTGGACGGTGTCCGAGGCGGTGCTCACGGCCTGGCGCGGCGCGCGCACGCGGGTGACGGTGTGCTCGGGATCGCCGGCCTCGCCGCCGTCGAGCTCCATGTCCACCTCGCCGCGGCGGCGTCGGCGGCGCCGGCGGGAGACCACGGCGCCCTCGGCCCGGTCCTCGGACTCTCCGGCGTCCTCGTCCTCGGAGCGCTGCCGGGACGTGGTCTCGGTGCGCAGGACCTCGATCAGGTTCGCCGGCACGGCGAACGGGTCGGTCGGGTCGACCTGCAGCGTCGGCGCGCTCGGCTCCTCGGGCGCGTCCGCGGCGTCGTCGGACGCGGGGGTCCGCTCCGGCTGAACCGCCCCGGCGGCGGTGTCCGCCGCGGTCTGCGTCACGGCCTGCTCGGCCGTCTCCTCCACGCGTTCGTCTGCGCGGGTCGTGTCCTCGTTGTTGGCCGCCATGGCAGCACCTCCCGCCGACCGACGACGCCACACTCGCCGCCGCCCGGCGTGTCCGCGTCCGCCGCCGGCCGCGTTGCCCCGGGCGCCGTGCGCCACGGGTGCGCCGGGAGGCGGACTCCGAGAAGTCATCGGGTGGACCGCGTCGACCGTCAGGGCCCGGCGCGGAACCGCTGCGCCCTCGAGATCGGGGCCTGGGCGTCACGTGCCGTCCGCCGGCCGGCGCACGGACGCGCACGGGCGAAGCCCGGCGTCCACCTCCCGCACGATGCTCGACGCGGGGGCGCCTCGGCGGCGGCCCGACGTCGGGCGCGCAGCGGGCTGCCCCGCGGTGTGGCCACGGGACGGCCAGGGCCGATTCTCTCACATCCGCCCCGGGCACGCGCCTAGAATCGTGTCCATGCCTGCGACCCCGCTGACGGACGACATCCGCCTCTCCCCCGCCGACGACATCCCCGCCGAGGAGGCCCGGCTCACCTGGTACGCCCGGCCCGCGGGCACGGCGGCGCTGCTCCTGATCACCTCGCTCGTGGCGCTGACGGCCACCATCATCATCATCGTCGAGCGCGCCCTCCTCACCGCGGACCCGACGCACCGCACGTCCTGCGACCTCAACCCGTGGGTGTCCTGCGGCCAGGTGATGCAGTCGTGGCAGGCCCACACCTTCGGCTTCCCGAACACGTACATCGGCGTGGTCGCGTTCTCCGTGCTCATCACCGTGGGGATGTCCCTGCTCGCCGGCGCCCGCTTCGCCCGCTGGTACTGGCTGCTGATGAACGCGGGGATCCTGGCGGGCTTCGCGTTCTGCGTGTGGCTCTGGTACTCGGCCGTCTACAGCATCGGCACGCTCTGCCTCTACTGCATGATCGTGTGGGCCATGGTCATCGCCCAGCTCGTGCTTGTGACGTCCCGGAACCTGCAGACCGGCACGCTGCCGGCCCCGGCCGGTCTCGTCCGCCTCGCCCGGGAGCTGGCCTGGCCCGTGATCGTGCTCCTCTACGTCCTGGTGTTCGCCTCGATCCTGCTGGAACTGGGCCTCGGGGTCGTCGGGATCGACTGAGCCTAAGCTCCCCCACCGGACACGACGACGGCGGCCGGTCACCCCACCAGGGTGACCGGCCGCCGTCGTGCGGGCCCGGAACGGGCTCAGCCGAACCAGATCGCGAGCTCGCGCTCGGCCGAAAGGGTCGAGTCCGAACCGTGGACGAGGTTCTTCTGGACGGCCTCGCCCCAGTCCCGGCCCAGGTCGCCGCGGATGGTGCCCGGGGCGGCCACGGTGGGGTCGGTCTTGCCGGCCAGCGAGCGGAACCCCTCAATCACCGAATCGCCCGTGACGCGCGCGGCCACCACGGGGCCGGAGGCCATGAACGCCACCAGCGGCTCGAAGAACGGCTTGCCCTGGTGCTCCTCGTAGTGGCGCTCCAACATGGCGCGGGTGGGCGTGAGCATCTTCAGGTCGGCGATCACGTAGCCCTTGCGCTCGATGCGCGCGAGGATCTCGCCGACCAGGTTGCGGGCCACCCCGTCCGGCTTGATGAGGACGAGGGTCTCTTCGGTGTGGTGCGTCATGGGGTGTGCTCCTAGCGTCGTCGGACGGCCGCGAGCGCGGCCCGGTTCCCGCTCCACCCTAGTGGGGCCCGGGACTCAGCGTCCGTGCTCGGCCTCCCAGGCGGCCTCGAGGCGGTCGCGCTGGGCGTTCTCGACGTCCATGGCACCGCCCTTGATCACGGCGTACGCCCACGTCAGCGCGAAGAGGGCCCCCACCACGAACATCGAGTACTCCCAGAAGCCGGAGGCCAGCAGGACGGCCTGGATCGCCCAGCCGATCGCGATGCCGACGGGCTTGCGCACCAGGGCGCAGGTCAGCACCGCGACGACGGCCAGCGCGGAGTAGCCCGCCACGAACCACCAGGCGCCCGGCTCGTCCCGGTGCATGCCGAACAGCATGAGCCCGAGGAAGAAGATGAGCACCGCCTCGAGCATGAGGATCGTGGAGGTGAACAGGGCGCGCACGGAGCGGCGGCGCCGACGAGTGCCGGGGCGCCACTGCCGCTGGGCTCGCGTCTCGCGCTCGGGGCGCCAGGACTCGTCGCCGAAGCGCCCCTGCTCCGGGGCGCCTCCGGTCTCCGGCTGGTCGGGGCTCATCGGTCCTCCTCCGTCCGGCGGCGGGCGCCGGCGTCGTCGCGGTCCTCGAGCAGCTCGAGGATCTCCGGGTCCAGGTCGTCCTCGTCGGCGTCCGCCAGCCCGACGGCGTCGAGCAGGTCGGCGGGGTCGAGGCCGCGGGCGGCCACGGTGACGGGGCCGGCATGGCGGGGCTCGCCCACGAGGGTGCGGACCTCGGCGGCCAGGGTGATCGAGCCGAGCACGAGCACACCGCCGCCGGTGCCGGAGGCCAGTTCGTCCGCGCTCGTCTCGAGGGCCTCCGCGCGGCCGACCGCCCACTCGAGGGCGTCCGGCACGGACTCGGTGGCGTACACGTCGTCCTCGGGCCAGCCGGCGTCGACGGCCATGCGGGCCAGCTCCCCGGCCGGGATGGCGCGGGCCGAGGAGGACTGCGTCACCGCGAGGTCCTCCACGTCGTCGCCGAACGCCCGGTAGAGCGCCGCGAGCATGCCCGGCGCGTCCTTCTCCTGGAGGATCCCGACGACCAGCGAGAGGCGGGTGAAGCCGAACGCCTCCTGCACCGCACGGGCCGTGGCCCGCACGCCGTCCGGGTTGTGGGCGGCGTCCACGATGAGCGTGGGGGCGGTGCGCAGCACCTCGAGCCGGCCGGGCGAGGTGACCTGGGACAGCCCCTCGCGCAGCAGCTCCTCGTCCAGCGGTCGCTCGCCGCCGCCCAGGAACATCTCCAGGGCCGCCACGGCCACCGCGAGGTTCTGCGCCTGGTGCTCCCCGAGCAGCGGCAGGAACAGGTCCCGGTACTCGGCCGCGAGGCCACGCACGGACACCTGCTGGCCGCCCACGGCCAGGGAGCGCTCGAGCACGCCGAACTCGACGCCCTCGAAGCGGAACGGCACGTCGGCCGCCTGCGCCGCCTCGAGCAGCACCTGGGCGGCGTCGCGCTCCTGGGCGGCGGAGACGAGGGCGCCGCCGGGCTTGATGATGCCGGCCTTCTCCTCGGCGATCTCGGCCTCGGTCTCCCCCAGCAGGTCCGTGTGGTCCAGGGAGATGGGGGTGACCACGGAGACGACGGCGTCCGCGACGTTGGTCGCGTCCGTCACGCCCCCGAGGCCCACCTCGAGGACGACGACCTCCACGGGCTCGTCCGCGAACACCGCGAAGCCCAGCGTGGTGACCGCCTCGAAGTACGTCAGCGGGACCTCGCCCGCGGCCTCGAGCTCCGCGTCCACGGTCTGCACGATCGGGAGGATCTCCCCCCACACGCGCACGAAGGTCTCGTCGGCCACCGGGGCGCCGTCGATGCTGATCCGCTCCGTGACACGCTGCAGATGCGGCGAGGTGTAGCGCCCGGTGCGCAGCCCGTAGGCGCGCAGGACGGCCTCGACCATCCGCGCCGTGGACGTCTTGCCGTTGGTGCCGGTCAGGTGGATCACCGGGGCCGCGTGCTGCGGGTCGCCGAGCAGCGCGAGCACGCGCCGCATCGGCTCGAGCCGCGGCTGCATCTTGTTCTCCGGGGCGCGGGCGAGCAGGTCCCGGTAGACCTCCTCGACCGTGCCCGGGGCGTCCCCGCGCATCACGCGTCCGCCTTCGCGACGGTGACTGCCACGGTCTTCATGGCGTCGTCGGCCGGGTCCTTGCGCGGGTCGGCCGCACCGGAGTCCACGAGCTCCAGGTCCACCGTGAGGGTCTCCTCCGCGACGAGGCCGCGGTGGGCCTCGAGCGCCGCCACGACGGCGGTGGGGCCCTCGATCCGCGTGCGCACGCGGTCGGAGACGTCCAGGCCGGCGTCCTTGCGGGCCGCCTGGACGGCGCGGACCACGTCCCGGGCGGTGCCCTCGGCGGCCAGCTCCGCGGAGACCTCGGTGTCCAGCACGAGGAAGCCGGCGGTGCCGGGCAGCACGCCCACCGCGGTCCCCTCGGGGGCGCCGGTGGAGACGGTGCGCAGCTCGTAGAGCGCGGGGGCCAGTGTCACGGTCTCGCCGTCGGCGAGCGTGACCGCCAGGCCCTCGGCCGTCTCCTCGTACGCGCCGGCGTCGACCGCCTGCTTCACGAGCGGCACCTGCCTGCCGAACGCCTTGCCGAGCTCGCGGAAGTTCAGCTTCAGCTCCGTGCCGATGCCGTAGCGGGCGATCGCCTCCTCCGAGAGCTCGGTGAGCTCGACGTCCTTGAGGTTCAGCTCGTCCGCCACGATGCGGGCGTAGGTGCCCTCGAGGCCCGCCGCGTCCGGGACGACGACGGACAGGCGGGGCAGCGGCAGGCGCACCCGGCGCCCGGCCCCCTTGCGCAGGGCCGAGCCGGCCGAGCTGATGCGGCGCACCGCGTCCATCCGGGCCACGAGGGAGTCCGCCTCGGGCCCGTGGGGGAACAGGTCGGCGTCCGGGTAGTCGGTCAGGTGGACCGAGCGGCCACCGGTGAGGCCGCGCCAGATCTCCTCGGCGATCAGCGGCATCAGCGGTGCGGCGGCCCGGGTGAAGGCCTCGAGAACGGTGTAGAGGACGTCGAAGGCGACGGTGTCCTCGTCGAAGAACCGCTCCCGGGACCGGCGGATGTACCAGTTGGTCAGCGTGTCCATGAAGCCGCGCAGCGCGTCCGTGGCGTCCGAAACCTCGTAGGCGTCCAGGCCGGCCTTGACCTCCCGCAGCATGCGGCCCGCGGCGGCCAGGATGTACTGGTCCAGGGGGTCCTCGGCGGTGTGCCGCTCCTGCGCGCGGTACCCCTCGGGGCGGGCGCCGCCGTCGTGCGCGGTGTTCGCGTACAGGGTGAAGAAGTGGTACGCGTTCCACGCCGGCAGCAGCACCTGGCGGACGCCCTCGCGGATGCCCTCCTCCGTGACGATCAGGTTGCCGCCGCGCAGGATGGGGCTGGCCATGAGGAACCAGCGCATGGCGTCCGCGCCGTCGCGGTCCAGGACCTCCGTGACGTCCGGGTAGTTGCGCAGCGACTTGGACATCTTCTGCCCGTCCGAGCCGAGCACGATGCCGTGCGAGATCACGTTGGAGAACGCCGGCCGGTCGAACAGCGCCGTGGCCAGGATGTGCATGGTGTAGAACCAGCCGCGCGTCTGGCCGATGTACTCCACGATGAAGTCCGCCGGGTTGTGCGTGGGGAACCAGTCCGCGCGCTCGAACGGGTAGTGCACCTGGGCGTACGGCATGGAGCCGGAGTCGAACCAGACGTCCAGCACGTCCTCGACCCGGCGCATGACCGCACCCGCCGCGGCGGCCTCGGGGTCCGGGTGGGGGCGGGTGAGGTCGTCCACCCACGGGCGGTGCAGGTCCACCTCGCCCTCGGCGTTGCGCGGCAGGCGGCCGAAGGCCTCCTCGATCTCCGCGAGCGAGCCGTAGACCTCCTGGCGGGGGAAGTCGGGGTGGTCGGACTCCCACACCGGGATGGGCGAGCCCCAGTACCGATTGCGGGAGATGGACCAGTCGCGCGCGTTGGCGACCCACGTGCCGAACTGCCCGTGCTTCACGTTGCCGGGGATCCAGGTGATCTCCTCGTTCAGCTCGAGCATGCGCTCCTTGATCTGGGTGACCTTGACGTACCAGGACGTCACCGCGCGGTAGATCAGGGGCGTGCGGCACCGCCAGCAGTGCGGGTAGGAGTGCTCGTAGGAGGCTTCGCGGGCCACGCGGCCCAGGGCGCGCAGGGCGCGGATGATCGTGCGGTTGGCCTCGAAGACCTGCACGCCGGCGATCTCGCGCAGGTCGCCGCGCCCGACGTCCTCGCGGGCGAACAGCGGCAGGAACCGGGCACCGGAGTCCACGGAGAGCAGCACGGGGATGCCGTTGGCCTCGCACACGCGCTGATCGTCCTCACCGTAGGCCGGCGCCTGGTGGACCACGCCGGTGCCGTCCTCGGTGGAGACGTAGTCGTCCACGAGGATGCGGTGGGCGCCCTCGACGCCGAGGTCACGGCCGTTGACGGTGAAGGTCTCCCCGCGGTGGGCGTCGAACACGTCCGTGAACAGCGGCGCGTAGGCCAGGCCGCCGAGGCGGGCGCCGGGGATCGTCTCGGTGACCGCGGCGCGGGCGGCGTCGGCATCGGCGTAGCCGAGCTCCCTGGCGTGGGCGCCCACCAGGTCCACGGCCAGGAGGAAGCGGTCCCCGTCCGCGGTCGCGCCCTCGGGGCCGGCCGGCACCACGGCGTACTGGATCTGGGGGCCGACGGCGAGGGCCGCGTTGGTCGGCAGCGTCCAGGGCGTGGTGGTCCAGGCCAGGACGTGGACGCCGGCCAGGTGCGCGGCGAGCGCCGCGTCGGCGCCGCCGTCGGGCACGAGGGCGGGGTCCGCCGGGAGGCCGGTGATCGGGAACGTGACGGTGACCGAGGGGTCCTGGCGCATCTTGTAGACGTCGTCGTCCATGCGCAGCTCGTGGTTGGACAGCGGGGTCTCGTCGTTCCAGCAGTAGGGCAGGACGCGGAAGCCGCGGTAGGTCAGGCCCTTGCGGTGCAGCTCGGAGAAGGCCCAGATCACGGACTCCATGAAGTCCGGGGTGAGGGTCTTGTAGTCGTTCTCGAAGTCGACCCAGCGGGCCTGGCGGGTCACGTAGTCCTGCCACTGGTCCGTGTACTTCAGGACCGAGGAGCGGCAGGCGTCGTTGAACGTGTCGATGCCCATGGCCTCGATCTCGGACTTGTCCGTCATGCCCAGCTGCTTCATCGCCTCGAGCTCGGCGGGCAGGCCGTGGGTGTCCCAGCCGAAGCGGCGCTCCACGCGGCGGCCCTGCTGCGTCTGGTAGCGGGCCACGAGGTCCTTGACGTACCCGGTGAGCAGGTGGCCGTAGTGCGGCAGGCCGTTGGCGAAGGGCGGGCCGTCGTAGAAGACGAACTCGTTCTGCGAGCCGTCCTCGTTCCGGGTGGGACGCTGGTCGATCGAGGCCTGGAAGGTGCCGTCCTCGTCCCAGTACGCCAGGATGCGGCGCTCGATCTCCGGGAAGCGCGGGGAGGCGGGGGTGCGGCCGTCAGGGGCGGAGGAGGCGAGGGGGTACACGGGGGTCCTTTGCGTCCGGGGCGTCGGTTCCGTGCAAGGACGCCCGAGGGCCCGACCCTCCGGCCGGCCGCGGACGCGGTACCACCTTGCTTGCCGGCGTCGGGAGGTCCCCGGGGTGCCGGCCGCTTGATGACTGCTGTGACGGGCTTACCCGTCCGGTTCTACTGGGGCCGTGCGGCCCGTTCTTCCGGAGGCTCGCCGGTGATGGCCGGGTCGACGCCTGTGCCCGCCAGTGTAGTGGACGCTGCGCCGGCCCGGGGCCGCGGGGCCGGAGCGCGTCAGAGGGCGGTGCGCACGGCCGCCGACGCGTCGCCGTCGATCTCCACGTGCACGGCGTCCCGGCCCGAGGCCCAGAGGAGGAGCTCCCCGACCTCGCCGGTCACCGTGACGGGCGCCCGCAGCGCCACGGCCCCACGGGTGACGGTGACCGGGGCGCGACCCGGGCCCTGGAGGACCACCGGCGCCGTGGACGTGCGCAGGAACAGCGGGGCCATGCGACGCAGCGAGCGGTAGAGGGCGTCCTCCTCGTCCGGGGAGAACGGGCGCGGGGCGGGCAGCGAGCCGCCCGTCGCGGACTCGCCGCGCCGGACGTCCTCGAGGTGGATGAAGTGCTCGGCCGCGTTCACGTGCCTGTCCGCCGCCCGCATGGGGTTCAGCGCCGACGGGCCCGCGGCCCACTCCCGCACGACCTCGGCGTAGTCGCGGCGCTTGGTGTCCGCGGTCAGGCGGTCGAGGTGGCGGGACAGCGGCGGGATGAACAGGGCGGCGAAGGCGTCGGGCCGGCTCTCCCGCAGCCAGAGGTGGGCGGCGAGGTCGCGGGTGCTCCAGCCGCCGCACAGGGTGGGCGCGTGGGGGCCCTTCTCGAGCAGGAGGTCAGCGAGACGGGCGCGTTCGGCTGCGGCGAAGGTGGTCATGGGCACCACGGTAGGGAGCGGGCCGCGGCGCGGGCGAGGGGTGGGCCGCGCCGCGGCCGCGAATCCGCCCGACGGGAGGACTCAGCCTCCGGCGCCGAGGAGGACGCTC
>NZ_JBQXFD010000012.1:0-74370 GCF_052615555.1 Micrococcus sp. EWR3.9.1
GAACCTGATGGCCGAGGCCGCCCGGCAGACCACCGGCTACAGGTTCGCCTCCACCGAAGACCGGGAAGCGATCGTCGGCCTCGTGGTCGACGCCGCCGAGTCCGTGTCGCTGCGGCTGACCCCGCCCGAGCTCGCTTCGAGCCCCGCGGCGTTCCGCCGCCCGGATGGCACATCAGTGTTCCGGCCGAAGCACTCGGCCGTGTTCTCCTCCGAGGTTCTGCTGGCGGCCGAAGACCGCCTCCTCGAGCGCGCCCGCACCACTACCGGCCCGACCGTGCCGTTGGCGACGGTAGAGCGGATCACGGCCCGGCCCGACCGGGAGGGCCGCACCCTCGGCCCGGACCAGGCGGACGCGTTGGCGAGGATCGCGCTGTCAGGCCGGATGATCGACGTGCTCGTAGGGCCGGCCGGGGCTGGGAAGACGACGGCGATGAACGCGCTGCGCCGAGCGTGGGAGCACGAGCACGGCCGAGGCTCTGTCGTCGGCCTCGCTCCGTCCGCGGTCGCGGCGCACGTCCTCGCCGACGACCTCGGGATTGCCGCCGAGAACACGGCGAAGTGGCTGGACACCCACGACCGCACCGGGGCCACGTTCCGCCGGGGGCAGCTCGTCATCGTCGATGAGGCGTCGATGGCCGGCACCCTCGCCCTCGACCGCATCACCGCCCTCGCCACCGCGGCCGGGGCGAAGACGTTGGTCGTCGGGGACTACGCTCAGCTCCAGTTGCCGACCGCGGCCGGCGCCTACGCGATGCTCGTCCACGACCGGGATGACGCCCCCGAGCTCACCGCCGTGCACCGCCTCGCCCACGCCTGGGAGAAGACTGCCTCCCTCGGCCTGCGCCACGGCGACACCAGCGTCATCAACGCCTACGCGGACCACGGCCGCATCGCCGAAGGCGACAGCGAGGCGATGGTCGAAGTCGCCTACCGGGCGTGGCGCGCCGACACGCTGGCCGGGCGGGCGGCGGTGCTCGTGGCCGACTCCAACGAAGCCGTGCTCGCCCTCAACCGGCGAGCCCGCGCCGAGCTGATCCTTGACGGCATCGTGAACGCCCTCCGCGAAGTCGAACTGCACGACGGCACCCGCGCCGCCGCCGGGGACACCGTCATCACCCGACACAACGACCGGCGCCTGCGCTCCGGGCGTGGCTGGGTCAGCAACAGCAACAGGTGGACGGTCACCGACGTCCGCGACGACGACTCCCTCGCCCTCCGCCGTGCTGGCCGGAAGCGAGGTGGCTCCGTCGTGATCCCGGCCGACTACGCGGCCGAGCATCTGGAGCTCGGCTACGCCGTCACGTCGCATTTTCGGAGAAGTATGAACGGTCTGGACGCCTGGGGGTCAAGAGGTCGTGGGTTCAAATCCCGCTAGCCCGACCACATTCACGAGGCCGGAGTCCTGCAGCGCAGGGCTCCGGCTTCGTCGTACCCGGGGCCGGGCCACCTTTGCCGCCACTCCCCGTCGGTCGGGCGGGCGGTTCAGGCTGCGAACAGCACGTGCGTGTCCGGCACGACGGCCCGGCCGCCGAGGGCCCTCAGTTCCAGCAGGCAGGCCGCGCCCACCACCTCCGCACCCCGTGCCTCGATGAGCCGTCGGCCGGCGGCGAGGGTGCCGCCCGTGGCGAGGACGTCGTCGAGCAGGAGCACCCGTGACCCGGCCCGCAGGTCCTCGGAGACCTCGATGCTCGCGGTCCCGTACTCCAGCGTGTAGTCCGCGCGGGCTGCGGGCGCCGGGAGGCGCCCGGCCTTGCGCAGCGGCACGAGGCCGGTGCCTGTCAGGACGGCGGCCGCCCCGGCGAGCAGGAACCCGCGGGCCTCGAGGCCGGCCACGAGGTCGAACCGCCCCTCGAACGGCGCCACCAGGGCCTCAACACACTCCCTCAGGGCGCGGGCGTCGGCGAGCAGGGGCGTGATGTCCTGGAAGGCCACGCCCGGGCTGGGATGGTCGGGGACCACACGGATGAGCGAGCGGGCACGGGCGATCTCGGAGGTGACGGACACGGCCTCCACTCTAGGACGGACGCCGCCCGGGCCGCGGATGTGATCGGCGTCATCGGGCGGGGAGTTTGCTCTGGCTCCCTCAGGGGAGGACAGTAGATCGGTGGAAAATCCCCAGAATCCTCTCGCGGGCCGCGTGCCCGACGTCGAGCCGTCCGCCCGCGTGGCGGCGTCGACGGCCACCCGTCCCGACGACGCCACCCCCGACTGGCGCGGCCGCCCGTTCCTCGGCCAGCCCGGCCCGCTGGCGAACCTGTTCTCCGTGGAGCTGTGGGAGCGCTTCTCCTTCTACGGCATGCAGGCGATGCTCGTGTACTACATGTCCTGGACCGCCGCGGAGGGCGGCCTCGGGATCGACCCGGCCGTGGCCACGGGCATCGTCGGCGCCTACGGCGGCATGGTGTACGTGTTCTGCATCCTCGGCGGCTGGGTCGCCGACCGCCTGCTCGGTTCCGAGCGCACCATGTTCGTCAGCGCCGTCGGGATCATGTTGGGCCACATCGCGCTGGCCCTCGTCCCGGGCGTCCCGGGCCTGACCCTGGGCCTCGTGCTCGTCGCCGTCGGTTCGGGCGGCCTCAAGGCCAACGCCACGAACCTCGTCGGCTCCCTGTACTCCCGCGAGGACCCCAAGCGCGATGCCGGCTTCTCCATCTTCTACATGGGCGTGAACATCGGCGCCCTCTTCGGCCCGCTGCTCACCGGCCTGGCACGCGACACGATGGGCTTCCACGTGGGCTTCGGCCTCGCCGCCGCCGGCATGGCCATCGGCCTGACGCAGTACGCCCTGACCCGCAAGAACCTGCCCACGGACGTGCACCGGGTCCCGGATCCGCTGCCGCGGTCGCAGTACGGCCGCTGGGGCCTGATCGGCCTGGGGATGGTCGCCGTCGTCGTGGCCCTGTTCCTCACGGACGTCATCACCCTGGACAACCTCTCCGACGCCGTCGTCGTGCTCGCCGCCGTCGCGGCCATCGCGATCTTCGCGGTCCTGCTGACCTCGACGAAGGTCTCGGAGGAGGAGCGCTCGCGCGTGAAGGCGTTCATCCCGCTGTTCATCGGCACGTCCGTGTTCTTCGCCCTCTTCCAGCAGCAGTTCACCGTGATCGCGCTGTACTCCGAGCACCGCCTCGACCGGAACCTGTTCGGCTGGCTCATGCCCATGGAGTGGGTCAACTCCATCAACCCGATCTTCATCATCGTGTTCGCCCCGGTGTTCGCCGCGCTGTGGACCAAGCTGGGCACCCGCCAGCCCGCCACCCCGGTGAAGTTCGGCATCGGCATCGTCCTGATCGGCATCGCCTTCCTGCTGTTCATCCCGGTGGCCGACGTCGCCGCCGTGCCGCTGCTGTGGCTGACGCTGATCCTCTTCGTCTGCACCATGGGCGAGCTGCTCGTCTCCCCGGTGGGCCTCTCCCTGGCCACCAAGGTCGCCCCGCGCAGCTTCCCGGTGATGATGGTGTCGCTGTACAACCTGTCCGTCGCCCTGGGCACGGCCCTGGCCGGCTCCCTGGCCGGCTCCTACTCGGAGCAGAACGAGGTGGGCTACTTCGGCACGATCGGTGCGGTCACCCTCGGCGTGGGCCTGATCGTGCTGGCCATCGCCAAGCCGGTGCGTCGCGGCATGCGCGGCGTGCTCTGAGCACGCCAGTGGCGCGAATCACGCGCCGCTCGGTAGTCTGCGAGACGACGTCATCCCTCCCGACCACACAAAGGACGCGCACTCCATGAGCTCCATCCCCGAAGGCCTGAAGTACTCCGCCGAGCACGAGTGGATCGCCGAGGCCGGTGCCGCCGGCACGGTCCGCGTGGGCATCACCGACTTCGCCCAGGATGCGCTGGGTGACGTCGTGTACGTGGACCTGCCGGAGGTCGGCACCGAGGTCACCGCGGGCACCGCGGTGGGCGAGGTCGAGTCCACGAAGTCCGTCTCGGACATCTACGCCCCGGTCTCCGGCACCGTGGCCGCCGTCAACGACGAGCTCGACGGCGAGCCCGGCCTGGTCAACTCCGCCCCCTACGAGGGCGGCTGGCTGTTCGAGATCACCCTCGCGGACGAGGCCCAGCTCGAGGGCCTCATGGACGCCGAGGGCTACGCCTCGCACACCAGCTGAGCCCCGTCCGCCGTCGCCCCGCCGCCGGCCGGCGGGGCGGCGGCGTCCCCTTCGTCTCTCCCTCCGGCGCCGCGGCGCCGGCCGCCGCACAGGAGCACCCCATGAACCAGCCCGGACGTGAACCGGACCTGTCCACCTCCGCCATCAACCTCACCGAGCTGGCACCGCTGGTCTCGGCGGACCTCACCCGCGAGGAGTCGGACGCGATCCGCGCCCTCCCGGCCGGTTCCGCGCTGCTGCTGGCCCACGAGGGCCCGGACCAGTCCGCCCGCTTCCTCCTGGACAAGGACGTGGTCTCCGTGGGGCGCCACCCGGACGCGGACATCTTCCTCGACGACGTCACCGTCTCCCGTCGTCACGCGGAGTTCCGGGCCGAGGACGGTGGCCATCGGCTCGTGGACCTGAACTCCCTCAACGGCACCTTCGTGAACCACGACCGGGTGGACGAGATCCTGCTGCGCTCCGGGATGCACGTGCAAATCGGCAAGTACCGGCTCACGTACTACGCCGCGCCGGCGCGGGGCTGAGCCGTCATCCCCGTGATCGATCCGCGCCCGCTCCCCGACGCCATCCCCACCGCCCGCCCTGCGGGCCGGCTGGGCATCGGCGAGGTCGTGGCCGCCCTCGAAGCCGAATTCCCCGGCGTCACCGCGTCCAAGGTGCGCTTCCTGGAGGACCGCGGCCTCGTGCTGCCCGAGCGGACCCCCGCCGGCTACCGGCGCTTCCGGCCCGAGGACGTGGACCGGCTCCGGTTCGTCCTCGCGCTGCAGCGCGACCACTTCCTGCCGCTCAAGGTCATCGCCGACCACCTGGCCGCGCTGGACCGCGGCGAACGCCCCACCGGCCTGCCCGGGACCGCGGCGGTCCCGGCGTCCTCGGACGCGGCGCGGCTCGGCCGCGAGGTCGCCGGGGGCCGCCGGTCGTGGACCCGCGCCGAGCTCGCCGCCGAATCCGGGGCGGGCGAGGAGCTGCTGGCCGAGCTGGATCAGTACTCGCTCCTGCCCGTCGATCCCGACGGCGGCTACCCGAGCCACGCGATGGACGTGGCTCGGGCCGCCGTCGTGCTCGCGGGCCACGGCCTGGAGCCCCGGCACCTGCGCCCGCTGCGGGCCGCGGCCGACCGCGAACTGGGCCTGGTGGAGCGCGCCGTCGCCCCGCTGCAGGCCCGCCGCGACGCCGGCACCCGCCCCCGCGTGGCCCGCTCGGCACGCGAGATCGCGCAGGCCAGCCTGCGGCTGCATGCGGCCCTCGTGGCCGTGGGGCTGGAGCAGTGGGATGACTGAGCCGCGCCCCGTGCCCGCCGACGACGCCGGCGACGTGCCGCTCTCCGTGCTCGGCGTGCGCGTCGAGCTGCCCGAACAGCACCACGTGATCCTGCTGGTGGATCCGCCCGGCCGCACGATGATCCCGCTGTGGGTGGGCGCGCCCGAGGCCGCCGCCGCCGCGCTCGCGCTCGAGGGCGTCCGCGCGCCCCGGCCCCTCACCCATGAGCTGCTCCTGGCCGCCGTGGACGCCCTGGGCGCCGAGGTCGTGCGGGTGCGGCTCACCGAGGTCCGCGACGAGGTCGTGCACGCCGAGCTCGTGCTCTCCACCGGCGCCCGGGTCGACGCCCGCGCGTCGGACGCCGTCGTGGTCGCCCTGCGCGCCGACGCCCCCGTGCTCGGCAGCCCCGCCGTGCTCGCGGACGCCGGCATGCCGGCGCGGACGGGGGAGGAGGACGCCGGCCAGGAGCGCGCCGTCGAGGACTTCCGCGACTTCCTGGACACGGTGCGCCCCGAGGACTTCGCCTGAGCGGAGCCGGCGCGACACGGCGCGGTCTCGCCGCCGGCTTCGTTGACCGTCCCCGGACCCGCGCGTACCTTCGAGGGGAAGAGGGCCCCGCCACCCGGAGCGCCTCCGTCGCCCTCCCCACGGTCACCGGGGAGCGCCGCCACGGTCACCGGCGGCACACGACGGTCGCGTCCCCCTCCCCGCACCGGGGGCCCCGCACCAGGAGGTTCCCCGTGACACCCACTGCAGGTCCTGGCCGGCCCCCCGCGCTCGGCGCCCAGGGCACGCTCTTCGACGAGGGCAGGACCCAGGGCGACGACGTCGGCTTCCGCGGTCCCACCGCGTGCAAGGCCGCCGGCATCACCTATCGCCAGCTCGACTACTGGGCCCGCACGGATCTCGTGGCCCCCACGGTCCGCAGCGCCTCCGGCTCCGGCTCCCAGCGGCTGTACTCGTTCCGCGACATCCTCGTCCTCAAGGTGGTCAAGCGCCTCCTGGACACCGGCGTCTCGCTCCAGCAGATCCGCACCGCCGTGGGCCACCTGCGCGAGCGGGGTGTCGAGGACCTGGCGCAGATCACCCTGATGAGCGACGGCGCCTCGGTGTACGAGTGCACCTCGGCAGACGAGGTCGTGGACCTCGTCCAGGGCGGCCAGGGCGTCTTCGGGATCGCCGTCGGCCGCGTGTGGCGCGAGGTCGAGGGCAGCCTCGCCGAGCTGCCGCGCGAGAGCGTGGTGGGCGCCCCCGAGCCGGGGGACGAGCTGGCCGGGCGGCGTCGGGCCCGCCGCTCCGCCTGACCCTCCACCGCGGGCGCCCCGGAGGGCCGAGCCAGTCATCTTTCGTCTCGCAACGGTGACTGTGCGCGACATGAGGCGGAACTCCGGCGCGGTGTGACACACTGCCAACCATGACCGCACCTGTCGAGAACTTCACCCCTCCAGAGGACGCGGCCGGGTCGACCGGAGCCGGCGCCGTCTTCTCCAAGGTCTTGGTGGCCAACCGCGGCGAGATCGCCGTCCGCGCCTTCCGCGCCTGCTACGAGCTGGGCGCCCGCACCGTCGCCGTCTTCCCCTACGAGGACCGCAATTCGATCCACCGCCAGAAGGCGGACGAGGCCTACCGCATCGGCGACGAGGGCCACCCCGTGCGCGCCTACCTCGACGTGGACGAGATCATCCGCGTGGCGAAGGACGCCGGGGCCGACGCGATCTACCCGGGCTACGGCTTCCTGTCGGAGAACGCCGGCCTGGCCCGCGCCGCGGCCGAGAACGGGATCACCTTCGTCGGCCCGCCCGCCGACGTCCTCGAGCTGACCGGCAACAAGGTCGAGGCCCTGCGCGCGGCCAAGCGCGCGGGCATCCCCACCCTGGCCTCCTCGGACCCGAGCGCCGACGTCGAGTGGCTCCTGGAGCAGGCCGAGGAGATCGGCTTCCCCATCTTCGTCAAGGCCGTCGCCGGCGGCGGCGGCCGCGGCATGCGCCGCGTCGAGCGCCGCGAGGACCTGCGCGGCTCCCTCGAGGCCGCGATGCGCGAGGCGGACACCGCCTTCGGCGACCCCACCGTGTTCCTCGAGCAGGCCGTCCTGCGGCCGCGGCACATCGAGGTGCAGATCCTCGCCGACGGCGAGGGCAACGTCGTGCACCTCTTCGAGCGGGACTGCTCGCTCCAGCGCCGCCACCAGAAGGTCATCGAGATGGCCCCGGCCCCGAACCTGGACGAGGAGATCCGGCAGGCCCTGCACCGGGACGCCGTCGCCTTCGCCAAGGAGATGGGGTACGTCAACGCGGGCACCGTCGAGTTCCTCGTGGACACGGCGGGCGAGCGTGCGGGCCAGCACGTGTTCATCGAGATGAACCCCCGCATCCAGGTGGAGCACACCGTGACTGAGGAGGTCACGGACGTGGACCTGGTGAGCGCGCAGCTGCGCATCGCCGCCGGCGCCACCCTGCCCGAGCTGGGCATCACCCAGGACGCCCTCCAGGTCCGCGGCTTCGCCATCCAGTGCCGCATCACCACCGAGGACCCGGCCAACGGCTTCCGCCCGGACACCGGCACCATCACCGCCTACCGCTCGGCCGGCGGCTCCGGTGTGCGCCTCGACGGCGGCACCATCTACGCCGGTGCGGAGATCAGCCCCCACTTCGACTCCATGCTGGTCAAGCTCACCTGCCGCGGACGCGACTACGCCACGGCGGTGCGCCGCGTGCGCCGCGCCCTGGCAGAGTTCCGCGTGCGCGGCGTGGCCACCAACATCCCGTTCCTGATGAACGTGATGGACGACCCGCAGTTCCTCAGCGGCGACGTCGCCACGGACTTCATCGACAAGCACCCCGAGCTGGCCACGGTGAACCGCTCCCAGGACCGCGGATCCAAGGCCCTGCAGTATCTCGTGGACGTCACCGTCAACCAGCCGCACGGCCCGCGCGTCGAGGGCATCGACCCTCGCGACCGCCTCCCCGAGCACCCGGGCGACAAGCACCAGGAGCCGGACCGCTCGCCCTTCGACGGCCCGAGCCGGAACGAGGACGCGGTGCCCCCGCGCGGCTGGCGTCAGGTGCTGCTGGAGCAGGGCCCCGAGGGCTTCGCCCGCACCCTGCGTGAGCAGACCGCGCTGGCCGTCACGGACACCACGTTCCGCGACGCCCACCAGTCCCTGCTGGCCACCCGCGTCCGCACGCGCGACCTGCTGGCCGCCGCCCCCGCCGTCGCGCACACCCTGCCGGGGCTGCTCTCGGTGGAGGCCTGGGGCGGGGCGACGTACGACGTCGCGCTGCGCTTCCTCCACGAGGACCCGTGGCAGCGCCTCGAGCTGCTGCGCGCGGAGCTGCCGAACATCCCGATCCAGATGCTGCTGCGCGGCCGCAACACGGTGGGATACACGCCGTACCCCACCGAGGTGACGGACGCGTTCGTGGCCGAGGCCGCGGCATCCGGCGTCGACGTGTTCCGCATCTTCGACGCCCTCAACGACGTCGAGCAGATCACCCCGGCCATCGAGGCGGTGCGTGCCACGGGCACCGCCGTGGCCGAGGCGGCCCTGTGCTACACGGGCAACATGACGGACCCGAAGGAGACGCTCTACACGCTCGACTACTACCTGGGCCTCGCCCGCCGGATGGTCGACGCCGGCGCCCACGTCCTGGCGATCAAGGACATGGCGGGCCTGCTGCGGCCCGCCGCGGCGCGCGAGCTGGTCACCGCCCTGCGCGCCGAGTTCGACCTGCCCGTGCACCTGCACACGCACGACACCGCCGGCGGTCAGCTGGCCACCCTGCTCGCAGCGGCGGAGGCCGGCGTGGACGCCGTCGACGCGGCCACCGCGTCCATGGCGGGCACCACCAGCCAGGTGCCGCTGTCCGCCCTGGTGGCGGCGCTCGAGCACACGGAGCGGGACACCGGTCTCGGCCTCGAGGCCGCCACCGCGATGGAGCCCTACTGGGAGTCCGTCCGCTCGGCGTACGCGCCCTTCGAGGCGGGGCTGCCCGCCCCGACCGGCCGCGTGTACCACCACGAGATCCCGGGCGGCCAGCTGTCCAACCTGCGCACGCAGGCGATCGCGCTCGGCCTGGGGGAGCGGTTCGAGGCCATCGAGTCGATGTACGCCGCGGCCGACGACCTGCTCGGCCACCTCGTCAAGGTCACCCCGTCCTCCAAGGTGGTGGGCGATCTGGCGCTGCAGCTGGTCGGCTCCGGCGTGGACCCGAAGGAGTTCGCGGAGCGTCCGCAGGAGTTCGACATTCCGGACTCCGTGATCGGCTTCCTGCGCGGCGAGCTCGGCGACCCGCCCGGCGGCTGGCCGGAGCCCTTCCGGACCAAGGCCCTCCAGGGTCGCCGCGAGGGCGCGGGCATGGTGGAGATCTCCGCGGAGGACTCGAGCGCCCTCGGCGAGGCCGGACAGACCCGCCGCGGGGTGCTGAACCGCCTGCTCTTCCCCGGCCCCACGAAGGAGTTCGAGGCGCACCGCGAGGAGTTCGGGGACACCGTCACCCTGCACGCCCGCGACTTCCTCTACGGCCTCGTCCCCGGGCGCGAGCACGTCATCTCGCTCGGACGCGGTGTGCGGCTGCTCGCCACCCTCATGTCCGTCTCCGAGCCGGACGAGAAGGGCATGCGCACCGTGATGGTCACCCTGAACGGCCAGCTGCGCCAGATGACCGTCCGCGACCGCTCGATCGAGTCCACCGTGCGGACCGCGGAGAAGGCGGACCCCGGCACCCCCGGCCACGTCGCCGCCCCGTTCGCGGGCTCGGTCACCGTCCAGGTGGCCGAGGGCGACGCCGTCGAGGTCGGCCAGGCGGTGGCCACGATCGAGGCGATGAAGATGGAGGCCGCGATCACGGCCCAGGTCGCGGGCACCGTGCGCCGCGTGGTCACGGAGGGCATCACGCCCGTCAACGGCGGAGACCTGCTGCTCGTGATCGAGTGAGCCCCGCGTGAGCCCGCCGCCGGCGGGCCGCCCCACGGGCCCGGACGCCACCGCGTCCGGGCCCGTGCCTATCCTGGGAGGCATGGCCACCACTGCGGAACACCACGACCTGCTCATCATCGGATCCGGATCGGGGAACTCCCTGGTCAGCGAACACTGGAAGGGCCGGAGCGTCGTGATCGCCGACTCCGGCCCGTTCGGCGGCACCTGCCTGAACGTCGGCTGCATCCCCACCAAGATGTACGCCTACCCGGCCAGCCTGGCGGCGCTGCCGCCCGAGGCCCGGAGCCTCGGGGTGGGGCTGGAGTTCACGGGCGCCGACTTCCCGGCCATCCGGGACCGCATCTTCACGCGCATCGACGGCATCAGCCGGGACGGGCTGCGCCACCGCCGGGATGATCTGGACTACACGAGCGTGATCCAGGAGGAGGTGCGCTTCGTCGGTCCCCGCCGCGTGCGCACCGCCTCGGGTCGGGAGATCACGGCGGACCAGGTCGTGGTCGCCGCGGGGTCGCGGCCCACCCTCCCGGAGATCCCGGGCCTGGACCTGCCGTCGGTGCACACCTCGGACACCGTCATGCGACTGGATCGGCTGCCGCGGCGGCTGCTCGTGGTGGGCGGCGGGTTCATCGCCTGCGAGTTCGCGTCCGTCTTCGCCGGGCTGGGCACCGAGGTCGTCCAGGTCAACCGCGGCCACCGGCTGCTCAAGCAGCACGACATGTCCGTGTCCACGACGTTCACGAAGATCGCGGCCCGGCGGTGGGACCTGCGCACGGGGTGGACCCCGGCCGGGATCGAACCGGTCGAGGACGCCGAGCGGGCCGCGGACGGCTGGGTCCGGGTGCGCCTGGATCGCGCGGAGGGCCAGGAGCAGACCGGCATCGTGGAGGAGGCCATCGAGGCGGACGCGGTGCTGATCGCGGTCGGCCGGACGCCGAACACGGACCGCCTCGACCCCGCCGCCGCGGGACTGGACGTCACCGACGACGGCATCCTGGCCAGCGACGAGCACCAGCGCGCACTCTCCGACGGCGCGCCGGTGGAGGGGGTCTACGTGCTCGGGGACGTCGCCAACACGTGGCAGCTCAAGCACGTGGCCAACCACGAGGCCCGCGTCGTCGCGCACAACCTGGAGCATCCGGACGACCTCCGCGCCAACACGCTCGGCCCCGTGCCGGCGGCCGTGTTCACCCACCCGCAGGCGGCCTCCGTCGGGCTCACGGTGGAGCAGGCGCTCGCCGACTACGGCGCGGACGCGATCACGGTGAAGACCCAGCCCTTCGGGGACGTCGCCTACGGCTGGGCCATGGAGGACACCGAGGGTGTGTGCACCGTCGTCGCGGAGAAGGCCACCGGACGGATCCTGGGCGGGCACATCCTGGGGCACGAGGCCGCGAACCTCATCCAGCCGCTCGTGACCGGCATGGCGTTCGGCATCGACGCCCACCGGCTCGCGCGGGGCCAGTACTGGCCCCACCCGGCCCTCACCGAGGTCGTCGAGAACGCGCTGCTGGGCCTGGACGTGCCGGACTCCGGTCTGCTCTGACCGGACCCGCGGGGACGACGAGGCCCGGCCGCGGGGGCCGGGCGCCGTCGTCGAGGGGCGTTCAGTTCTGCGGGGCGGGCTCCCCGTAGATGTCCGCGATCTGCGCGGCGAAGTCCTTCATGATCGCCGACCGGCGCATCTTCAGGGACGGGGTCACATGGCCCTCCTCCAGGGAGAAGTCGCGGTCGAGGATGCGGAACTCCCGGATCCCCTCGGCGCGCGAGACCAGGCTGTTGGCCTTGTCCACGGCCTCCTGGATGTGACGGCGCACCGCGTCCTCGCGTGCGGCCGCAGCGACGTCGAGGTCCTTCGGCAGCCCGTTCGCGGCGAGCCACGCGGGCAGGGTGTCGGTGTCGAGGGTGACGATCGCCGCGATGAAGGGCTTGCCGTCGCCGACCACCATCACCTGGGAGACGAGCGCGTCGCTGCGGATCGCGTCCTCGAGCATCGCCGGTGCCACGTTCTTGCCGCCGGCCGTCACCAGCAGCTCCTTCTTGCGGCCGGTGATCGTGAGGAAGCCGTCGTCGTCCAGGGCCCCGAGGTCGCCGGTGCGGAACCAGCCGTCTTCGAAGGCCTCCTCGTTCGCCTCCGGCCGGTTGTGGTAGCCGCGCATCAGCGACGTGCCGCGCGTGAGGATCTCGCCGTCCTCGGCGATCCGCACCTGGTTGCCGCCGAGGGGGTGTCCGACCGTGCCGATCTTCAGCCGGTCCGGCCGGCCCACGGTGATGGGGGCCGTCGTCTCGGTGAGGCCGTAGCCCTCGAGGATGGTCACGCCCACGCCGCGGAAGAAGTGCGCCAGGTCGGTGGAGAGGGGGCCGCCGCCGGAGACCGCGTACGCGAGCCGGCCGCCCATGGCCGTCCGGATCCGGCGGTAGACCAGCGCGGAGTAGAACGCGCGCTGCAGCCGCAGGGGCGCCGTCATCTGGCCCGAGTCCAGCGCCCGGGACCAGCGGATCGCCACGTCCGCGCCACGGCGGAAGATCTTCTCCTTGCCGCCGCTCTGCGCGTTGAGCAGCGCCGCGTTGTAGATCTTCTCGAACACGCGCGGCACGGCCAGCACGAAGCTCGGCTGGAAGGTCTGCAGCGAGACCGAGAGCCGCTTGATGTCCGAGACGTGCCCGCAGCGTGCGCCCGCGGCGACGGTGAGCACCGAGACGAAGCGCGCGAACACGTGCGCCAGGGGGATGAACAGCACGGTGGAGGTGTCCTCGCGGACGACGTCGCCGAGCGAGGAGGACAGGGTCTGGTTGACGAGCTCCGCGAAGTTCTCGTGCGTGAGCTCGCAGCCCTTGGGCCGGCCCGTGGTGCCGGAGGTGTAGATGATGGTCGCCAGGTCGGCCAGGCCGGCGGAGGACCGGCGCGTCTCGAGCTCCTCATCGGTGACGTCCGCGCCCAGGGCGACGAGCGCCTCGAGGCCGGAGCCGGGGGCGCCGTCGGCCGGGTCCATCG
Organism: Micrococcus sp. EWR3.9.1; assembly: GCF_052615555.1. Classification (NCBI taxonomy): domain Bacteria; kingdom Bacillati; phylum Actinomycetota; class Actinomycetes; order Micrococcales; family Micrococcaceae; genus Micrococcus; species Micrococcus sp. EWR3.9.1. The sequence goes on from NZ_JBQXFD010000012.1 coordinate 13,304, forward strand.
TCCACAGGCCGATCAGCTCCGGCAGGCCCTCGCGCTGCACCGCGTCCCGCACCGTCTTGGCGAGGTCCTCGTTCCCGGTCACGACGGCGCGCACGTCCGAGTCCTCGATGATCCAGGACACCTGGCTGACGGAGGAGGTCTCGTACACGGGCACGGTGACCGCGCCGGCATACCAGATGGCGAAGTCGACCAGTGTCCACTCCAGGCGGGTGGAGGCCAGGAGACCGACCGTCTCCCCGGGCTGGATCCCGGCGGCGATGAGCCCCTTGGCCAGGGCCCGCACGCGTTCGCGGGCGTCCCGGGCGGAGACGTCCGTCCACTGGTCCTGCGCGTCGGGCACCGCGAAGAGGCCGTGGTCGGGACGCTCCGTGGCCTGGCGTTCCAGGAAGTCCGTGATGTTCGCCTCCGGGGACAGGCGGGGGTGGTGGTACGGCTCGCTGATCTCGTGCATGGGACTCCTCGGGCGTCGGGTCGGTCCCGCCGACCGATGGTCGGCGGAACGGAAGTATGTGTGAGTCGTGTCACGCACACTCTACAACCGGCAGCGGCAGGGTCCGGGCGCGACTCAGTGCGTCGTCATGGCGGCGACCGCGCTCCGGCCGTGGTCGATCAGCAGCGGCAGGTCGTAGTCGAGCGTGGCGACGTGGCGGCTGCGGGGCAGTCCCACCACCTCCACGGGGGCCTGGCGCAGGCCCCGCACCAGGGTCCGGTGGCTCGAGGCGGGCACGACGGCGTCGCGGGCGGACCGGTAGACCGTCACGGGAGCGGTGATCCGCGGCAGGGCGCGGCGGGCGGCCCGCTGGATGCGGCCGAGGGCGGCGACGCCGGCCACCGGCGTGCGGGGGTAGGCGCGCTCGCGCGCCGTCGGGTCCGCGATGTCGTCCGCGATCGGGGCGACCGTGGGGACGAACGGGGCCAGCAGCGGGGCGAAGGGGGCGAGCGGGCTGGCGAAGCGCAGCGCGGGGTTCACCACGAGCACCCCGGCCACGGGTCGGTGGGCGGCGGCGTCGAGCGCGAGGGCGCCGCCCATCGAGATGCCCGCCATGACCACGCGGCCGTGTCGGGCGAGCTCGAGGTCCACGACGGCCCGGACGGCGGCGCGGATCTCGTCCGCACCGGTGGCGGCGAGGTCCTCCCACCGGGTGCCGTGCCCCGGCAGCAGGGGCACGCTCACGGGGGAGCCGCCTGCCGCGAGCCCCTCGGCCCAGGCGCGGACGGAGGCCGGAGTCGAGGTGAACCCGTGCAGGAGCACGACGCAGTGGTCGCGCCGGGCGGGAGCGGCGGGCATGAGGCGCAGGGGGAGGTCTTCGGGGGCGACGGCGACGGGGCGGGGCATGGTGCCAGGGTAAGGCAGGCGGACCATACGATGGGCAGGCACCCGACCGCCCCGACCGGAAGGCCCTCGTGTCCACGTTCTACTGGTCCGCCAAGACGTTCGCCGTGGCTCCGGCCACCCGCCTGCTGTTCCGCCCCTGGGTGAAGGGCCTCGGGAACGTGCCGGCCGAGGGCCCGGCGTTCCTGGCCAGCAACCACCTGTCCGTCTCGGACTCGGTGTTCATGCCGGCCATGCTCGACCGCCAGGTGCACTTCCTGGCCAAGCACGAGTACTTCACCGGCCCGGGCGTGAAGGGCTGGGTCACCCGCCGGTTCTTCGAGGCGGCGAACCAGCTGCCCATGGACCGCTCCGGCGGAGAGGCGTCCCTGCGCTCGCTGGACGCGGGCCTCGAGGCGCTGCGGGAGGGCCGGCTGCTCGGGATCTACCCGGAGGGCACCCGCAGCCCGGACGGGCGGCTGCACCGCGGCAAGATCGGCGTGGCCAAGCTCGCGCTGGCCTCGGGCGCGCCCGTGGTGCCCATCGCGATGATCGGCACGGACCGGGTGCAGCCGATCGGCCATGTGCTGCCGCGGATCCGGCGCCTGGGCATGATCTTCGGCGAGCCGCTGGACTTCTCCGACCGTGCCGAGGCCGTCGGCGACCCCCGGGTGCTGCGGGAGGTGACGGACGAGATCATGGAGGCCATCCGGCGCCTGTCGGGCCAGGAGTACGTGGACACCTACGCGGCGGACGTGAAGGCGGGCCGTACGGCCGCTCCGCCACGCGCCCGCGACTGAGCGGGGCCCGCGCGTCGTCATCCGGGGACGCTCAGACCGGGGCGCGGCACGCGGCCCCTAGCCTGGTGCACATGACTGAAGACCCCCGCGAGAAGATCCTGGCCTTCGGCACCGCCATCTCGGAGGGCGCCGCCGACATCCCCGGCCTGGACCACTGGCGCTCGCTGCCGATCGCGCAGGCGCCGTCCTGGGCGGACGAGGCCGATCACCGCGCCGCCGTCGCCGAGCTGAGCGCCCTGCCCCCGCTCGTCTTCGCGGGCGAGGTCGACCTGCTGCGCGCCCGTCTGGCCGACGTCGCCCAGGGCCGCGCGTTCCTCCTGCAGGGCGGCGACTGCGCCGAGACGTTCGCCGGGTCCACCGCCAACCGGATCAGCGCCCGGGTGAAGACCATCCTGCAGATGGCCGCGGTGCTGACCTACGGCGCCTCCATGCCGGTCGTGAAGATGGGCCGGATCGCCGGCCAGTTCGCCAAGCCGCGGTCCTCGGACACGGAGACCCGCGACGGCGTCACGCTGCCCAGCTTCCGCGGCGAGATCGTGAACGGCTACGAGTTCACCGAGCAGGCACGCCGGCACGACGCCCGACGGATGGTGCAGGCGTACCACACCTCCGCCTCCACCCTGAACCTGGTCCGCGCCTTCACCCAGGGCGGCTTCGCCGATCTGCGCAGCGTGCACCAGTGGAACCAGGGCTTCATGGCCAACCCGGCCTACGCCCAGTACGAGGAGATGGCCGCCGAGATCGACCGCGCGGTCCGCTTCATGAACGCCGCGGGCGTGGACTTCGAGGCCATGCGCCGCACCGAGTTCTACTCGGCCCACGAGGCGCTCCTGCTCGACTACGAACGTGCCCTGACCCGCGTGGACTCACGCAGCGGCGACCCCTACGCCACGAGCGCCCACTTCCTGTGGATCGGCGAGCGCACCCGCCAGGTGGACGGCGCCCACGTCGACTTCCTCTCCCGGGTCCGCAACCCGATCGGCGTGAAGCTCGGCCCGACCACCACGGTCGCGGACGCGCTCGAGCTCGCCGAGCGGCTGGACCCGGAGCGCGAGCCGGGCCGCCTGACCTTCATCACCCGCATGGGTGCGGAGCGGATCCGGGACGTGCTGCCCGGCATCGTCGAGGGCGTCCGCGACGCGGGGCTGGAGCCGGTGTGGGTCACCGACCCCATGCACGGCAACACCGTGACCGCGGCCAACGGCTACAAGACCCGCCGGTTCGAGGACGTGATGGACGAGGTCAGCGGCTTCTTCGAGGTGCACCGCGAGCTCGGCACGCACCCGGGCGGCATGCACGTCGAGCTGACCGGCGACGACGTCGCCGAGTGCCTGGGCGGCTCCGACCCGATCAACGAGGCCGACTTCGACGCCCGCTACGAGACGCTGTGCGACCCGCGGCTGAACCACCAGCAGTCCCTGGAGATGGCGTTCAAGGTCACCGAGGCCCTCTCGCACCCCGAGCGCCGCGCGCCGCGGGCCTGACCGCGCGGCCGGGCACGCCCCGGCTCAGCCGACCCAGACGTGGACCGCGGTGCCCTCCGGCAGCGCGGTCCCGGCGGCGGGGGACTGGTGCAGGACCCGGGACTCGCCCCGGGCGGAGAGCGGCAGCGGCAGGCGATGCACGCGGGCGTCCCAGCCCTCGTCCGCCAGCGTCGTGTGCGCCGTCTCCGGATCCTGCCCGGTCATGTCCGGCACCGGGCGCACGGCGCGGCCCTCGGAGAGCACCACGCGGACCGCGGTGCCCGGCGTCGCCTGCTCGCCGGGGGCCGGGTGCTGCTCGATCACGGCCCCGGCCGGCACTGCGGGATCGGTGCGGCGCTCCGCGACCTCCACGGTGAATCGGGCGTCCCGGGCCACGCCGTGGGCCTGCCGGATCACGACGCCGGTCAGGTCGGGCACCGGCACCGGCGCGGGGCCGGCGGAGACGGTGAGCTCGACGGGGGCGCCGCGCCCCGCCGGCTCCCCGGCCGCGGGTGAGCTGGCGACGACCGTGCCCTCCGTGCGGAGTTCGTCATGCCGGGCCGTGACCGCCGCGGTGAAGCCCGCGGCGGTCAGCCGTTCCTCCGCCGCCTCCCGGGCCAGCCCGTCGAGGTCGGGGACCACCGCCACACCACCGACTCCGAGGCCGCCGGAGCCCAGCGTCCAGCCCAGCAGCAGGGCGACGCCGGTGAGCAGCAGGGTCACGGCCGCGCCGATCGCCGCGGCCCGGCCGGTGCCCTGGCCGAGGTCGAGGGCGGGGCGGCGGGCCGCCCGACGCAGCCGCCGCCGGGAGCCGCGCCCCGGATGCCGGTCCGCCGGAGCGGGGTCGAGCCCGAGCGGGCCGATCGGCTCCGCCGGGCGCGCGGCGGGCCGCGGGTCGCCCCCGTGCGTCGCCACACGGGTGTCGATGACGTCGGTCATGTCCTCGTCGAGGTCGGACTCGGCCAGGGCGGGGAGCACGCGCGTCGCGTGGTGGTCGCCGGCGTCGAGGGCCCGGGTCTCCAGGTTCCCGTCCGGGGCCGCATCCTCGAGGCCATCGGCGGCGGGGCCGGTCGGGGCCGGGTCCGCGCCCGGGCCCTCGGCGGGCTGCGCGGCGGGGCGGCGGTCCGGTGCGTCGGGGTCCAGGCCCGCCGCCACGGCCTCGATGCGGTGCAGGAGCTCGCCGGCACCGGCGGGCCGGTCGGCCGGGTCCGGCTCGGTGCACCACAGCACGAGGTCGTCGAGGTCCTCGGGGAGCCCGGGGTGCAGCGTGGACGGCACGGGGACCCGCTCGTGGACGTGCCGGTAGGCGACCTGCAGCGCGGTCGCCGCGGTGTACGGCTGGCGGCCCGTGAGCAGCTCGAACAGGATGATGCCCACGGCGTACACGTCGGAACGGGCGTCGGCGGGCGCCCCGGCGATGTGCTCGGGGGCGAGATAGGCGGGTGTGCCCACGACGGCCTGCCCGGCCATGGTGTGGGCCGTGGCGGCGCGGGACAGGCCGAAGTCCGCGACCGTCACCCGGCCGTCGTCGCGGACGAGCACGTTCTCGGGCTTCACGTCCCGGTGCACCAGTCCGGCGCCGTGCGCGGCGGCCAGGCCGTCGACGAGCGGACGCAGGAATCGCAGCGCCTCCCGGGGCGAGAGCGGTGCACGGTCCCGGATGACGGTGCGCAGCGTGCGGCCGGGCACGTGCTCCATCACGAGGTAGGCCAGCACGTCGCCGTCCTCGGCCTCGGTGTGGCCCTGGTCCAGGACCGCGACGACGTGCGGATGGGACAGCCGCGCCGTCGTCTTGGCCTCCTGCTCGAACCGGCCGACGAGGACGGGGTCCTCCGCCAGGTGCGGGTGCATGACCTTGAGCGCCACCTGGCGGTCGAGACGCTCGTCCACGGCCAGGTAGACGGTGGACATGCCGCCCCGGGCCAGCCGCTCGACGACCCGGTAGCGGCCGTCGACGATGCCCCCCACGAGGGGGTCGCGGCGTGCGCTGCTCATCGTCCCAGGGTAGGACAGGCGGCGGACCCCTCGGGGCGGTCCGCCGCCGGCGGATCAGAACATCGCCATCGCGGCGCGCACCTTGGCCACGTAGTCCCGTGCCTCCGGGTTCAGGCCGCTGTCCAGCACCCCGCCGAGGCCCTGGTAGTAGGCCCCGATGCCCTCATCGAGGGTGGGGGTGCGGTCCTGCACGTACTTGATGAACGCGACGCCGGCCACCGCGTTGTCGTGGGGGTCCAGCAGGTTCAGCTCGCGGCCCACCAGCTCCGAGGCGAACTCGCCCGTGATCGGGATGACCTGCATCGCCCCCACGGCGTTGCCGGGGGAGACCGAGGCCATGCGGAAGCGGGACTCGGTGTACGCGTGGCCCAGGGCCAGGCGAGGGTCCACGCCCATCCGCTCGGCGGTCTCGCGGACGATCTGCTGCATCTGCTCGGGGGTGGGCTGCGGGACGGCGCGCAGCAGGCGCAGGTTCTCGTTCGCCGAGGCCGTCACGTGCGGCGCGTAGGTGCGCCCGAGGAAGGTGTCGCCGACCGCCTGGACGGCCGAGACCGGCTCCACCTCGAGGGTGCCGTCGGAGATCACGAGCACGTCGCCGGGGTGCAGCGTCGAGGCCCGCGTCAGGCCGTTGAGCTCGCGCAGACGGGGGATGGAGACCTCGAACCGCTGGGAGATCCCCCAGAGGGAGTCGCCGGAGACCACGGTGTACCGGACCGTCCCGCCGGCCGCCGTCGGGGTCGTCGACGCCGGCGCGGTGGCGGGGGTCGTGGTCGGGGCGGGCGACGCGGGGGCCTTCGGTGCGGCGGCCGTGCGCTGCGTGGTCAGGACCATGCCCGGGTGGAGCATGCTCGACGCGCTCATGCCGTTGAGCCGCTGCAGCTGCGCGGCGGAGACGCCGGTGCGGCGGGCGATGACCCACCACCCGTCGTTCGGCTGCACCGTGTAGGTCCCCGCGGCCGGGGCCGGGGCCGCCGCGCCGGTCAGGCGGAGCTCGTCACCCGGGTAGAGCACGGTCTCCAGGCCCAGGCCGTTGAACCGCAGCAGGTCGGCGACGGAGACGCCGCGGGCGGCCGAGATCCGGGTGAGGGAGTCGCCCGGGCGCACGGTGTGCACCGCCGCCTCCTGGGCGTGGGCCTGGGCGGGCAGACCGGTGAGCAGCAGCAGGGGCACCGCGCCGCCGGTCAGGACGGAGCGCAGGCAGCGGGAGCGGACGGGGGTGTGGGGCACGGCAGACCTCGGCATCGGATCGGATGGATGGAACACGACGGGGAAGTGACGGGTGGGACCCGTGGCCCCCGCGGTCGACCGACGACGTCGGCGCCCGGCCATGGAGCCTCGGCGATGTTATCGGAATGTGATCTTCGTGACCATACTGAGATCTATGCCGTCCGGGGCGCGATGGGCCGGGCCCGTCGGCGGCCACGTAGGCTGGCGCCTGTGAGCACCACTTCCTCCGACACCCCGGTCCCCGCTGACGCGATCCCCGCCGAGCTCGACGCCCTCGTGGGCGAGTGGCTCTCCGTGCCCGACGTGGCGGAGCACCTCGACCAGCGCGTGACCCGCGTCCACAACCTCGTGCATGATCGCCGCCTGCTGGCCGTGCGTCGTCCCGAGCCCGCGGTGCGGTCCGTGCCGGCCCTGTTCCTCACCGAGACCGGCGTGCTCGACTCCCTGCAGGGCACGCTCGTGCTGCTGGCCGACGCCGGCTTCTCCGACGAGGAGGCCCTCCGTTGGCTGTTCACCGAGGACGAGTCGTTGCCCGGCCGGCCCATCGACGCACTCCGGGACGGCCGGAAGACCGAGATCCGGCGTCGCGCCCAGGCCCTGGCCTGGTGAGCCGGCCCCGCGGGCGGCCTTAGCCCGCGGGGTCCGTGCCGCTCAGTGGCGGCGCGACGTGTAGGCGTCGATCAGCTGCGTGAGCTCGGCGCTGACGTCCTCGGGGACGCCGTGCGCGAGCAGGCCCGCCACGGCCCCGGCCGCCTCGTGCGAGAGCGCCGCGACCCGCTCTTCGACGGCCCGGCGCGCGCCGCACGCCTCGAGGACGCCCTGCCAGTGGGCCACCCGGTCCGCACCGAGGTCCGGGTCGCCGAGGTCCGCGTCGAGCGCGGCGGCCTCGTCCGGGGCGAGCAGCTCGACGGCGCGGGCGATGAGCACCGTCTGCTTCCCCTCCCGCAGGTCGTCGCCCGCGGGCTTGCCCGTGGTCGCCGGATCGCCGAACACGCCGAGCAGGTCGTCGCGGTACTGGAAGGCCATGCCGAACGGCAGCGACACCCGGGCGAACGCGGTCACCAGCCCGTCGTCCGCCCCCGCCAGCAGCCCCCCGAGGGCGAGCGGGTGCACCGCCGAATAGCGCGCCGACTTGTGCTCCACCACCGCCTCGGCGGCCGCCTCGGCCTCGCGGGCGTCGCGCGCCGCCGGGGCCATCTCGGCCACCACGTCGAGGTACTGACCCGCCATCACGCCGAAGCGCATCCGCTCGAGCTCGGCCCGCGCCCGGTCCTCCCGGGGCGTGCCGGCGAGGACGCGCGCGAAGGCCGTCTCGCTCATCCCCAGGGCGACGTCGCCGGCGAGGATCGCGGCGGAGACGCCGAAGTGCTCCGCGGCGTGGCGCCAGCCCGCCTCCCGGTGGAGGGACTCGAAGCGGCGGTGCACGCTGGGCATCCCGCGGCGGGTGTCCGAGCGGTCCAGGATGTCGTCGTGGATCAGCGCCGCGGCCTGGAACAGCTCGAACGCCGCCCCCGCCTCGGCGATGCGGGGGTCCTCCGCCTCGCCACCGGCCGCCCGCCAGCCGAGCCAGGCCAGGACGGCGCGCAGGCGCTTGCCGCCCGCGGTCAGGTCCGCGATCGCGTCCACGAGGGGCGCGGTCAGCGGGTGGACGTCCCGGGCGAGGTCCCGGTGCTCCGCCAGCAGGCGGTCGAGGGCGTCGGCGACGGCGGCGCGGAAGCGGTCCTGGTCGGCGGGACGGGGGCGGGGGACGGCGACGTCGGCGGGCATGGCCCCACCCTAGCCGCGCCGCGCGACGGATCGCCGGTCCCGGATAGGCTCGGTCCATGTCCGAGACCGCGCCCGCTGCACCCCGCGATGAGGCGACGATCCTCCACGTGGACATGGACGCGTTCTTCCTGTCCGTCGAGCTGCGCGAACGGCCCGACCTCGAGGGGCGTCCCGCCGCCGTCGCCGCCCCGAGCGGCCGGTCCGTGGTGCTCTCCGCCTCGTACGCGGCGCGGGCCTACGGGGTCCGCTCGGCGATGCCCCTGGCGCACGCCCGCGCCCTGTGCCCGCCCCTCGTGGTCATCCCGCCGCGCCAGCAGCTCTACCGGGCCGTCTCCGCCGAGGTGATGGCCGTGCTCGCGGACGTGACCCCCGTGATGGAGCAGCTCAGCGTGGACGAGGCGTTCCTCGACGTCGCCGGCGCGCGCCGTCGGCTCGGCCCGCCCGAGCACATCGGCCACCTGATCCGGGAGCGCGTCCGCTCCGCGCTGGGGCTGCCGTGCACCGTGGGCGGCTCGGCCGTGAAGTTCGTGGCCAAGACGGCGTCCACCGCGGCCAAGCCCGACGGCCTGCTGATCGTGCCGCCGGAGCGCACCCTGGACTTCCTCCATCCGCTGCCCGTGGGCCGGCTGTGGGGCGTGGGCCCCAAGGCGGCCGAGCGGCTCGCCCGGCGGGGGGTGGCGACCATCGGCGACCTCGCCCGGGTGGACCCCGCGCGACTGGAGGCGTCGTTCGGGGCCGCCGGCCGGGAGTGGGCGTCGCTCGCCCGGGGCATCGACCCGCGTCCCGTCGCCCCGCGCCCGGCGGCCCGCAGCATCGGTGCGGACCACACCTTCGACGTCGACCCCGTCGACGTCGCGGGCGTCGACCCGGAGGTCCTGCGCCTGTGCCACCGGGTCGCGGCCCGGCTGCGTGCGGAGCAGGCCACCGCCGGCGCGGTCACAGTCCGCCTCAAGGCGCCGGACGGGTCGGTCCGCAGCCGCACCGCCCGCCTCGCCCGGCCGACCGCCACGGGCCACGACCTCCTCGGCCCGGCGCGGCGACTCGTCCGCGAGCTGCACGCCGAACGGCCGCATCCGGTCCGGCTCGTGGGCGTGCGCGCCGAGCGCCTCGGGGACGAGGCCGATCAGCCCCCGGCCCAGGAGGCGCTCTTCGGCGGTCCCGCCTGGGGGACGGAGGGCGAGGCGTCGGAGGCGGGCGACTGGGCCGGTGCCGAGGCCGCCCTGGACGCCGTCGCCCGGCGCTTCCCGACGGCGGCCGTGCGGCCGGCGTCGCTGCTGGGTCGCCGCGAGGCCCGCGCCGACGCCCGCCGGGACGCGCCGCGGCCGGGCCCCGGAGGCCCGGACCGGGAGTGAGGGGTTCCGGGGCCGGCGACGTCGCCACCTGGCTAGGGTGGGGCGGCAGGTCCTATCCTGGAGGGCAAGTCGGACGCGCGGGCGTCCCCTCCCGGTCCCGGAGGTGTCGGAGGCCGCGTTCGAAGGAGTCGCCATGCCCCTCTCAGAGCATGAGCAGCGGATGCTGGACCAGCTGGAGCAGCAGCTGCGCACCGAGGACCCCCGGCTGGCCACCCAGATGGCGGACACGGGGCGGCATCGGCTGCCCGTGGGTCGCGTCGTGGCCGGGGCCGTCCTCGCCGTGGTCGGGCTGCTCGTCGTGGTCCTCGGGGTCGCCAACCACGCGATCCTCCTGGGCGTGCTCGGCGTCGTCGTCATCGGGGCCGGCATCTTCCTGCTGACCACGCGGCCGCGCGCTGTCGCCTCCGGGGCCTCGGGCCCGGAGGCCCGCCGGTCGGGCGCACCGCGACGGCAGGGAGGCGGCGACTTCATGGGCCGCCTCGAGCGGCGCTGGGACGAGCGGCGCGCCGGAGGCGACTGAGCGCCTGGCCCGCCGGGCCCCCACTATCCTCCACTCCAGGCCCCGATCCGCTCCGGATCGGGGCCTTTCCGCTGCCCGAGGCTCCGTCATCGCCGCGGCCCTCCACCGGGGCCCACCGGTCCTCCACGTCCCTCCACGGCGACGCCGGCCCCGGGACCCGCGGGATGGCGCGCCGGACTCGGGGGGCCTCGACACGCCCGTGGCGCCGGGACCCGCGTCCGGGGTTGATGGTGGAGGGAAGTGGGGTAATGTGGAGGGAAGGAGAGAGCATGGGTCCCGACCTTGGTCGGGAGGGACCGCTTGACGAGCCAGGGGGTCTGCCGTGTTCTTGGGCACGTACACCCCCCGGCTCGACGAGAAGTCCCGGCTGATCCTCCCCGCCAAGTTCCGCGAGGAGCTGGCGGAGGGGCTGGTCCTGACCCGGGGTCAGGAGCGCTGCATCTACGTGTTCAGCGCTCGTGAGTTCGAGCGGGTCCACGAGCAGATGAGGTCGGCTCCACTGTCCTCCCGCCAGGCCCGTGACTACATCCGCGTCTTCCTCTCGGGGGCGTCGGACGAGGTCCCGGACAAGCAGGGTCGGGTGACCGTGCCGGCGCCGCTGCGACAGTACGCGGGGCTGGACCGGGACGTGACCGTGATCGGCGCGGGGACGCGAGTGGAGATCTGGGACTCGGAGTCCTGGAACACCTACCTCGCCGAGCAGGAAGCCGCCTTCTCCGAGACCGACGAGGACGTCCTGCCCGGCGTCTTCTGACCATGACCACCCGACCTCGAGCGAGACCTCCAGCCGACGCCGCCGCACCTGACCCGTCTTCCCCTGGGCCAGGCGCGGCGGCGGACGGATGGGGATCCCGCCCGAGGTCCGCCAGGACCGCGATGTGAGCAGGAGGTCGAGAGTGGACGCAGGCCAGCCGCGCCCCGAGGACCGCCACCTGCCCGTGATGCGGGACCGCGTCGTCGACCTCCTCGCCCCCGCCGTCCAGGCCGCGCTCGAGGCCGGCCGTACGCCCGTCGCCGTCGACGGCACGCTGGGCATGGGCGGGCACACCGAGGCCCTGCTGACCCGGTTCCCCCACCTGCGCGTCATCGGCATCGACCGCGACGTCCACGCCCAGGCCATGGCCGTCGAGCGCCTCGGCCCCCTCGCCGAGCGCCTGATCCCCTTCCACGGCACCTACGACCGGGTGCCCGAGGCCATGGCCGCCGCGGGCGTCACGAAGGTCGACGCCGCGCTCTACGACCTCGGTGTGTCCTCCTACCAGCTGGACGACCGGGAGCGCGGCTTCGCCTACTCCTACGACGCTCCGCTGGACATGCGCATGGACGACACCGCCGAGCGCTCCGCCGCGACGCTCGTGGCGGAGCTGGACGAGCAGGAGCTGCGCCGCATCATCCGTCGCGACGGCGAGGAGCGCTTCGCCGGCCCCATCGCACGGGCCATCGTCCGGGCCCGCGACGAGGCCCCCATCGAGACCACCGGCCGCCTCGTCGAGGTGATCCGCTCGGCCGTCCCCGTCGCCGCGGGGGCAACCGGCGGGCACCCGGCCAAGCGCACCTTCCAGGCCCTGCGCATCGCCGTGAACGAGGAGCTCGACATCCTCGACGCCGCCGTGCCCGCCATCCTCGACGCCCTCCACGTGGGCGGGCGCCTCGTGGTGATGAGCTACCACTCCCTCGAAGACCGCATCACGAAGCGGCACCTGAGCGCGTGGGCCACGTCCACGGCGCCCCCGGGGTTCCCAGTGGTGCTGGAGGAGCACGAACCCGTGGTGCGGGTGCTCACCCGCGGCACCGAGAAGCCCACCGAAGAAGAAATCTCCGAGAACCGTCGCGCCTCCTCCGCGAGAGTGCGTGCGGTTGAGAAGATCAGGACGTCCAGGACCACGGCATGACGCTGCACGAGGAGATGAGCATGGCCGCACACGCACGGATCGCAGAGTCGCTGCGCCCCGGGTCGACCCCCGTCGCCCCTGCGCGGCCGACTCCGCAGGAGCGCACGCCGCTCTCGGTGGTGCCCGCCCCGCTGCCCCGATCCCGCTCCGGGGTGACCGTGCTGTGCGTCCTCGTGGTGCTCGCCGCGCTCGCGGCGGTGCTCGTCATGAACATCACGATGTCCAACCGGCAGTACGCCCTCCTGGACCTGCGCCAGGAGCAGCAGGCCGTCACCGAGACCAATGAGCGGCTGGCCGAACAGGTGGGCCACCTCGAGGCGCCGCAGAACCTGGCCGCGCGCGCCGACGCCCTCGGGATGGTCGCCCCCGCCGGCACCGCCTCCGTGGACGCGGGCACGGGCCAGTTCAGCGGCGAGGCCCAGGCGGCCCAGGACGGCGACATCTCCGCCACCTACGTCGCGCCGCCGGCGGACGCGGACGCGGTCCGCCAGGGGACGGCCGGCGACGGCCAGGACGAGATCGAGGGACCGCGCACCCTCGGCGGCGAGGACGCCTCCGCCGCCCCCGACCAGGACGCCGCCGACCGTTGATCGACCGTCCCGCCTCGCACCTTCCCCGCGGCGGATCGACGGTCGGGCCCGCTCCCGGGCACCCCGCCGTGCGCACCCGCATCCTTCTCCTGCTCGTCTTCGTCCTGCTCGGCGGGCTCGCACTGCGGCTCGTCTACGTGCAGGGCATCGACCCCACGGGGCAGGCCGCGGCGGCCATGGACCAGCGCCTGACACACCAGGAGACCCTGCCGCAGCGCGGGTCCATCCTGGACCGCGACGGCGACGTGCTGGCCGCCAGCGTGCGCCGCTACGACATCGTCGTGGACCAGCGCCTCGTCAAGGACTTCAACGAATGGGACCGCGAGGCCCGGGAGACCGTGCTCGTGGACGTGGACTCCCGCCTGGCCAGCCTGGCCGAGGTGCTCGGCATGACGGAGGAGGAGGTGCGCGAGGCCACCATCGGCTCCCGCCCGTACGCCGTGGTGCGTCGCTCCGTGACCCCGGAGGTCCGGGACAAGGCCATGGCGCTCAACGTGCCGGGCCTGCTCTCCGAGGCGGTGGACCGCCGCACCTACCCGAACGGGTCGGTCGCCGGCAGCATCATCGGCTTCATGGGCGGTGACGGCACCGCCCTCGAAGGCCTCGAGCTCAGCCAGGACGACGTCATGACCGGCACCCCGGGCACCCGCACGTTCGAGGTGGGCGCGGACGGCATCCGCATCCCCAACGCCCCGCTCGAGGAGGTTCCGGCCGTGGACGGCGCCGACCTGCGCCTGACCGTGGACAAGGACGCCCAGTGGTTCGCGCAGGAGACCCTCGGCGCCCTCGCCGCCGAGTACGAGGCGGAGTGGGCGAACGCCGTCGTGATGGACGTGAAGACGGGCGACGTGATCGTCATGGCGGACTCCACCACGGTGGACCCCGCCGACCCCGACGCCACCGAGGGGAACTTCCGCACCTCCACCGTGATGAGCACGCCGTACGAGCCGGGCTCCACGGGCAAGGCGCTGCCGATCGCGGCCGCCGTCGACGCCGGGAAGGTCACCGCCACGGACGGCTTCACCGTCCCCGGCAGCCAGGACTTCGACGGGCAGACCATCCGGGACTTCTCCCCGCACCCGACGTTCGACATGACCGTGGCAGGCATCTACGCGCGCTCCTACAACACGGGCACGGTGCAGATCGCCGAGAAGATCACGGACGAGCAGCGCTACGAGTACATGCGCTCCTTCGGGGTCGGCCAGCCCATCGACCTCGGCCTGCCGCAGCAGGCGGGCAGCGTGCTCGTCCCGCCCGAGCAGTGGGACGGCCGCCAGCGCCTGACCACGGCCTTCGGCCAGGGCTACACCCAGACCACCCTGCACACCGCCCAGATGTACCAGGCCCTCGCCAACGGCGGCGTGCTGATCCCGGCCCGGCTGATCGACGCCACGGTGGACGGCGACGGCGCGGAGAAGCGCTGGGAGTCGTCCGCGGAGCCCCACCGCGTGGTCTCCGAGGAGACGGCGGCGCAGATGCTCCGCATGATGGAGACCGTCGTGACGCAGGGCACCAGCAAGGCCGCCGCGATCCCCGGGTATCGCGTGGGCGGCAAGTCCTCCACCGCCGAGGCCGCGAGCGACACCGGCACGTACGACGGCTACAACCTCGGCTTCACCGCCGTCGCCCCGCTCGACGACCCCCGCTTCGTGGTGTCCGTGTCCATGCATCGGCCGCCGTCGAAGCAGGGCTCCCGGGACGTGTCCGTCGCGGCCGCCACGATCATGGAGTACATGCTCCGCCAGGCGGACGTGCCCGCCACCGGAGCCGAGCCGAACGACTACCGCGTCTTCGTGGACGATCCGCAGGACCGGCCGTGGTGACCCACGCCTCCGGCCCCGAGCACCCCAGGAGCACCCCCATGACCACTCCGAGCGACCCCCCTGCGCCGCTGACCCCGGCCCAGCAGGACGCCGCCTTCCGGCCCTCCCACACCCCCGCCGCGGCCTGGCCCGCCCTCGCACAGGCGCTGGCCGGGGCGGGGATCGCGGCCCACGTCCACGGCGCGGCCCCGGCCGACGGCGTCACGGGGGTCAGCCTCGACTCGCGTGTCGTGCGCCCGGGCGACCTCTACGTCGCCGTTCCGGGGGCGCGCGCCCACGGCGCGGCGTTCGCGGCCACGGCGCTGGAGGCCGGCGCCGTCGGCGTCCTGACGGACGCGGCGGGCCGCGCGCTCCTGGCGGAGCAGGGCCTGGCCGACGTCCCGGTGCTCGAGGTCGACGCCGTGCGCACCGCCGCCGGCACCGTGGCGGCCCGCGTCTACGGCGGCGGGGGCGACGCCGGCCCGCGCCTGCTCGGCGTGACCGGCACCAACGGCAAGACCACCACGAGCTTCCTCGCCGCCGCCCTGCTCGAGGCCCTGGGGCGCCGGTCGGGCATCGTGGGCACGATCCTGATCCGCGCGGGGGAGCGGGAGGTCCCCTCCACGCTCACCACGCCCGAGGCCACCCAGCTGCACGCCCTCATGGCGCTCATGCGCGAGGAGGAGGTGGACACCGCCGTCATGGAGGTCTCCTCCCACGCCGTGGCGTACCAGCGGATCGCCGGCCTGCGCTACGCGGTGGCCGGGTTCACCAACCTGACCCAGGACCACCTGGACATGCACGGCTCGATGCAGGAGTACTTCGCGGCCAAGGCCGGTCTGTTCGACCCCGCCCGCACCGACCACGCCGTCATCACGCTCGACGGCGGCGAGGGGCCCCGCTGGGGCGTCGCCATGGCCCGGGCCGCCGGCGTTCCCGTCACCACGCTCGCCCTCGGGCCGGCCGCGCCGACGCCGGGCGCCCTGGCCGAGCACGACCCCGGTTTCCGGGCGGACTGGGAGGTCGCCGAGCTCGCGCCGGACGGCCTCGGCCACCGCTTCACGCTGCGCCACGCGGCCACGGGCCGGGAGCTGCGGGCCTCCGTCGGTCTGCCGGGCCGCTTCAACGTGGCCAACGCGGCCCTCGCGGTCCTGCTCGTGCTGCACGCCGTGGGGGAGGAGCACCTGGACGCGCTCGCCGCCGTCCTGGACGTGCCCGCGGGCGAGGGCCCTCTGGCCGCCGCCGTCCCGGGGCGGATGGAGGTCGTGGGCCGCGAGCCGGACGCCGTCGTCGACTTCGCGCACAACCCGGACGGCATGGTCCAGGCGCTGCGCTCCCTCGCCGACGCCCGGGCGTCGGCGGGGACGCGCGGGCGCACCCTGATCGTGTTCGGCTCCGCCGGCGACCGTGACCGTGACAAGCGGCCCGTGATGGGCGCGATCGCGGCCCGGGCGGCGGATGTGGTGATCGTCACCGACGACACCCCCCACTCGGAGGACCCGGCCCCGATCCGTGCCCACATCCTCGCCGGCGCCCGCGCCGAGGCCGACCGCATCGCGCGGGAGGAGGGCCGCACGGTCGTGATCGAGGAGGTGGCCGACCGTGCGGCGGCCATCCGCCGCGCCGTGGAGCTGGCGGGGCCGCAGGACGGCATCCTCCTGGCCGGCCGCGGACACGAGACCACGATGGACTACGACGGCGAGCTCGTCCCGCTGGACGATCGGGTGGCCCTGCGCGAGGCCCTGGCCGCCCGTGTCGCGGCGGCCTCCGCCTCGGGCTCCGGCCCCGCCCGCGAGGGTAAGGTCATCGAGTCATGATCGCTCTCACCGCAGCCCAGATCGCCGAGGCCGTGTCCGGCACGCTCTCGGCCACCCTCGACCCCGCCGCCGTGCTGGTGCACGTCACCCCCGACTCGCGGGAGGTCACCGCCGAGGGCACGCTCTACGTGGCGAAGCCGGGGGAGCGCGCCGACGGCCACGACTTCATCGACGCCGCGCTGGGTGCCGGCGCCGCCGCTGTGCTCGCCGAGCACGTCACGCACGCCCCCGACGGCGCCGCGCACCCGGCGATCATCGTGGAGGACGCCGTGCTCGCGATGGGCGCGCTCGCCCGGGAGGTCGTGCGCCGCGTCCGGGGGCACTCCCCGACCACCGTCATCGGCATCACCGGCTCGGCCGGCAAGACCACCACCAAGGACCTGCTCGCTGCCCTGCTGGCCACCCAGGGCCCCACCGTCGCACCGGTCGGCTCGTACAACGGCGAGGTCGGCGTGCCGCTCACGGTGTTCCGGGCGGAGCTGGACACGCGCTTCCTCGTGGTCGAGATGGGCGCGGACCACGTCGGCAACATCGCGTACCTCTGCGACATCGTGCGCCCGGACATCGGCGTCGTGCTCATGGTGGGCACCGCCCATGCGGGCAGCTTCGGCGGCGTGGCGAACATCGCGCGCACCAAGGGCGAGCTCGTGGAGGCCCTCGGCCCCGAGGGCGTCGCCGTCCTCAACCTCGACGACGAGCGTGTCGCCGGCATGGCGGCACGGACCGCCGCCCCGATCACCTGGTTCACCGCGGACGAGCGGGGCGTCGCCCGCGCGGCCGAGGACGTGGCCGCCGGCCGCGCGTCGGGACTCGTCGCCGCACGGGACGTGCGAGCCGACGACCAGGAGCGCCCCGTCTTCGACCTGCAGGTCGGGACGGATGAGGCCGCCGTGCGGCATCCGGTCGCCTCCGGACTGACCGGCCTGCACCACGTGCACAACGTGCTGGCCGCCGCCGCGGCCGCCCACGCCGCCGGCATGGACCCGGCCGAGATCGCCCGTGGTCTCGACGGGCTCGGGCCCGCCAGCCGCTTCCGGATGGAGCGCACCGACCGCGCGGACGGCGTCACGATCATCAACGACGCGTACAACGCCAACCCCGAGTCCATGCGCGCCGCGCTGCGGACGCTGGCCACCCTCGGCCGCTCCAGCGGCCGCCGCACCTGGGCCGTCCTGGGGGAGATGCTCGAGCTCGGCGATGCCCGCGTCCGTGAGCACACCCTCGTGGGCGAGTCCGTGGTGCGCCTGAACATCGCCCAGCTGCTGGTGGTGGGCGCCGGAGCCCGGCCGCTCTACATCGGCGCCCTCAACGAGGGCAGCTGGGGCGAGGAGGCGCACTTCGTCGACGACGCCGCGCAGGCCGAGGCGTTCCTCGCCGAGCACCTGCGCCCCGGCGACCTCGTCCTCGTCAAGTCCTCCAACGGCGTCGGGCTCGCGGCCCTCGGCGAGCGCCTCGCCACGGCCGACGCCGTCGCCGCCCCCTCCGCCTCCCCGAAGGAGTCCCGACCGTGATCGGACTGCTCATCGGCGGCGTGCTCGGCCTGGTCCTCTCGGCCGTCGGCACCCCGCTGTTCATCAGGTTCCTCGTCAAGCGCGGATACGGCCAGTTCGTCCGCGACGACGGCCCGACCACCCACAAGACCAAGCGCGGCACGCCCACGATGGGCGGCGCGGTCATCATCGGCTCCATGGTGCTGGCGTACCTGATCACCCACGGGCTGCTCGCGGTGCTCGGCGTCGACTTCGGCGGGCCCACGGCCTCCGGCCTGATCCTGCTGCTGCTCACCGTGGGCATGGCCTTCGTCGGTTTCGTGGACGACTTCACGAAGATCACGAAGCAGCGCTCGCTCGGCCTGACGCCGCGCGGCAAGATCATCCTCCAGGCCCTGATCGGCACCGCCTTCGCCGTCCTCGCCCTGAACTTCCCGGACGAGCGGGGCCTGACCCCCGCCTCGACGGCGATCTCCTTCGCCCGGGACATCCCGTGGCTCGACCTGGCCTTCGCCGGACCCGCGATCGGCGTCATCCTGTTCGTGATCTGGTCGAACCTCATCACCACCGCCACCACGAACGCCGTGAACCTCACGGACGGCCTCGACGGGCTCGCCACGGGTGCCACCGCCATGATCACGGGCGCCTACGTCCTGATATCGCTCTTCCAGTCGAGCCAGTCCTGCGCGCTCGAGGGCACCCGCGGCTGCTACGAGGTCCGCGACCCCATGGACCTGGCCCTGCTCGCGGCGATCCTCACGGGCAGCCTGCTGGGCTTCCTCTGGTGGAACACCTCGCCGGCCAAGATCTTCATGGGGGACACCGGCTCCATGGGCCTGGGCGGCGCCCTGGCCGGCTTCGCGATCTTCACGCGCACCGAGATCCTGGTGGCCGTGCTGGCCGGCCTCATGGTCGCGATCACGCTCTCCGTCATCATCCAGGTGGGCTGGTTCAAGGTCTCCGGCGGCAAGCGCGTGTTCCTGATGGCGCCGCTGCAGCACCACTTCGAGCTCAAGGGCTGGGCCGAGGTGACCGTCGTGGTCCGCTTCTGGCTGCTGTCCCTGATGTGCGTCACCGTGGGGCTCGCGATCTTCTACGGCGACTGGCTCATCCGCCAGGGCGGCCTCGCGGGGGTGACCCCGTGACCGGCCCCGCGTCCGACGCCGCGCTCGCACCGGTGCGCCGGCCTCGCGCCGACACCGCCCGCACCGCCGACCTCACGTCCTGGGACGCCCCGGGGTGGGCCGGCCTGCGCGTCGTCGTCACGGGCCTGGGCGTCACCGGCTTCTCCGTGGCCGACACCCTGGCCGAGCTGGGCGCCGCCGTCGTGGTGGTGGACGGCGATGACGGCCCCGAGAACCGGGCGCGTGCGGAGACCCTGCGGATCGTGGGGGTCCGCGAGGTCCTGCTCGACCGGGCGGCCACGCAGGTGCTGCCCGAAGTCGACGGCGCCGCCGCGGACCTCGTCGTGACCTCCCCGGGCTGGCGGCCGGACCAGCCGCTGCTGATGGCCGCCCATGCGGCGGGCCTGCCGATCTGGTCCGACGTCGAACTGGCCTGGCGGCTGCGCGAGCGCGCCGGCCGGAAGACCGCCGACTGGGTGTGCCTGACAGGCACGAACGGCAAGACGACGACCGTGACGATGGTCGAGGCCATCCTGCGGGCGGACGGCCGTCGGGCGGTGGCCTGCGGCAACGTCGGCACCCCCGTGCTCGACGCGATCCGCGACCCGGAGGGCTTCGACGTGCTCGCCCTCGAGCTCTCCAGCTTCCAGCTGCACTGGACGCACGGCCTGGCCCCGGCGTCATCGGCGGTGCTGAACCTGGCCGAGGACCACGTGGACTGGCACGGCTCGATGGAGGAGTACGCCGCCGCCAAGGGCAAGGTGTACGCGAACACGCGGGTGGCCTGCGTGTTCAACGAGCAGGACCCGCTGACCCGCACCCTCGTGGAGCGCGCGGACGTCCAGGAGGGCTGCCGCGCGATCGGCTTCACCACGGACACCCCGGGCCTGTCCGACATCGGCGTCGTGGACGGGATCCTCGTGGACCGTGCGTTCCTGGACAACCGGCGCCACGAGGCGATCGCCCTGGCCGAGCGCGCCGACCTGGGCCCGGTGGCGCCGCGCCACACCATGGCCAACGCGGCCGCCGCGGCGGCGCTGACCCGGGCCGTCGGGGTGAGCCCCGCGGCCGTGGCCGAGGGCCTGCGCTCCTACGACCGCGGGGAGCACCGCATCCAGCTCGTGGCCACCTCCCGCGACATCATGTGGGTCAACGACTCCAAGGCGACGAACCCGCACGCCGCAGACGCGTCGCTGGCGGCGTTCAGCTCCGTGGTGTGGCTGGCCGGCGGCCTGCCCAAGGGCGTGACCTATCACGAGCTGGTGGCCGCGCACGCCCACCGGCTCCGGGCGGTGGTGCTCCTGGGCAGGGACACCTCGGCCCTGCGCGCGGCCCTGGCCGCGCACGCCCCGGACGTCCCCGTCCACGCCCCCCTCGCCGCGGCCGACGGCACCGGCCCCGCCGACGGCGCGGCCGTGATGACCGAGGCGGTGCGCGTGGCCGACGGCCTGGCCCGCCCCGGCGACACCGTGCTCATGGCGCCCGCCGCGGCGTCGATGGACCAGTTCCGCTCCTACGCGGCCCGCGGCGACGCATTCATCGAGGCCGTCGCCGGGCTGATGCGCGAGCACGGCTGGGACGTGCACGACGACGCCGCCCCCGACACCGACTGACCCGCCGCCCACCCGACCGTCTCGCTTCCCCCGTGAGGAGGGCCATGTCCCCGATCGAGCTCCGCCCGGTCCGCCCCCGCGCGGACGACGACGCCCCCGAGCACCGGGAGCGTCTCCTGCACCGGATGTGGCGGGTCCTGGAGGGTCGCCGCGCCCTCGACCTGTCGGTCCTGCTCATCAGCGGCTGCACCGCCCTGCTCACCGTGCTGGGGCTCGTGATGGTGCTCTCCTCGTCCTCCGTCGAGGCGATCGGCACCGGCGGCGGCTCGTACGCCCTGTTCCTGCGCCAGAGCGCCTGGGCGGTGGCGGGCGTGGCGGCCCTGCTCGTGTTCTCGCGCCTGCCGGTGCGCGTCTTCAAGGCGCTCGCCTGGCCGGCGTTCGGCGTGGCCGTGATCCTGCTCGCGCTGGTCGCGTTCTCCCCGCTCGGCGTCACCGTGGGCGGCAATCGCAACTGGCTGGGCATCGGCGGGTTCCGGATGCAGCCCTCCGAGGCCGCCAAGCTCGCCCTGGCCCTGTGGGCGGCGGCGGTCCTGGAGCGCAAGCACCGCCTCGTCACCCAGGTGCGGCACGCGCTGATCCCGGTGCTGCCCGGCGGCCTGCTGCTGCTGATCCTGGTGATGGCGGGCAGCGACCTCGGGACCGCGATCATCCTCGCGATCGTGCTGGCCACGGTGCTGTACGTGGCCGGCACCCACTGGGGGGTCTTCCTCACCTTCCTGGCGCTGAGCATGCTGGGCATCCTGGCCCTGACCCTCCTCGCCCCGCACCGCATGGTCCGGGTGCAGGCCTGGATGGGGGACTGCTCCGACGCCACCGACCCCTGCTTCCAGCCGGCGCACGGGATGTACGCCCTGGCCTCGGGCGGCTGGTGGGGCGCGGGCCTCGGCCAGTCCCGCCAGAAGTGGAGCTACATCCCGGAGGCCGAGAACGACTTCATCTTCACCATCCTCGGCGAAGAGCTCGGGCTCGTGGGCACGCTGGTGGTGCTGCTGGCCTACCTCGGCCTGGCGATCGGCATCTACCGCGTCGCCGCCGGGACCACGTCCACGTTCATCCGCCTGTCCACGTGGGGGATCCTGGCCTGGCTGGTGGGCCAGGCGGCCGTCAACATCGCGATGGTCTCCGGGATCATCCCCGTGGTGGGCGTCCCCCTGCCCTTCATCTCCTATGGTGGTTCCGCGCTCACCCTGTCCTTGAGCGCGGTCGGCATCGTGCTGGCCTTCGCCCGTCACGAGCGCCGCCGTGCCGCGCAGCCGGACGCCCGCCCGCAGGCGGACGAGCCGGACACCGACCCCCTCCCCGTGATCCCCACCCCCGCCCTCCAGGAGCCCCGATGACGCAGACCTCTCATCCCTCCGGACCCCTGCGGGTGGTGCTGGCCGGCGGCGGCACCGCCGGCCACATCTCCCCGATGCTCGCGATCGCCCGCGCCCTGGAGGACGACGGCGGCGGCCCCGTCGAGTGCACCATGGTCGGCACCGCCTCCGGCATGGAGACGCGTCTCGTCCCCGAGGCGGGCTACGAGCTCGACCTGATCGACCGGGTCCCGATGCCGCGCCGCCCGTCGATGGACGTCGTCCGCTTCCCGGCCCGCTTGCGCGCCGCGGTCGCCACGGCGGCCCGGATCCTGCGGGACCGGCGCGCCGACGTCGTCGTGGGCGTGGGCGGCTACGTCGCCACGCCCGTGTACCTCGCCGCGTTCCGGGCCGGTGTGCCCGTGGTGGTCCACGAGGCCAACGCCCGCCCCGGCCTGGCCAACCGCATCGGCGCCCTGCGGGCCGCGCACGTCGGCACCGCCCTGCCGGACACCCGCCTCCGCGGCGCCCGCTGGGTGGGCATGCCGATGCGCCCCGAGATCTCCGGCCTGGACCGGGCGGCCGCCCGCCGTGCCGCCCGTGAGGCCCTCGGCCTCGACCCGGACCGGACCACCGTCGTGGTGACCGGCGGCAGCTCGGGTGCGCTGGCCGTGAACCGCACCGTGCGCGCCGCGCTGGGCGACCTCCTGGACGCCGGTCTGCAGGTGTTCCACCTGACCGGTCGGGACAAGGCCCTCACCGAGGACGACGGCGGCCTGCTGGTCCGGGACGGCTACGTCCAGCGGGAGTACCTGGCGGGCATGGAGCAGGCCTACGCCGCCGCCGACCTGATCGTCGCCCGCTCGGGCGCCGGCACGGTCTGCGAGGTGTCCGCGGTCGGCCTGCCCGCCGTCTACGTCCCCCTGCCCATCGGCAACGGCGAGCAGGCGCTCAACGCCCGCCCCGTGGTGGAGGCGGAGGGCGCGCTGCTCGTCCGCGACGACGCCTTCGGGCGCGCGTGGGTGCAGCGTCAGCTGATCCCGCTGGCGACCGACCCTGAGCGTCTCGCGCGCATGGGGGAGGCGGCCGCCCGCTTCGGCGTCCGGGACGCGGACGTCACCATGGCCGGCCTCGTGCGCTCGGCCGCCCAGGAAGGAGCCCGGCGATGAGCCGAGACGAGAGCACCCGTCCCGCGGCCGAGGGCCGCTTCGCCGACCTGGGCCGCGTGCACCTGCTGGGGATCGGCGGCGTCGGCGTGTCGGGGGTCGCCCGCATCCTCCAGGAGCAGGGCGTCGCGGTGTCCGGCTCCGACGCGAAGGACCTGCCCGTGATGCGCGAGCTCGCCGCGGGCGGTGCCCGGATCACGGTCGGCTACGATGCCGCGCATCTCGGCCGGGACGTCACCACGGTGATCGCCTCCTCGATCGCCGGGCCGGGCAACCCGGAGCACGACGCCGCCGTGGCGCGCGGACTGCGCGTGCTGCACCGTTCCGAGGGCCTCGCCCTGGCCATGCGCGGCCACCGGGTGCTGGCCGTCGCCGGCACGCACGGGAAGACCACCACGTCCTCCATGGCCGCCATGGCCTTCTCCGACGCCGGCTGGGACCCCACGTTCGCGGTCGGCGCCGCCGTCGCCGGGCTCGGCACCAACGCCCGGGCGGGCCGGGGCGAGTGGTTCATCGCGGAGGCCGACGAGTCCGACGGCACCCTGGTGAACTACCCGAGCACGATCGGGATCGTCACGACCGTGGAGGCCGACCACCTGGACCACTACGGGACCGAGGAGGCGGTGCACCAGGTCTTCCGGGACTTCGCGGGCGGGCTGCCGGCCGCCGCCCAGGGCGGGGTCCTCGTGGCCTGCCTCGACGACGCCGGCGCGGCGGACCTGGCCGCCTGGGCACGGGAGCACGCGGCCGCCGACGTCGTGACCTACGGCTCGGCGCCCCGTGACGGCGTGGCGCCGGACCTGCTGGTCACCGACCTCGCGGTGGAGCCGGGCGAGACCGGAGTGGGCCAGCGCGCCACGTTCCGGATGGCGGGCGGCCCGGAGCGCACCCTGCATCTGCAGGTGCCCGGCCGGCACAACGCGCTGAACGCCGCCGCTGTGGTCCTGGCCGCCGTCCGGGCGGGCATGGCCTTCGAGGCCGCCGTGCGGGGCGTGGAGGCCTTCCGGGGCACGGCCCGCCGCTTCGAGTTCCGCGGCGCCGCGCGCGGCGTGCGGGTCTTCGACGACTACGCGCACCATCCCACGGAGGTGGCCGCCGCGGTCTCCGCCGGCCGTGCCGTGGCCGGCGACGCCCGCGTGCACGTCCTGTTCCAGCCCCACCTGTTCTCCCGCACCCGGGACTTCGCCGCCGAGTTCGCCGCCGCCCTCTCCGGGGCGGACGCGGTGCGCGTGCTGCCCGTGTACGCGGCTCGGGAGGAGCCGATGCCCGGCGTCGACTCGTCCCTCATCGCCTCCCGCCTCACCACGGGCGCCGCCGAGGACCGTGTCGTCGCCGAGGACCGCGCCGAGGCGGTGCGCTCGCTCGCGGCGGGCGCCACGGCCGGCGACGTCGTCCTGACGATGGGCGCGGGGGACGTCACCGCCCTGGGCCCGGACCTGCTGGCCGAGCTCGGTCGGGACGCGGCGCCCGGCGTCGCCCACCCGTGAGGCTCGGCCGCGGGACGCCGCCGGTCGCACCAGCCGGGGCCGACGCCTCCACCGTGGTCCGATTCCCGGGCCGCACCGCGCGCCGGCGCCGCGCCACGCGCTGGGGTGTGGCGGCCGCGGTCCTCGCGGTGCTGACCGCCCTGGGCTGGGTCGTGTTCTTCTCGCCCGTGCTCGCGGTGGACCGCGTCGAGGTCACCGGCACCCGCCATGTCTCCGCCGCCGAGGTCCAGGAGCGCCTGGAGCCCGTGTACGGCGTGCCGCTGTCCCGCGTCGGCGCCGGCTGTGTGGGCGAGCTGGTCGGTGGTCTGCCCGGAGTGGCCGAGGTCCAGACCGTTCCCCGCCTGCCCACCGGCCTGGAGGTCGTGGTCCGGGAGCATGAGACGCGGGCCCGGCGGGATGGCGACGACGGTGTGCAGCTGCTGCTCGCAGACGGCACCGTCCTGACGGGAGTGCCGGAGGAACGGCTCGAGGGCGAGGACCTCCCCGCGTTCTCGGAGGAGCTGGCGCAGCGGGCGCAGGAGGAGCGCGCCGAGGTGGCCGAGGTGCTGGCCGCCCTGCCGGAGGCCGTGGCGGATCGTGTCGAGACGGCCGACTCCCGGGGCCCGGGCCAGGTCCGTCTGGCGCTCGAGGGTGGGGTGACCCTGGTCTGGGGCGACGCGCAGGACGCCGGCCTCAAGGGGTCCGTGGCCGAGGCGTTCCTGGCGGACGAGCGGCACGGGTCCGCGGCGGGCGGCGTCGCCGAGATCGACGTCTCCGTGCCCACGCGGCCGATCACGCGCTGAACCGGGGCCACAGGAGTCTCCAGTAGAACGTGAAGGTGAAGGTCGGGGCGCGGGGCCTCATGCGAGTCGGGGTGCCATCACTGCGGAGGCTCGTCCTTCGAGTCTCACGTGAAAGTTGATGTTGAGGGCGTCTTTTCCGCGTGGACACGCCGTTTTCTTTTGCGCGTGACGCGGGCCTCCCAGTACGGTGGATCCGAACGCGCGCGAGGCTCGCTTCACGCTGTGCTTGAAGGTGTCCACCCCGGGTGGCCGCCGATCACCGGGGCGATGTGCCTCGCGCTGACCTCTCGAGATCTCGAACAAAGGGAACCAACACCGTGGCTGCACCCCAGAACTACCTGGCCGTCATCAAGGTCGTCGGCATCGGCGGCGGCGGCGTGAACGCCGTGAACCGCATGATCGAGGTGGGGCTCCGCGGCGTGGAGTTCATCGCCATCAACACGGACGCCCAGGCGCTGCTGATGTCGGACGCGGACGTGAAGCTGGACGTGGGCCGCGAGCTCACCCGTGGACTCGGCGCGGGTGCGAACCCCGAGGTCGGCCGCCAGGCCGCCGAGGACCACGCGGAGGAGATCGAGGAGGTCCTGCGGGGCGCGGACATGGTGTTCGTGACCGCGGGCGAGGGCGGCGGCACCGGCACCGGCGGAGCGCCCGTCGTGGCCCGCATCGCGCGCTCGCTCGGCGCCCTGACCATCGGCGTCGTGACCCGTCCGTTCACGTTCGAGGGCCGCCGTCGCGCCGGCTCCGCCGAGGCGGGCATCGACGCCCTGCGGGACGAGGTCGACACCCTCATCGTGATCCCGAACGACCGCCTGCTGTCCATCTCGGACCGCAACGTCTCGGTCATGGACGCCTTCCGTCAGGCGGACCAGGTGCTCCTCTCCGGCGTCCAGGGCATCACCGACCTGATCACCACCCCGGGCCTGATCAACCTCGACTTCGCGGACGTGAAGTCCGTGATGCAGGGCGCGGGCTCCGCGCTCATGGGCATCGGCCACGCGCAGGGCGAGGACCGCGCCGTCAAGGCGGCCGAGCTGGCGATCGCCTCGCCGCTGCTCGAGGCCTCCATCGACGGCGCGTACGGTGTGCTGCTCTCCATCCAGGGCGGCTCCGACCTCGGCCTCTTCGAGATCAACGAGGCCGCGCGACTGGTCCAGGAGGTCGCCCACCCGGAGGCCAACATCATCTTCGGCGCGGTCATCGACGACGCCCTCGGCGACGAGGTGCGCGTGACCGTGATCGCCGCGGGCTTCGACAAGGTGGACGTCACCTCCGCCCCGGCCGCCCCGCAGGCCGCGCAGCAGCAGGCGGCCCCGCAGCGGGCCGCGGCCCCCGCGCCGCAGCCCGTCCCCGCCCAGCCGCAGCCGGCCGCCCCGGCCCAGCCGCAGCAGGCCGAGCGCCCCGCCGTGCGCGGCACCGTGCCGCTGGCCCCGCAGGAGCAGCAGCCGCGCCGCCAGCAGGACCTGCCCACCGTGGTGGAGCCGGACCTCGGCGCCGGGTCCTCGGACCTGGACGTCCCGGACTTCCTCAAGTGACGGCCGCGGAGGGGCCGGCCGGGACCGCACGGGTCCCCGCCGGCCCCTTCGTGCACCGCGAGACCGTCCGCACCGCGACGGGCGCCGTGCACGTCGCCTGGACCTCCGTGGCCGCCGGCAACCTCGCGCTGCACGTGGTCCCGCCGGACGAGGCCGAGGGGCTCGCTCGCGTCAGCGCCGCCCGTCGCGCCCTGGAGCGCGTGATGGGGGTCCCCGAGGGCGCCACGCTCTATCTGGACCAGGTGCACTCGGCCGACGTCGTGTGGGCGGACGGGCCCGGGCGCGGCGGTGCCTCGGCCCCCGTGGCCGACGCCGCCGTGAGCCGCGACGGGTCACGGCCGCTGGCCGTCATGGTGGCCGACTGCCTCCCCGTGGTCGTCGTCGACGAGACGACCGGCGCGACCGCCGTGGCCCACGCCGGGCGGCGCGGGCTGCTGGACGGCGTCCTGGAGGCGACCGTCGATCGGCTGCTCTCCCTGCGGCCGGAGGCCGACCGGACCGGTCCCGGCCTGCGCGCCTGGATCGGCCCCGGCGTGTGCGGCCGCTGCTATGAGGTGCCCGCGGCCATGCGCGACGACGCCGCCGCCTGCCTCCCGGCGACCGCGGCCACCACGTCCTGGGGCACCCCCGCCCTCGACCTGCCCGCCGGCGCCGCGGAGGTCCTCCGTGCCCGCGGGGTGGCCACCGCGACGATCGACGTGTGCACGCGGGAGGACGAGCGCCTGTTCTCACACCGTCGGGCGCCCGGTGAGGGCCGGTTCGCCGGCCTCGTCTGGCGCGCCGACCCCGACGCCACCGTCCCGAGAGGAGACGCATGACCGCCCCCGCCACCGCCGGGCCGACCCCGACGGACCCCCGCGCCCGGGAGATCGCCGACGCGCTCGCCGCGGTGCACGCCCGCATCGCCGACGCCGCGCGGGACGCCGGGCGCGAGGCGGAGCCCGCGCTCGTCGTCGTGACCAAGACCCACCCCGCCGAGGACGTCGTGCGCCTCGCCGCGCTCGGCGTGACCGACGTGGGGGAGAACCGCGACCAGGAGGCCCGGCCCAAGGCCGAGGCCGTCGCCGCGGCTCTGGGGGCGGACGCCCCGCGCTGGCACTTCGTGGGCCAGCTGCAGACCAACAAGGCCAAGTACGTGGTGCGCTACGCGTCCGTGGTGGAGTCGGTGGACCGACCCGAACTGGCCGAGGCGCTCTCGCGGGCGCTCGTGCTGCGGCGCGAGCGCGAGCCCGAGGCCGCGATCCCCGACCTGGAGTGCCTCGTGCAGGTGGATGTCGACGACCGCGCCGACGAGGACCGTCCCGAGGGGATCGGCCCGCGCGGCGGCGCCCGCCCCGAGGACGTCCCCGCCCTCGCGGACGTCATCGCAGGCCTGCCGGGCCTGCGGCTGGGCGGGCTGATGTGCGTGGCACCGCGCGGCCTGGACCCGGAGCACGCGTTCCGCCGCCTTGCCGCACTCGGCGCGCGCCTGCGGCAGACGCATCCGGAGGCCACCGCACTGTCCATGGGGATGAGCGCGGACCTCGAGGCGGCCGTGCGCGCCGGGGCGACACAGGTGCGCATCGGCTCCGACGTTCTGGGGGCCCGGGACGCGGTGGGCTAACGTTGACCCCGCGCGTCCCGGCGGGACGCGACAGGACCGTGCGGACGCACGCGCACCGACGACGAACGACGGCGGCCCCCGGGGCCGGAGGACGTGGTGAAGGAAGACTCATGGCTGGTGCCCTGAAGAAGACGATGATCTACCTCGGCCTGGCCGACGGCGACGAGTACGACGAGCAGCCGCGTGCGGCCGAGCGGGAGACCGCGCCCCGACACGAGGTCGTCGAGGCGCGCCGCCCCGCGGAGCCGGACACCGACCCCCACATGGAGGCCGTCCGCCCGGCTGCGGTCCGCGATCCCGAGCCGGCCGAGCGGCCGGAGCCCGTGACCCCGTCCGGCTCCACCGCGGCCGATCCCGTCGAACCCCGGCGTCCGGCGCGTCCCGAGCCGGTCGACCCGGGCTACCGGGCCCCGGTGACCCCCATCAAGCGAGCCGCAGCGTCGTCTGCCGAAGGAGCCTCCGTGCACACCCTCTCCACCGTCCACCCCCGCTCCTACAACGACGCGAAGGCGATCGGCGAGGCCTTCCGCTCCGGCGTCCCCGTGATCATGAACGTGACCGACCTCGGTGAGAACGAGGCCAAGCGCCTCGTGGACTTCGCGGCCGGCCTCGTCTTCGGCCTGCACGGCTCGATCTCCCGCATCACCAGCAAGGTGTTCCTGCTGACCCCGGCCACCGTGGACGTCGTCGGCGCCGAGCAGGGCGAGTCCGGCGCGGCCGACTCCCCGTTCGACGGCGACTGAGGCGCCCATGCAGCTGCTCCTCGCCCTCGCCTACATCGCCCTGACGGTGGTGCTCGCGGCGCTGACCGTGCGGATCGTCCTGGACGTCACGCAGTCGTTCGTCCGCCACTGGCGCCCCACCGGGGCGGCCCTCATGCTGGCCAGCGGCGTGTACGGGGCCACCGATCCGTTGCTGCGCCCCGTGCGTCGTGCCGTGCCGCCGGTGAACCTGGGCGGCATCGGCCTGGACGTGGCCTTCCTCATCGTGTTCCTCGGCGTCGTCCTGCTGCGGGTCCTGGTGCTGAGCCTGGCCGGCGTGGCCTGACCCGCGGCCCGGGGCGGCTGTCGGCCCCGGTGGTAGTCTTCGCGGCAGGATCGGCGCCGCCCCTCACCGGCGCGCCGACCGCCGACGCGCCGGGCCGCCCGGCCGTCCCCGAGCACCGAGCAGAGAGCGAGACGGTTCCATGGCGCTGTCCTGGGAAGACGTGGTCAACAAGCAGTTCCAGCCCACGAAGTTCCGCGAGGGCTACGACCAGACCGAGGTGGATGACTTCCTCGACGAGATCGTGGCGGAGTTCAAGCGCCTGATCGCCCTCAACGAGCAGCTCGAGTCCGAGAACGCGGAGCTGCGCGCCGGCGGCGCCGCCCCGGCCGCCGGCCCCGCCCCGGCCGCCGGCCCCGCTGCGGACACCCCGGAGGCCGCCGCGACCCCGGCCTCCGCCGAGGAGTCGGCCCCGGCCGCCGCCCCCGAGTCCGCCGACGCGGCCGCGACCTCCGCCGCCGGCGTCCTGGCCATGGCCCAGCGGCTGCATGACGAGCACGTCGCCGCGGGCGAGCAGCGCAGCACCGAGCTCGTCGCCGAGGCCGAGGCCACCGCGGCCCGGCTCGTCAGCGACGCCGAGGAGCAGAAGGCCCGCACCCTCGAGGCCCTGGCCGTGGAGAAGGCCGGCCTGGAGGGCGAGGTCGAACAGCTGCGCAGCTTCGAGACCGACTACCGCAGCCGCCTCACCTCCTACATCGAGGGCCAGCTGCGGGAGATCCGCGCCCAGAAGCGCGTCGAGCCCCCCACGCCCACGGCGTGAGTCGTGCCGTCGACGCCGCGCCGGCCCCGCGATCCCCTCGCGCGGGCCGGCGAGCCGTGCTCACCGCCCTCATCGTGGCGGTGCTGGCCTACGCCCTCGACCAGCTGACCAAGTACGCGGTCGAGAGCACGATGCAGCTGGGGGACTCCGTCGCGGTGATCCCCGGGGTGCTGCGCTGGCACTACATCCTGAACCCGGGCGCGGCCTTCTCCATCGGCGAGGACCACACCTGGGTGTTCACCATCATCCAAGCCGTGGTGGCGGTCGCCGCCCTCGTCGGGATCGCCCGCGTGCGCTCGACGCCGTGGGCCCTGGCGCTGGGCGGGCTCGCCGGCGGCGTGCTCGGCAACCTCACGGACCGGCTGTTCCGGCCCCCGGCGTTCGGGCGCGGCCACGTGGTCGACATGATCTCCGTGCCGCACTTCGCGATCTTCAACGTGGCGGACTCGTTCATCGTCTGCTCCGTCATCGGCGTCGCCCTGCTCGTGATGACCGGCCGCCGCCTGGACGGCACACGGGAGGCGTGAGGACATGGGCATGAGACCGGGACTGACCGAGCGGCTCGAGGTCACCGAGGCCGAGGCGGGCCGGAGGGTCGACGCGGTGCTCGC
This sequence comes from Micrococcus sp. EWR3.9.1, assembly GCF_052615555.1. NCBI lineage: Bacteria > Bacillati > Actinomycetota > Actinomycetes > Micrococcales > Micrococcaceae > Micrococcus > Micrococcus sp. EWR3.9.1. Next base: position 44,351 of record NZ_JBQXFD010000012.1, read on the forward strand.
CGACGCGTTCGGCGTCTCCCGCTCGCTGCTGGCGGACTGGTTCTCCCGGGGCCTGGTGCGGGCCGAGTCGCGCTCCGGCCGCCGGGACCGCGTCCTGGCCAAGTCCGCGAAGGCCGTGGTGGGGGAGACCCTCGCCGTCGACGTCCCCGACGACCCCGACCCCCTGGAAGTGAGGGCAGAGCGCGTGGACGCGCTGAGCATCCTGTACGAGGACGAGGACCTGGTGGCCGTGGACAAGCCCACCGGCGTGGCCGCGCACCCCTCGCCGGGCTGGGTCGGGCCCACCGTGGTGGGCGCCCTGGCCGCCCTCGGCTACGACATCACCACCTCGGGCGCCCCTGAGCGCCAGGGGATCGTGCACCGGCTCGACGTCGGCACCACCGGGGTCATGGTCGTGGCCAAGACCGAGCGCGCCTACACGGCCATGAAGGACCAGTTCCGCGAGCGCGTGCCGGAGAAGGTCTACCACGCCGTGGTCCAGGGCATCCCGGACCCGCTGAGCGGCACCGTGGACGCGCCCATCGGGCGGCATCCCGGCCACCACTGGAAGTTCGCGGTGCTCGAGGACGGCCGGCCGTCCGTGACCCACTACGAGACGCTCGAGGTGTTCGGCCGGGCCACCCTGCTCGAGGTCCACCTGGAGACCGGGCGCACCCACCAGATCCGCGTGCACACCTCGGCGCTGCGCCACCCGTGCGTCGGCGACCTCACGTACGGGGCGGATCCGCGCCTGGCGGCCGAGCTCGGGCTGACCCGCCAGTGGCTGCACGCCCACCGCCTGGCGTTCCCGCACCCGGTCACGGGGGAGCCGGTGACGATCACCTCCCCGTATCCGGACGACCTCGCCCACGCCCTGGCGGCGCTGCGCGGCGACGAGGACTGAGCCTGCACCGTCGATGTGACCCCCGTCCCGGTCCGGCCCCGCCGCCCGGGCACCACGAGTAGGCTGGTGCGGCCCTGCCGTCCTCCCCGTCGAAAGGCCCACCCCGCATGACCGTGTCCGCCGACGCCCGCCCCGACGCCGTGAAGGACGGCGGCTTCGTCCACCTGCACACGCACACCGAGTACTCCATGCTCGACGGCGCCGCGAAGCTGGACGACCTGTTCGCCGAGGCCCAGCGGCTGGGCATGGACTCGCTGGCCATCACGGACCACGGCTACCTCTTCGGCGCCTACGACTTCTGGTCCAAGGCGACGGCGGCGGGCGTCAAGCCGATCATCGGGCTCGAGGCCTACGTGGCCCCCGGGCAGCAGCACCGCACGGACAAGGAGAAGACCCGCTGGGGCGAGCCCCACCAGCGGGGGGACGACGTGTCCGGCGGCGGTGCGTACACGCACATGACGCTGCTGAGCGAGACCACCGAGGGGATGCACAACCTGTTCCGGATGGGCTCGATCGCCTCGCTGGACTCGGTGTACGCCAAGTGGCCGCGGCTGGACCGGGAGCTGCTGAGCCAGTACTCGAAGGGCCTGATCGCCACCACGGGCTGCCCCTCCGGCGAGGTGCAGACGCGCCTGCGCCTGGGCCAGTACCGGGAGGCGATGCAGGCGGCCTCGGACTTCCGGGACATCTTCGGCAAGGACAACTACTACTGCGAGATCATGCACCACGGCCTCGACATCGAGCGCCGGGTGATGACGGACCTGCGCCGGCTCGCCAAGGACCTGGGCCTGCCGTTCGTGGCCACGAACGACCTGCACTACACCCACGAGCACGACGCCAAGGCGCACGAGGCGCTGCTGGCCCTGCAGTCGGGCTCGAAGCTCAACGAGCCCAGCTACGACCAGGGCGGCTCCCGCTTCGCGTTCTCCGGCACCGAGTACTACCTGAAGTCCCCGCGGCAGATGCGCGAGCTCTTCGCGGAGCTGCCCGAGGCCTGCGACAACACGCTGCTCATCGCCGAGCGGTGCGAGGTCGAGTTCGACACGAAGGCCAACTACATGCCGGTCTTCCCCACGCCGGAGGGCGAGGACGAGACCAGCTGGCTCATCAAGGAGGTCGCCTCCGGTCTGGCCTACCGCTACCCGGACGGCGTGCCGGACCACGTGCGCAAGCAGGCGGACTACGAGCTGGACGTCATCATCTCGATGGGCTTCCCCGGGTACTTCCTCGTCGTGGCCGACTTCATCAACTGGGCCAAGGAGAACGGCATCCGGGTGGGCCCGGGCCGCGGCTCGGGCGCCGGATCGATGGTGGCGTACGCGCTGCGCATCACGGACCTGGACCCGCTCAAGCACGGGCTGATCTTCGAGCGGTTCCTCAACCCGGACCGCGTGTCCATGCCCGACTTCGACGTCGACTTCGACGACCGCCGTCGCTCCGAGGTGATCGACTACGTCACCCGCAAGTACGGCGACGAGCGCGTCACCATGATCGTCACGTACGGCACCATCAAGACCAAGCAGGCCCTGAAGGACTCGGCCCGCGTGATGGACCAGCCCTTCTCGATGGGCGAGTCCCTCACCAAGGCGCTGCCGCCGGCGGTGATGGCCAAGGACATCCCGCTCAAGGACATCGAGGACCCCGCGGCCCCGCGCTACGGGGAGGCCGCGCCCTTCCGCGAGCTGATCGCCACGGACCCGGTGGCGAAGGAGGTCTTCGAGACCGCCAAGGGCCTCGAGGGCCTGAAGCGGCAGTGGGGCGTGCACGCGGCCGGCGTGATCATGTCCTCGGTGCCGGTGATCGACGTCATCCCGATCATGCGCCGCCTGCAGGACGGCCAGGTCATCACGCAGTTCGACTACCCGATGGCGGAGTCCCTGGGCCTGATCAAGATGGACTTCCTGGGGCTGCGCAACCTCACGATCATCTCGGACGCGCTCGAGAACGTGAAGGCGAACCAGGGCGTGGACCTGGACCTGGAGACCCTCGACGTGGACGACCCGGCGGCCTACGAGCTGCTGGCCCGCGGTGACACCCTCGGCGTGTTCCAGCTCGACGGCGGGCCCATGCGCTCGCTGCTGAAGATGATGCGCCCGGACAACTTCGAGGACATCTCGGCGACCATCGCCCTGTACCGCCCCGGCCCCATGGGCGCGAACTCGCACACCAACTACGCGCTGCGCAAGAACGGGCAGCAGGAGATCACCCCGATCCACCCGGAGCTGGAGGAGCCGCTGCGGGAGATCCTGGACACCACCTACGGCCTGATCGTGTATCAGGAGCAGGTCATGGCGATCGCCCAGAAGGTGGCGGGCTACTCGCTCGGCCAGGCCGACATCCTGCGCCGTGCGATGGGCAAGAAGAAGAAGTCGGAGCTGGACAAGCAGTACGAGGCGTTCCACCAGGGGATGCTGGACCGCGGCTACTCGGAGGCCGCGGTGAAGGCCCTGTGGGACATCCTGCTGCCCTTCTCGGACTACGCGTTCAACAAGGCGCACTCGGCCGCCTACGGCCTGGTCTCCTACTGGACGGCCTACCTCAAGGCGCACTACCCGGCGGAGTACATGGCCGCGCTGCTCACCTCGGTGGGCGACGACAAGGACAAGCTGGCCATGTACCTCAACGAGTGCCGCCACATGGGCATCACCGTGCTGCCCCCGGACGTGAACGAGTCCCACCTGACCTTCACCCCCGTCGGCCGGGACATCCGCTTCGGCATGGGCGCCGTCCGCAACGTGGGCGCCAACGTGGTCAAGGGCATGGTCCAGGGGCGCGAGGAGAAGGGCTCGTACACGGGCTTCGGCGACTTCCTGGCGAAGGTGCCGCTCGTGGTGTGCAACAAGCGCACCATCGAGTCCATGATCAAGGCCGGCGCCTTCGACTCCCTCGGCTACGCCCGCCGCGCCCTGCTGGCCGTGCACGAGGAGGCCGTGGACGCCACCGTGGCGCAGAAGCGCAAGGAGGACCACGGCGAGTTCACCTTCGACCTGTTCGCGCTCGGCGGCGGCGACGAGGACGACTCCGACGCCGCGGACGGCGTCGCCGTCCCGGACCTGCCGGAGTGGGCCAAGAAGGAGAAGCTCGCGTTCGAGCGCGAGATGCTGGGCCTGTACGTGTCCGACCATCCGCTGCAGGGCCTCGACGGCGTCCTGGCCCAGCACGCCGACGTCCAGATCACCCGCGTCCTCGACGACGACGGGCCCGCCGACGGCGCGATCGTCACCATCGCGGGCCTGATCACCACGCTCGAGCGCCGCATCGCCAAGTCCTCGGGCAACGCGTACGCGCGCTGCGAGATCGAGGACCTCGGCGGCTCGATGGACGTCATGTTCTTCGGCCAGGTGTACGCGCCCATCGCGATGATGCTGGCCGAGGACCTCGTCGTCGCCGTCAAGGGCAGGGTGCAGCGTCGTGACGACGGGTCGGTGTCCCTGTCCGCGATGGAGCTGACCATCCCGGAGCTCTCGGATGGCCCCGGCGGCCCCGTGCGGATCACGCTGCCCGCGTTCAAGGCCACGGAGCAGGTCATGGGCCAGCTGGCGGACGTGCTGCGCACCCACGAGGGCTCCTCGGAGGTGCGGCTGTCCCTGGTGGGCCAGCGTGCCACGCAGGAGTTCCAGCTGGGCCCGCAGTTCCGGGTGAGCCCGAACCCGGCGCTGTTCGGGGACCTCAAGATCCTGCTGGGTCCGGCCTGCCTCGGCTGAGCGGACGTAGCATGGGAGTGCCCCGCCCAGGAGGAGAGAGCTGATGCACTGCCCGTTCTGCCGTCATGAGGACTCGCGCGTGGTGGATTCACGCTCCCTCGACGACGGCTCCGCCATCCGTCGGCGTCGGCAGTGTCAGGCCTGCGGCAAGCGGTTCACCACCATGGAGACCACCGCCCTGACCGTCGTCAAGCGCTCCGGGGTGGCGGAGCCGTTCGACCGCTCCAAGGTGATCAACGGCGTCCGGAAGGCGTGCCAGGGGCGGCCGGTGACGAGCGACGACCTGGCCATGCTCGCCCAGGAGGTCGAGGAGACGGTCCGTGCCACGGGCAACGCCGAGGTGGACGCCCACGACGTCGGCCTGGCCATCCTCGATCCGCTGCGCCGTCTCGACCAGGTGGCCTTCCTGCGCTTCGCCTCCGTCTACCGGGACTTCGAGTCCCTCGACGACTTCGAGGAGGCCATCGCGGAGCTCCGGGCCGGTGACGGGGACGACCGCGGCCGTCCCGCCGTGCAGCCGCGGCTGTTCACCCGCTGACCCGGGCCGATGCGACGGCGCGGCCGGGATCGACGCTGCAGTGGTGCGCACGGCCTCCAGGCGCTACAGTGATCCCCGGGTCGACCTCGGTCGGCCCGGCAAGACTGCCGAGGGCGGTTCCGGAGGGGAAGCCGGAACCGCCCTCGGTGTCTGCGCCCTCAGTTGCCGTCGGCGAGCGAGCCGTGCGCGGCCAGGGCGGCGCCCACGATGCCCGCGTTGTTCTGCAGCTGGGCCGGGACGATCGGGGTGCGCAGGCGCAGCAGCGGCAGGTAGTCGTCCGGCCGCTTGGAGATGCCGCCGCCGACGATGAACAGGTCGGGCGAGAAGATCCGCTCCACGTGGGAGAAGAAGCGCTGCAGTCGCTCGGCGTACTCGGCCCAGCTGAGCTGATCGCGCTCCCGGGCCTTCGCAGAGGCCCGTGACTCGGCCATCACGCCGTCGAGCTCCAGGGAGCCGACCTCGAAGTTCGGGACGAGCATGCCGTCGTGGATCATCGCGCCGCCGATGCCGGTGCCGAGGGTGATCACGTGCACCAGGCCGCGCACGCCCCGCCCGGCCCCGTAGCGGGCCTCCGCGAGGCCGGCCGCGTCGGCGTCGTTGACCACGGTCACGGGGCGGCGCAGGTGCTCCTCGAACGTGCCGCGCAGGTCCGTGCCGATCCACGAGTGGTCGATGTTGTTCGCGGACAGGCACACCCCGTCCTTGACGATCGAGGGGAAGCACACGCCCAGCGGGGCGGAGGGCTTCGGCGCCTTCTCGCGCCCGTCGAGCTCGGCGGTGATGGCCGCCAGGGTCGCCGCCACGGGCTCGGGCATGGCCGTCTGCGGCGTGGGGATGCGGAAGCGGTCCCCGCGCAGGGTGCCCGCCTTCGGCCCCGACCCGAGGCGGACCAGGCCGCCCTTCATGCCGGTCCCCCCGACGTCGATGCCGATCGTCGTGGGGTATTTGGAGGAGCGCTGGGCGGTGCTGGTGTGCGTCGTCACGGCCCCCAGCTTAGTGCCGAGTCACGGCAGCGTGAGAATCTCCGCGCCGTCGTCCGTGACCACGATCGTGTGCTCGAACTGCGCGGTGCGACGGCGATCGCGGGTCACCACGGTCCAGCCGTCGTCCCACTGGTCCCACTCGATCGTGCCGAGGGTGAGCATCGGCTCGATGGTGAACACCATGCCGGGCACGAGCAGGCGGTCGTGGGCCGGGGCCGCGTCGTAGTGGGGGATCACGAGGCCGGAGTGGAAGTCCACGCCCACGCCGTGGCCGATGAAGTCGCGCACCACGCCGTAGCCGAAGCGCTTGGCGTAGGACTCGATGGCGCGGCCGATCACGTTGACCTGACGGCCGGGCTTCACGGCGCGGATGCCGCGGCGCAGGGCCTCCTCGGTGCGCTCGACGAGCAGCCGGGACTCCTCGTCCACGTCGCCGACCAGGTAGGTGCGGTTGTGGTCCCCGTGGACGCCGTCCAGGTACGCGGTGATGTCCAGGTTGACGATGTCCCCGTCCTCCAGGACGGTGCCGTCCGGGATGCCGTGGCAGATGACCTCGTTGATCGAGGTGCAGATGGACCGCGGGAAGCCGCGGTAGCCCAGGCAGGACGGGTAGGCGCCGCGCTCCACGAGGAAGGCGTGCGCGATCCGGTCCAGCTCGTCCGTGGTGACGCCCGGGCGGATGTGGGCGGCGGTGTGCTCCATGGCCTGCGCGGCCAGGCGGCCGGCGGCGCGGATCCGCTCGACGCCGGCGGCGTCGTAGACGTCCGAGGCCTTGCCCTCGTCCGGGGTGGCCTTGCCGACGTACTCGGGGCGCGGGATCGCGGCCGGCACGGGCGGGGCGGGGGACGGGGCCCCGGGCGTCAGCGTGCCGACGGGGGCGAGCGACCCGGGCTCCGGCGCGGTGGGGCCTGCAGGGCGGGGACCGTTGTGGCTGGACGGGGCGACGGGGTTCTGACGCTGGGACATGTCCTCCAGCCTATCGGCCCGGCTACTGTGGCCCCCATGACCGAGACGAGCGAGTTCTGGTACAACGTCAACACCCATCAGGTGGAGGTGGGCGCCCAGTCGGACTGGTCCCAGCTGCTGGGCCCGTTCGGCACCCGTGAGGAGGCCCAGGCCGCGATGGACCGCGTGCGGGCGAACAACGAGACCGCCGACGCCTGGGACGAGCGCGACGACGACTGGGACAGCCGTCCCGTCGACGACGCTTCCTGACCGCGGCGCCGGACGACGCCGGGCCCCCGTCCCTCGGACGGGGGCCCGGTCGTCTCACGGGGCGGGTTCAGCCCTCGAAGCCGTGCTCCGGGGCCGGGAACGCGCCGTCGAGCACGTCCGCGCGATAGGCCCGGACCGCGTCGCCCACGACCTCGTGCAGGCGGGCGTACTGACGGACGAACCGGGGCACCCGTCCCTCGCGCAGGCCGAGCATGTCCTGCCACACGAGCACCTGGCCCGTGGTGCCCGGGCCCGCGCCGATGCCCACGGTGGGCACCCGCAGCGCGGCGTCGACGGCGGCGGCGACGTCCGAGGGGACCATCTCCATCAGGACGGCGAACGCCCCCGCGGCCTCGAGGGCCCGGGCCGACGCCGTCATCCGCTCGGCCGCCCCCGCGCCGCGGCCCTGCACCCGGTAGCCGCCGAGCACGTGCTCGGACTGCGGGGTGAAGCCGATGTGGGCCATGACCGCGACGCCGGCTGCCGTCATCGCGGCCACGTGCTCGGCGAAGCGCTCGTCGCCCTCCACCTTGACGGCGTGCGCGCCGGACTCCTTCACGAGGCGCACGGCCGACTCGACGGCCTGCCGCGGGGAGGCTTCGTACGAGCCGAAGGGCAGGTCCGCGACCACGAGGGCACGCTCGGCACCGCGCACCACGGCCTGGGTGAACAGGATCATCTGGTCCAGGGTGACCGGCAGGGTGGTGGGATGGCCCAGCACGGTGTTGCCCACCGAGTCGCCCACGAGCAGCACCTCGACGCCGGCCTCGTCGAACAGGGCCGCCGTCATCGCGTCGTAGGTGGTGAGCATCGCGAAGCGCCGGCCCTCGTCCTTGGCCCGCTGCAGGTGGACCGTCCGGTACCGGGACGGGGCGGGCGGCCCGTAGGGGGCGGTGTCGTCAGGCTGCCGGGGGGACTGGGGAGCAGACATGGGCCGGAGTCTACGCGGCGCGTCTAGAGTGGCGGCATGGATCGACAGCAGGACTACGTGCTCCGCACCATCGAGGACCGGGACGTCAGGTTCGTCAGGCTCTGGTTCACGGACGTGATCGGTACGCTGAAGTCGGTGGCCCTGTCTCCGGCCGAGGTGGAGAACGCCTTCACGGAGGGCCTGGGCTTCGACGGCTCCTCGATCGACGGATACACCCGCATCTCGGAGTCGGACATGCTGCTGCAGCCCGATCCCTCGACCTTCCAGATCCTGCCCTGGCGCGGCGACCAGGGACAGAGCTCCCGGATGTTCTGCGACGTGCTCACCCCGGACGGCCGGCCCGCCCCCGCCGACCCGCGGCACGTGCTGCGCCGCGTGCTGGACCGGGCCGCGGACCGGGGCTTCACGTGCTTCACCCACCCGGAGATCGAGTTCTACCTCCTGCAGTCGGACCAGCCCGGCCCGGACGGGGAGCCGGTGCCCGTGGACCGCGCGGGCTACTTCGACAACGTGCCCGGCTCCGACGCGGCCGACTTCCGCCGCGACGCCGTCAGCCTCCTCGAGGGCATGGGCATCTCCGTCGAGTTCAGCCACCACGAGAACGGCCCCGGCCAGAACGAGATCGACCTGCGCGCGGCGGACGCGCTCACGACGGCGGACAACGTGATGACGTTCCGGACCGTCGTCAAGGAGGTCGCCGCCGCCCAGGGCACGTACGCCACGTTCATGCCCAAGCCGTTCTCCCACCACCCGGGCTCCGGCATGCACACCCACTTCTCCCTCTTCGAGGGCGACGCGAACGCGTTCTACGACCCTGCGGACGAGTTCCGGCTCTCCGTCACGGGCCGCCGGTTCATCGCGGGCCTGCTGCGCCACTCCGTGGAGATCACCGCGGTGACCCACCAGTTCGTCAACTCCTACAAGCGTCTCTGGGGCGGGGGAGAGGCCCCGTCGTACACCTCGTGGGGGCACAACAACCGTTCCGCCCTCGTGCGCGTTCCCCTGTACAAGCCGGACAAGGCCGGCTCGGCCCGCATCGAGTACCGCGGTATCGACGCCTCGGCCAACCCGTACCTCGCCTACGCCCTGCTGATCGCGGCCGGGCTCAAGGGCATCGAGGAGGGCTACGAGGTGCCCGAGGCCGCCGCCGAGGACATCAGCGCGTTGACCACCCACGAGCGGCGCGTGCTCGGCCATGTCCCCCTGCCCGGCACCCTGCACGACGCCCTGCGCACCGCTGAGGAGTCCGAGTTCGTGGCGTCCGTGCTGGGCGAGCACGTCTTCGACGCACTCCTGCGCAACAAGCGGCAGGAATGGGACGACTACCGCGTGGAGGTCACCCCGTACGAGCTCCGCCGCTACCTCTCCGGCCTCTGAGACGGGTGCCCGTGTCCTCCCTGTCCACCACCGGTGCGCTGCCCGCCGTCCCGGACCGCCGCACCCTCGCGCACGCCGGCGTCGCCGACGCTGGCCGCGTGCAGACGCTGCTCACCTCGCCCGAGTTCGAGGGCGTGGACGTGCGTCCCCTCGTCGAGCTCCTCGGCCACGCCGCCGATCCCGACCGGGCCCTGCTGCTGTGGGTGCGCCTGGCCGAGCGTGAGCCCCGCGTCCACCACGCCCTCCGGGACCCCGAGACGACGGCCCGCCTGCTGCGGCTGCTCGGCGCCTCCGAGGCCCTCGGCGAGTTCCTCATCCGCCGTCCCGAGCACCTGGACCTCGTCCTCGACCCGGACGCGGCCGCCGCCACCGCGCCCGCCCTCGCCCAGCCCGACCCCGCCGACGGTGAGCCCTGGGGTGATGCGTCCGCCACCCTGCGCCGCCTGCTCCTGGACTCGGTGGGCGCTGACCCGGACACCGACCGCCCCGTCGCCGCCGTCACCGGCAAGGACGCCGCCGTCGCCCTGCGCCGTGCCTACCGTCGCCAGCTGGCCGCGATCGCCCTGCGCGACCTCGACTCCGCCGAGCCCACGGCGGCCATGCCCTCGGTGGGCCGCTGGCTCGCGGACCTGGCCGGCGCCACCGTGGACGCGGCGCTCGCCGTCTCGCGGGCCGTCCTCACCGAGCGGGAGGGCCCCGTGGTGGACCGCGTGGACCTCGCCGTGATCGGCATGGGCAAGTGCGGCGCCGGCGAACTCAACTACGTCTCAGACGTGGACGTCGTGTTCGCCCACGCCGTCCGCGAGGCCGCGGACGGCGCGGACCCCGACGCCGAGGTCCCGGACGGGCCGCGCGCCGCCGCGCTCGCGGCCGAGCTGGCCGCGGGCATCGGCCGCGTGATCCAGGGCGCGGCCCCCGAGCCGGGACTGTGGGAAGTGGACGCCAACCTGCGTCCCGAGGGCAAGGACGGCGCCCTGAGCCGCACCGTGGAGTCCCACGCCGAGTACTACCGCCGCTGGGCCCACGGCTGGGAGTTCCAGGCCCTGCTCAAGGCCCGCCCGATCGCGGGCTCGCCCCAGCTCGGCGAGCGCTACATCGCGGAGATCTGGCCCCGGGTGTGGGAGTCCTCCTCGCGCGACGGGTTCGTCGAGTCCGTCCGGGCCATGCGCGCCCGGGTCCTGGACACCCTCGCCCCCGCGGAGCGCGAGCGGGAGATCAAGCTCGGGCCCGGCGGTCTGCGCGACGTCGAGTTCACGGCCCAGCTGCTCCAGCTCGTGCACGGCCGTGCGGACGAGTCGCTGCGGGTGCGCGGCACGCTCGACGCGGTGCGGGCGCTGCACGCCGCCTCCTACATCACCACGCGAGACGCGCGGGCGTTCGACGAGCACTACCGGTGGCTGCGCACCCTCGAGCACCGCATCCAGCTCGTGCACCTGCGGCGCACCCACCTGATGCCGGTCAAGGAGGAGGCCCGCCGCGTCGTCGCCCGGTCGATGCGCGGCGCCGCCGACCGGGGCCCCGCCACCGGCGAGGACCTCCAGGCCGAGTTCACGCGCGTGCGCCGCGCCGTGCGCGGTCTCCACGAGACCGTGTTCTACCGGCCGCTGCTGTCGACGACGGCCGCCCTGTCCGCCGAGGACGTGCGGCTGTCCGCGGAGGCCGTCCGCGACCGCCTGGCGGCGCTGGGCTACCGCGACCCGCAGGGCGCCCTGCGGCACATCGAGGCCCTCACGCAGGGCGTCTCGCGCCGGTCCGCGGTCCAGCGGCAGCTGCTGCCGGCCATGCTCGGGTGGTTCGCGCGGGGCGCCGACCCCGACGGCGGCCTGCTCGCCTTCCGCCGGCTCTCCGAGTCGCTCGGCGGCACGGCCTGGTATCTGCGGATGCTCCGCGACTCCTCGGACGCCGCCCGGCGGCTGTGCCTGGTCCTGTCCGGCTCCCGGTTCGTGGGGGACCTGCTCGAGCACTCGCCCGAGGCCGTGGCCTGGGTGGGGGACGACCGGGAGCTCGACCCCCGGGGCGCCATCCAGCTCTGGCGCCAGGTCGACGCGCGGCTCGACCGCCGCGTGGCCGCGCAGGAGGCCCCGGCCGCCGTCCGCCACGTGCGGCAGGTGCGCCGCAGCGAGACCCTGCGCGTGGCCCTGGCGGACATCTCGGGGCTGCTGGACCTCGAGGCCGTCACCGGGGCCCTGTCGGACATCGACCAGGTGACGGTGGTCGGCGCCCTGCGCGTGGCCTCGCGCGCCGTCGTCGGGGACGCCGACCCGCTCACCGACGTGCTCGTGGTGGCCATGGGCCGCCAGGGCGGCCGGGAGATCACCTACGGCTCGGACCTCGACGCCCTGTTCGTGCATCGGCCCCGCCCCGGCGCGGACGAGGAGCGGGCGCGCGAGCAGGCCGAGGAGGTCGTGCGGACGCTGATGTCCCTGCTGCACCGCCCCGCGACCCCGCCGCTGCCCGGCGAGCGGCCGCTCGAGGTGGACGCCGACCTGCGCCCCGAGGGGCGCCAGGGGCCGCTCGTGCGCACCCTGGACTCGTACCGGGAGTACTACGGGCGCTGGGCGGAGATGTGGGAGCGTCAGGCGCTGCTGCGCGCCCGGCCCCTGGCCGGCGACGACGACCTCGCCACCGACTTCCGGCGGTGGGCCGACGGGGTCCGCTACGCCGGGGACCTGACCACCGCGGACGCGCGGGAGATCCGGCGCATCAAGGCCCGTGTGGAGGCCGAGCGCCTGCCCCGCGGCGCGGACCCCTCCCGGCACGTCAAGCTCGGCCGCGGCGGGCTCTCGGACGTGGAGTGGCTGGTGCAGTCCCTGCAGCTGCGCCACGCGGGAGAGGTCGAGGACCTGCGGGTCACCGGCACGCTGCCGGCCCTGCGGGCGATCGCCCGGCACGGGCTGCTGCCCGAGGCCGAGGTCGCCGTGCTGGAGGAGGCGTGGCTGCTGGCCACCCGGATCCGCGCCGCCCTGCTGCTGTGGACGGGCAAGGTCTCGGACGTGCTGCCCACGAACATGCGCGACCTCGAGGCCGTGGCCCGCCTCAGCGGGGTGGGCACGACCGGCGGGGAGCTCGAGGAGCGCTACCTGCGGGTGACCCGCCTGGCCCGTCAGGTGTTCGAGACCCGGTTCTACGGGCTCTGAACGACGCCGGCCCGCCACCCCGACGGGGTGGCGGGCCGGCCGTGCTCCGGTGTCGCGAGCGCCGGCTCAGGCGCGCACGACGTGCTCCCCGAGCAGCTCCAGGGTGCGTCGCCGCACGCCGGCGTCCTGGGCCGCCGTCGTGATGATCAGCTCGTCCGCCTGGACCCGCGCCGCGAAGTCGTGCAGCCACGCCGCCGTCGTCGGGCCGGTGCCCACGGCCGTGCACTCGAGCATCCCGAGCACCTGCTGACCGGCGGGGGAGTGCAGCAGCATCTCGACCTCGTCGTCGGTGAGGGTGCGGCCCCGGCCGAGCATCATCCGGATGCGCGCCCGCTGCGCGGCCTGCCACTCCCGCTCGGCCACCTCCTCGGTGTCCGCGGCGATCACGTTGGCCGCCGCGATGAAGTGCGGCTCCGCGAGGGCCTCGGAGGGCTCGAAGTGCTCCCGGTACAGGCGCGCCGCATGCTCGAGCATCTGCGGTGCGAAGTGGCTCGCGAACGCGTAGCCCAGGCCGAGCTGCGCGGCCAGCTGGGCGCCGAACGCCGAGGAGCCGAGGATGTACAGCGGCACGTTGGTGCCCTTGCCGGGGTAGGCGTCGATGCCGGGGATCAGGCTCTGGCCGGTGAGGTAGCCCTGCAGCTCGAGCACGTCCTGCGGGAAGCGCTCGGCCGCCGACGGATCCCGGCGCAGCGCCTGCAGCGTCCGCTGGTCGGTGCCGGGGGCGCGACCCAGGCCCAGGTCGATGCGGCCGGGGTGCAGCTCGGCCAGGGTGCCGAACTGCTCGGCGATCACCAGCGGCGAGTGGTTGGGCAGCATGACGCCGCCGGAGCCGAGGCGGATCGAGTCGGTGTGCGCGGCCACGTGCGCGATGAGTACGGCCGTGGCGGAGGAGGCGATAAAGGGCATGTTGTGGTGCTCCGCGTACCAGACGCGCCGGAAGCCGGCGGCCTCGGCGACGCGGGCCTGCTCCACGGATTCGGCGAAGGCTTCGCCCATCGGGGCGCCGTCGCGGACGAGGGCGAGGTCCAGCAGGGACAGCGGCAGGGGGGTGGGGGCGGTGTGCTCGGTCATGGTGCTCCTGGTCTGCGGGCCGCCCGGCCGGGCGGAGGTCTCCACAGATCCAGCGCCCACCGGCCCCGGACTATTCCGCGGCCGGGCACGACGACGGCCGCCCGCCTCCGGCGTGGGAGACGAACGGCCGTCGTCGGGGCCGCGGCGGGCGGATCAGACCGAGTAGTACAGCTCGAACTCGTAGGGGTTCGGGCGCAGGGCCAGCGGGGCGATCTCCATCTCGCGCTTGTACGCGATCCAGGTCTCGATCAGCTCCTCGGTGAACACGTCGCCGGCCAGGAGGAACTCGTGGTCCTCCTCGAGGGCGTTCAGGGCCTCGTCCAGGGTGGCGGGTGCCTTCTGGATGTCGGCGGCCTCCTCGGCCGGCAGCTCGTAGAGGTCCTTGTCGATCGGCTCGGCCGGCTCGATGCGGTTGCGGATGCCGTCCAGGCCGGCCATCAGCTGCGCGGCGAACGCGAGGTACGGGTTGCCCGAGGCGTCCGGGGCGCGGAACTCGATGCGCTTGGCCTTCGGGTTGGAGCCGGTGATCGGGATGCGGATGCCCGCCGAGCGGTTGCCCTGCGAGTAAACCATGTTCACGGGGGCCTCGAAGCCCGGCACCAGGCGGCGGTAGGAGTTCACCGTGGGGTTGGTGAAGGCCAGGACCGCGGAGGCGTGCTTCAGCAGGCCGCCGATGTACCAGCGGGCGGTGTCCGAGAGGTTCGCGTAGCCCTTCTCGTCGAAGAACAGCGGCTCGCCGCCGTTCCACAGGGACTGGTGGCAGTGCATGCCGGAGCCGTTGTCGCCGAAGACGGGCTTGGGCATGAAGGTCGCGGACTTGCCGAACATGTTGGCGACGTTCTTGACGACGTACTTGAACTTCTGCAGGTCGTCCGCCGAGTGGGTCAGCGTGTTGAAGCGGTAGTTGATCTCCGCCTGGCCCGCGGCGGCCACCTCGTGGTGGGAGCGCTCTACCTCGAGGCCGACCTCGGCCAGGACCGAGCAGATCTCGTCGCGCAGGTCGGCCTGCTTGTCCGTGGGGGAGACGGGGAAGTAGCCGCCCTTGAGGCCGGTCTTGTGGCTCAGGTTGCCGCCCTCGTCCTCGCGGGAGGCGTTCCACCAGGCCTCGTCCGAGTCCACGGCGTAGAACGAGCCGCGGGGGGAGGACTCGTAGCGGACGTCCTCGAAGATGAAGAACTCGGCCTCGGGGGCGAAGAACGCCGTGTCGGCGATGCCGGAGGAGCTCAGGTAGGCCTCCGCGCGCTGGGCCACGCCGCGCGGGTCGCGCAGGTAGGGCTCGCCGGTGCGGGGGTTCACGATGGAGAAGTTCATCGTGAGGGTCTTGCGGACCCGGAAGGGGTCCACGAAGGCCGTCGCGACGTCCGGGATGAGCTGCATGTCGGACTCGGCGATGCCGGCGAAGCCCCGGATGGAGGAGCCGTCGAACAGCTGGCCCGTGGTGAAGAAGTCCTCGTCGACCGTGGACGCGGGCACGTTGAAGTGGTGCTGCATGCCGGGGAGGTCGGTGAAGCGGATGTCGACGAACTCGATCCCCTCATCCTTGATGTACGCGAGGACGTCCGCGGGGGAGGTGAACATGGTGCGCTCCTGTGGTCGTGACGATGGTGGCATGTCCGGCACGGCGGCGCTGGCGTGGCGGGTGTCATCACCCTACTTGCCCGGCGGCCTCCGTGGGCGTCGGTGACGCCCCACGGCGAGCCTCGCGGTCCTGCGCCGGTAGGCTGGGCCGGTGGCACGCAGAGCACCCGACCCCGCGCAAGAGCCCGAACCGACCCGCCGCGACGAGCCGCTGATCACCCGGCGCGACCTCGCCGGCTGGGTGGACGGTCCGGGCGGCGGCCTGGCCGGCGGCCGCTGGCCGGGGGACCTGCTGGGCCTGCCCGAGCACGGCCCGACCTCGATGGCCACTGCGGCCCGCCGCGCCGTCGCCCTCGTGATCGACTGGTTCCTGGCCCTGGGCGTGTCCTGGCTGCTCTTCGACTCCGACGCGATCGCCACCCTCCTCGTGTTCGCGGCGATGCATGTCCTCGGGCTCACCCTGCTGGCCACCACGGTGGGCAAGGCCGTGTCTCGCATTCAGGTCGTCCGCGTCGGCGGCCGCCCGGCGGGCCTGCCCCGGATCCTGCTGCGCACGGCGCTGCTGTGCCTCGTGCTGCCGGCCGTCGTCGTCGGGCCGGACGGGCGCGGCATGCACGACAAGCTCGCAGACACCGTCGAGATCCGCATGTGACCGCACCGGCCCGCGCCGGACGACGCCGGATCCGACTCGACGCGAGGCCGGACACGACGAAAGGGGGGCGCCCCGCCGAATCCTCGGCGGGGCGCCCCCTTTCGCGCGGGTGCGTCGGCGCTCAGCGGCCGCGCATCGCGCGGCGGCTCGGGCGCACCTTGTTCGGGTCGACGCCCTTGGGGATGGGCAGCCGGTTGGTGTTGAGCGCGGTCAGACGCTTGTCCACGGCCTGGACCTCCTGCGCCGTGAGGGCCTTCTTCATGCCCTTGAGCGTGCCGGGCAGCTCGTGCAGCGGGACCTGGCCCTGGCCGTTGCCGGACTCCACCACGGTGACGGGCACGCCGGGCAGGAAGCGGCGCATGGCCTTCTCCTCCTTGACCACCAGCGCGGCGACGCGGGGGGAGGGGCCCTCCGTCACCAGCACGACGCCCGGCCGGCCCACGGCGCGGTAGACGAGGTCCTGGGTCTTCGGGTTCACGGCGGCCGGCTGCTCGGACACGATCCAGCCGCGGCCCAGCGTGGAGAGCGCGGCGCCGGCGGCGCCGGGGCGGCCCTCGAGCTGGGCGAACCCGGCGCGGCGCGCCTTCCGGTTCAGGATGACGACGGCGGCGAGCACACCGAACGGGATCGCGATGAGCAGCCACGTGATCCAGTTGTCCAGCAGGAGGCCGATGACGAGGCCGACGACCAGGGCGCCCAGGAAGGCCAGCAGCATCCACAGTCCGACCTTGGGGTCGTGCGCCTTGGTCATGGCGTAGGCCTGCTTGAGCTGGGAGATCACGCCCGGGCCCTTCGTGGCGCGCTTGTCCCGGCGCTGGGCCTTCGCCTGCTCCTTCTCGCGGAGGCGACGCTCGCGCTGCATGGCCTTGACCTCCTTGAGCGTGGCGGAGGTGGAGCCGGAGGAGGACGCGGGGGGCTGGCTGTTCTTCGTCATGACGGGGTCCAGTCTAGTCGGGCGGCTCAGGACATCTGGGCGACGACGGCGGAGGCCTCCTGGCGGGCGGTCTTCTCCCCGGCCAGGTGCGCCAGGTTCTCCGGCAGGGTCCGGCCGAGGCGCTGCATGGCCTGCGCATAGAGCTTGCCCGCGCGATACGACGAGCGCACCAGCGGGCCCGCCATGACGCCCTGGAAGCCGATCTCCTCGGCGCGCTGGGACCACTGGACGAACTCCTGCGGCTTCACCCAGCGGTCGATGGGGTGATGCAGCTTCGAGGGCCGCACGTACTGCGTGATGGTGATGATGTCGCAGCCGGCCTCGTGCAGGTCCACCAGGGCCTGGTCGATCTCGTGGTCCTCCTCGCCCATGCCGAGGATGAGGTTGGACTTGGTCACGAGCCCGTCGGCCTTGGCCATCGTGAGCACCCGGAGGGACTTCTCGTACGTGAAGGCCGGGCGGATGCGCTTGAAGATGCGCGGCACCGTCTCCAGGTTGTGCGCGAACACCTCGGGCCGCGCGTCGAACACCTGCTGGACGAGCTCCGGCACCGCGCCGAAGTCCGGCGGCAGGATCTCGACGCCGGTCCCCGGGTTGAGCGCGTGGATGCGGCGGATGGTCTCCGCATAGAGCCACGCCGCGCCGTCCTTCTGGTCGTCACGGGCCACGCCCGTGACGGTGGCGTACCGCAGGTCCATCTCGCGGATGTTCTCGGCGACCTTCTGCGGCTCCTCCATATCCAGGGGACGCGGCTTGCCGGAGGTGATGTCGCAGAAGTCACACCGGCGGGTGCAGATGTCCCCGCCGATGAGGAACGTGGCCTCGCGGTCCTCCCAGCACTCGAAGATGTTGGGGCAGCCGGCCTCCTCGCACACGGTGTGCAGGCCGGCGGACTTGACCTTGTTCTTCAGGCCGATGTACTCGGGGCCCATGTGGACCTTGGCCTTGATCCACTCGGGCTTGCGCTCGACGGGCACCTCGGCGTTGCGCGCCTCCACGCGCAGCAGGCGGCGGCCTTCGGGGGCGAGGCTCATGCGGGGATTCCTTCCGTGGGGGTGACGGCGATGTACGCCGGCCCGAGCTCGTCCAGATGACGGGTGAGCACCGGGACGACGTCGGCCGGCGTGATGGTCCGGCCCGTCTCGACCGACAGGGTGGTGGTGGCGGCGTCCGTGATGCCGCACGCGATGATCCCCTCGTAGGGGGCCAGGGAGTTGGAGCAGTTCAGCGCGAAGCCGTGCATGGAGACGCCGTCGTGGATGGACAGGCCGATGGCGCCGACCTTGCGGTCCGGGCGGGCCGTGCCGTCGTCGTCCCGGTCCGCGAGGACCCAGATGCCTGCCCGCCCGTCCACGCGGACGGCCGTGACGCCGAACTCGGCGGCGGTGCGGATCAGCAGCTCCTCGAGGAACCAGACGTAGTCCTTGACGTGGGCACGGTCGCGCAGCCGGACCACGGGGTAGCCGACCAGCTGGCCCGGCCCGTGCCATGTGATCTTGCCGCCGCGGTCCACGTCCACGACGGGGGCGCCGTCCGTGGGGCGCTCGGCGTCCTCGGTGCGGCGACCGGCCGTGTAGACGGCTTCGTGCTCCAGGAGGAGGAATTCGCCGTCGGAGCGGCCGGCGACGACG
Organism: Micrococcus sp. EWR3.9.1; assembly: GCF_052615555.1. Lineage (NCBI taxonomy): Bacteria > Bacillati > Actinomycetota > Actinomycetes > Micrococcales > Micrococcaceae > Micrococcus > Micrococcus sp. EWR3.9.1. The sequence goes on from NZ_JBQXFD010000012.1 coordinate 62,985, forward strand.
TCCGCGTGCAGGGCGCGCTGGGCGTCCCAGGCGGCGTGGTAGTCCACCAGGTCGGGCGCCAGGCCGAGCACGCGCAGGGGCGGCAGGGGTGTCTCGGGCATGACGTCCACTGTAGTCCTCGGGCCCGGACCTGTGGACAACCGCCGTGACGCTCGGGGACATGCGGCACCCTGGGCTGGAACGGACGGCGCGGCGGAGAGGGGAGACCGATGCGGGACTGGGACGAGGCGGACGGCGGCGCGGCCGGACGCGTCGGCGGCGGGCCGGAGACCGAACCGGAGAGGTCGTCGGAGCCGGGCACGGCTGCGCCGCGCGCCCCGGGCTGGGAACCCGTCCGGCTGCTCGGCGCGGGCGCCCAGGCGGAGGTCTGGCTCGTCGAGGACGGTCGGGGCGTCCGGGCCGCCCTGAAGGTGCCCCGTGCCGGCGCGGCGCCGGATGCGCTGGCGGCGGAGGCGCAGGCCGGACGGGTCGCGCATCCCCATCTGCTGCGCGTGCTCGGCGTGGTGGAGACGGACCGGGGCCTCGGGGTCCTCACCGAGCACCGCGCGGCCGGCACGCTGCAGGACATGGTGCAGCGGGTCGGACCCCTGAGCCCGGGGCAGGCCGTCACCGTGCTCGTCCCGATCGCCCAGGCTCTCGCGTGCCTGCACCGCGAGGGGGTGGTGCACGGCGACGTGTCCCCGGCGAACGTCCTGTTCGGCGTCGACGGCAGCCCGGCCCTCGCCGACCTCGGCGTCGCCCGGGTGGTCGGCGGGGCGTCGGGGGCCGGGGCGACGCCGGGCTTCGCGGCCCCCGAGGCGCTCGCCGCGGTGGAGGGGGCCGGGGCGGAACCGGGGGCGTCTCCGGCGGTGGGGGCGCCGAGTGACGTCCATGCGTGGGCCGCCCTGGGCTGGTACGCGCTCACCGGTCGGGCGCCGGGCGCCGCCGGGCATCGGGCGCCGCTGCCCGTCCTGGTCCCCGAAGCGTCCCCCGAGCTCGCGCTGCTGCTCGATGCGGCGCTCTCCCCGGACCCGGCGGCGCGGCCGAGCGCGGAGGAGGCCGCCGCAGCCGTATACGCGACGGCCCGGCCCGAGCCGGTTCCGCTGGGAGAGGCCGCCCCCGCCGAGGTGGCGCACCTGCTGCCCACGGTGCTGCCGGGCTCCGGGCCCACGCGGCGACGCCGGGGACGACGCGCGGCTCCGAGACGGCGCGCGCTCGCGCGCCGACGGGGGGCGGCGCCACGCCGGGGCGTCCTCGTGGCCGCCGGGCTGGCCACCGCGCTGGCCGTCGGCGGCGGCACCGTGGGGCTGTGGTGGTCGGCGTCCCTGGGCGACGCGACGGAGGGGGCGCCGGAGCCGGCGGGCGCGGTGCCGGCCGGCACCTCGGTGGACGCGGCGCGCCCGGCGGACGGGACGCCGGAGAGCGGGACGCCGGCGAGGGTGCCGGACGCGGGTGCCCCCGGGGAGGACGCCGCCGGGGAGGACGCCGTCGACGTGGGCGAGGCGCTGGCCGCGGTCGGCCACGCCCGGACTGCCGCGCTCATCGACCCGGAGCCTGCGCGACTGGACGCCTACGCCGTGCCCGGGGGACCGGCGTGGGAGAACGACCGGGATCTGCTGCGCCGGCTGACGGACGAGGGGTTCGCCTTCTCCGGCCTCGAGGTGACGGTGGAGCAGGCCGGACCCGCCCGGCGGGCCGGGGACGACGCGCTGCGTGTCGACGCCGTGCTCCGGACGTCGGCCCACACCGTGCTGGACCGCGCGGGACGCGTGGCGGCGCATCGGGAGGCGACGGCCGAGGAGGTCGTGCTGGTCCTGCGCAGCGGCCACGGAGAGGGCCCCGAGGGGCGGGACGGCGGCGCGGCGGGTCGGACGTGGCGGGTCGAGACCGTCGATCCGCGCTGACCCCGGGCCCGGATCCAGCGCCGGAGGCCGGCGGTCCAGACGGGGGGACGCCGCGGGCCCCGGGGAGAAGCTCCCCGGGGCCCGCGGCGTGGTGCGGCGTCAGCCGCCTGGGCTGATCACTGCCAGAGGACGGCGACCAGGATGTTCACCAGGCCCAGACCGCCCACCGCGTGGGCCAGGCCCGTGGGCACGACCTCCCCGCGGTTGGACTTGCGGCGGCCGATCAGGGCGGCCACGAAGACGATGACGCCGATCAGGAACTTGACGCCCAGCTTCATGTGGTTCGGCTCCCCGCTCATGGCGAGGCCGAAAAGCACCACGCCGGAGACGATCATGCCCACGGAGCCCCACCACTGCGAGGTGGTGACGGTCGGGTTGCGGAAGTGCGCGAACCAACCGCCCACGATCGCTGCGGCGGACACGATGTGCACGGCCACCAGGATGCTGTGCAGGATATCCACAGTCCTTCTCCCTTTCCGTCAGAGACCCAGCTCGTTGGCGAACTCGCCGCCCTCGAGACGCTGACGCAGCGTCGTCAGGAAGCGGCCCGCGTCGGCCCCGTCCACCAGGCGGTGGTCGTAGGTCAGGGACAGGTACATCATGTGGCGGATGGCGATCGAGTCGTTGCCGTCCGCGTCGGTCACCACCATGGGGCGCTTCACGATCGCACCGGTGCCCAGGATCGCGACCTGCGGCTGGTTGATGATCGGCGTGTCGAACAGCGCGCCCACGGAGCCGATGTTCGTGATCGAGAACGTGCCGCCCGAGAGCTCGTCCGGCGAGATCTTGTTCGTGCGGGTGCGCTCGGCCACGTCGGCGATCTTCTGGGCGAGGCCCGTCAGGTTCAGGGAGCCGGCGTCCTTGATGACGGGCACCAGCAGCCCCTTCTCCGTGTCCACGGCGATCGCGATGTCCTCGGACGCGTGGTACGTGATCTCCTTGTTGTCCTCGGAGAACGACGCGTTCAGCTTGGGGTGCTGCTTGAGGGCCTCGGCGACCGCCTTGGTGATGAACGGCAGGTACGTCAGGTTCACGCCGGCCTGCTGCTGGAAGGAGGCCTTGGCCTTCTTGCGCAGCTGCACGATGCGGGTGACGTCCACCTCGTGCACCTGGGTCAGCTGGGCGGACAGGTCGAGGGACTCGCGCATGCGCTGGGCGATGACCTGGCGGATGCGCGGCGCCTTCTCCACCTCGCCGCGGACCGAGGGGTCCACGGAGGAGCTCGTGGCCGGGGCGGACGCGGCCGACGACGGGGCGGCAGCCTCGGAGGCCTGCTCGGCCGGAGCCTCGGACCCGCCCGCGGCGGCCTGCGAGGCCAGCGCGGCGGCGAGCACGTCCTGCTTGCGGATGCGGCCGCCGACGCCCGTGCCGCGGACCGTGGACAGGTCCACGTTGTTCTGGTGGGCCAGGCGGCGCACCAGCGGGGTCACGTAGCCCTGGCCGGGCTCGGTGGCGGCGGGCGCCTCGGCGGACTCGCCCTGCGCGGAGTCGCGCTCATCGGACTCGCGCCGGGAGGCCTCCTCGGACGGGGACGCCTCGGGCGTCTCCTCCGACTTCTCGGCCCCGGCGGCCTCGGCGGCCTCCTCGGTCTCCTCGGGGGCCTCGGCCTCGGTCGCCTTGTCCTCGATCTCCTCGGCGGACGCCTCGTCCTGGCCGGAGGAGCTCTCCGACGGGGCGGTGCCGCCGCCGGCGGAGCCGGAGCCGACGAGTGCGAGGACGGCGCCCACCTCGACGGTGTCGTCCTCCTCCGCACGGATCTCCAGGAGGGTGCCCGCCACGGGGGAGGGGATCTCGGTGTCGACCTTGTCGGTGGAGACCTCGAGCAGCGGCTCGTCGACCTCGACCTCGTCGCCGACGGACTTCAGCCAGCGGGTCACGGTGCCCTCGGTCACGGACTCGCCCAACGCGGGCAGGGTGACCTCGGAGGCCTCGCCGCCGGCCGACGGGGCCCCGTCCGAGCCCTGGTCGGTGGAGGCGCGCTCCTCCGGAGCCGGCTCGCCTGCGGGCTCCTGCTGGGCGTCGTCCTGCTGCGCCTCCTCGACGGCGGGCTCCTCGGCCGCGGCGTCGTCCTCCGACGCGTCGGCGGAGCCGCCGCCGGAGCCGTCGCCGATCGTGGCCAGCGGGGCGCCGACCTCGACCGTGTCGTCCTCCTCGACCAGGATCTCCTCGAGCACGCCGGCCACGGGGGACGGGATCTCGGTGTCGACCTTGTCGGTGGAGACCTCGAGCAGGGGCTCGTCGACGGCGACCTCGTCGCCGACGGCCTTGAGCCAGCGGGTCACGGTGCCCTCGGTGACGGATTCGCCCAGGGCGGGCAGGTTCACGGTTTCAGACATGGTTCCGATGCTCCTCATGAGGGGTGGGCGCCGGGGGCGCCCACCCGGGGTTGCGAGGTGGGCCCGACGCACGGACCCGGGATGGTCAGTGCGGTGGGTCAGCTGTGCAGCGGGTGGCCGAACAGGGCCATGGCGGCCTCGCCCAGGGCCTCGTTCTGCGTGGGGTGCGCGTGCACGAACTGGGCGACGTCCTCGGGGTAGGCCTCCCAGTTCACGATGAGCTGCGCCTCGCCGATCTGCTCGCCGATGCGCTTGCCGATGCCGTGCACGCCCACGATCGGGCCGTTCTTCTGGCGGATCATCTTGATGATGCCGCCGGTGCCGAGGATCGAGGACTTGCCGTTGCCGGCCAGGTTGTACTCGGCGACCTCGACGTTGTCCTTGCCGAACTTCTCCTCCGCCTTGGGCTGGGTGTAGCCCACGGACATGATCTCCGGCTCGGTGAAGGTGACCTTCGGGATGTTGATGTCCTCGACGACCATCGGCTTGTTGCCGGCGATCTCCTCGGCCACGAAGATGCCCTGCTGGAAGCCGCGGTGCGCCAGCTGCAGACCGGGGACGATGTCGCCCACGGCGTAGATGTTGCCGACGCCGGTGTGCAGACGCTCGTCGGTGAGGACGAAGCCGCGGTCCATCTTGACGCCCTGCTCCTCGTAGCCGAGGCCCTCGGTGTTCGGGCCGCGGCCGACGGCGACGAGGCAGACCTCGGCCTCGAACTCCTTGCCGTCCGCGAGGGTCACCTTGACGCCCGAGTCGGTCTCCTCGACCTTGTCGAAGAACGTGCCCAGGTTGGTCTTGATGCCCTTCTTCTTGAACTCGCGCTCGAGGACCTTGATGATCGCCGGGTCCTCGTTGGGGACCAGGGTCTTCAGGCCCTCGATGATGGTGACGTCGACGCCGAAGGAGTTCCACAGGGACGCGAACTCGGAGCCGATGACACCGCCGCCGAGCACGATGGCCGACTTCGGGGTGTAGTCCAGCTCGAGGGCCTCCGTGGAGGTCATGATCTTCTTGGAGATGGGCAGGCCCATGGTCTTGGCCACGGAGCCGGAGGCCAGCACGATGTTCTCCGCCGTGTAACGGGTGCCGTCGACCTCGACCTCGTTCTTCGAGACGAGCTTGCCCTCGCCCTCGATGACCTGGACCTTGCGCATCTTCAGCAGGCCGGCCAGGCCCTTGTGCTTGCCGGCGACGATGCCGTCCTTGTAGTCGCGCACCTTCGCCATGTCCACGGACTCGAGGGTCGCGTTGACGCCGAACTTGGCGGCGTTGCGGGTCTCATCGGCCACCTCGGCGGCGTGCAGGTAGGCCTTCGTGGGGATGCAGCCCCAGTGCAGGCAGGTGCCGCCGACCTTGGACTTCTCCACGAGGGCGACGGACTTGCCGTACTGCACGGAACGCAGGGCTGCGGCGTACCCGGCGGAGCCACCGCCGAGGACGAGGACGTCGAATTCCTGAGCGGTTGCCTTGTCGGCCACGGTGTTGCTCCTTGGTGCTGGGGTCGGTGGATCGTGGTGGTGGTGCGTCACCGCCACCCCCGGCCGTCGGCGGCGGGCCGCGCGGCCGGGGACGCGGTGGACATCGGGACCAACCTTACCGGGCACGCCCCTCGATGAGACCCAACAGGGTCCGCACCATCACGCCGGTGGCGTCCTGCGGGGTGTAGCCGTACGCGGCCGACTCGTTGAAGGAGGGGCCGGCGATGTCGAGGTGGGCCCAGGGGGTCCGTGCGGCGGCGTCGCCCTCCGACCGTCCGGCGTCGACGAATTCGCGCAGGAAGGTGGCGGCGGTCATCATGCCGCCGAAGCGGTCGCCCATGTTGGAGATGTCCGCGACGCGCGAAGTGAGCGAGGCGCGCAGCTGCTCCGGCAGGGGCATGCCCCACGCGAGCTCCCCGGCCGCGTCGGCCGCGGCGACGACCTCGTCGCGCAGCGCGTCGTCACCCATGACGCCCGTGTGGCGCACGCCGAGGGCGACCAGCTGGGCACCGGTGAGGGTGGCCACGTCGAGCACCGCGTCGGGTCGCTCGTCGGTGGCCGCCACGAGGGCGTCGGCCATGACGACGCGGCCCTCGGCGTCCGTGTTCATGACCTCCACGGTCTTGCCGCCGTACATCGTGATGACGTCGGACGGGCGGATGGCGGTGCCCGAGGGCATGTTCTCGGCCAGCGCCAGCCAGCCGGTCACCTTCACAGGGACGTCCAGGGCCGCGGCGGCGCGCACGACGGCGAAGACGGTGGCGGCGCCGGCCATGTCCGACTTCATCGTCATCATCGAGGCGGCGGGCTTCAGCGAGATGCCGCCCGTGTCGAAGGTGATGCCCTTGCCCACCAGCGCGATGTGCGCGGCGGCGTCGGCCGGCGCGTGCTCGATGCGCACGAGCCGCGGCGGGCGGGAGGAGCCCTGGCCGATCGCGAGGATGCCGCCGAAGCCCTCGGCGCGCAGGCGGTCCTCGTCCCACACGTCCACGCTCACGGACGAGTCCGCGAGGTCCTCCGCGACGGCGTCCACGAACGTGGCCGGGTAGAGGTGCGAGGGGGCCGTGTTCACCAGGTCGCGCACGGCGCAGACCGCGTCGCCCACGACGGCGGCCCGGCGCAGCACGGGGTCGGCGTCCGCGGCGGCGAGCGGGGTGACGACCTCGAGCTCGCGGACGGGACGGGACGAGTCCGCCTCGGCGCGGGCGCGCTCGGACTTCAGGTCGGTGAAGGCGTACGCGCCCAGGACGGCGCCCTCGGCGACGGCGGCCAGCCGTGCCGGGGTGTCGGCCGGCAGGGCCAGGGCCACGGCGTCGGTGCCGGCCAGGGAGCGCACGGCGGCCCCGGCGGCGCGGCGCAGGGACTCGTCCGAGGCCTCGCCGTCGTCGTCCAGACCGCCGACGCCGGCCAGGACCAGCAGCGGCACCGGCACGCCGCCCAGGCCCGGCAGGCGATGGACCTCGTCCGCGGCGCCCCGCACGCCCAGCAGCTCGAACGAGGCCTCGAGGGCGGTGGCCGCCTCGGCCGGCAGCGCGTCCGTCAGGAGCACGGGGCCGTCCGGGCCGGTGCCCACCCCCACCACGAGGGCGGAGGCGGTCAAGTCCTCCAGGGCGCGGGCGGTCAGGGTCGGGCGGTCCAGGGTGATCACGGACGGGCCTCTCTTCCGGGGGTGGGGGATGCGCCCGGCGGGGTGGGCCGGGCCGTCCCGCGTCATCCTAGCCAGAGGGCTCGCGCGCTCGTCCAGGGCGCGCGGGCGCGGAATAGGAGGGTGCCGTGCCGTGGTTGACTGACGCCAGAGGACAGGGAGGGATGTGCGTCCGTCGCCATCCGGGCGGCGGGGACGACTCTCCCGCAGACGGACCACCGGAAGGGGAACGAGACGTGCAGGACGCCGCGCCGCTGTACACCCGTCATGAGGGGGCGCCCGTGCCCCCCGGCCTGGGCATGCTCGTGGCCCTGACCGGGCACATGGATGCGGGCCGGGTCGCTCGGCAGGTGCGGGCCGCGCTGCACGAGCACCTGACCCATCGGACCGTGGTCTCCTTCGACGTCGACTCGATGTTCGACTACCGAGCCCGGCGTCCCCGGCTCCGGTTCGACCGGGACCGCTACCGTGATCTGCGTCTGCCCGCGCTCGAGGTGCAGCTGGTCGAGGACCTGCTCGGCCACCCCTTCCTGCTGCTGTCCGGCCCCGAGCCGGACTTCCGGTGGCAGGCGGTGACGGAGGCCGTGCTCGGCCTCGCGCAGGAGTGGGAGGTGGACTCGCTCACGTTCCTCGACGCGGCCCCGCTGCCCGTGCCGCACACGCGGCGGCTCGGGGTCACGACCCACGGGTCCCGCGCCGACGCCGTCGAGGGGCTGTCCACCTGGAGCCCGGAGGCGGACATCGTCGCGGGGCTGCTGCAGATGCTCGAGCTGCGCGCCGAGGAGGCGGACCTGCCGACGGCGGGCTACACCGTCCATGTGCCGCACTACGTGGCCGAGGCGTCCTTCCCCCAGGCGGCCGTGGCCGCGCTCGAGTACGCGGGGGCCGCCATGGGGCTCATGCTGCCCTCGGACGACCTGCGAGACGCCTCGCGGGACATCGAGGCCGAGCTGGAGCGCCAGGTCTCCGGGTCCGGGGAGATCCAGCAGATGATCGCCGGCCTGGAGCGCAACTACGACCAGAACGCCGAGGACCAGGAGCGGTCGTTGCTCGAGACCGAGCAGGGCCTGCCCGACGGCGACGAACTCGCCTCCGCCGTCGAGGCGTACCTCGCCGCGCGGGACGCCGGCGGCGGGTCCGCTCCTGCACAGGAGGACGGACCCGGCCGTCCGTCCACCGACGACGGGGACTGATTCCACCGCGGGGGCCCGGTCGGCGAGGGTGGCGGCATGGAAGCCCCCACCTCGCTCGACGCCCCCGTCCTGCCGGCCCGCGGCCCGGAGGACCTGCTCGCCTACGTCGGCCACGCCCTCGGGCGGTTGCCCGAGGACAGCCTCGTCCTCCTCACCCTGCACGACGGGCGCCTGCGCGCTGTGGTGCGGGTCGATCTGCCTCCCGAGGAGGTCGACGTCGACGCTTGGGCCTGCGCCGTGGCCGAGGTGTGCCGGCGGGACGCGGCAGCGGACGCGACGCTCTGCCTCGCGTTGCCGGACGGCGCCCGAGCCACGCTGACCCGTCCCGGCTGGGCCGCGGCGCTCGACGACGCCCTGGCGTCCGCGGGTCGCCCCCTGGCCGCGGCCTGGACGTGCGCGCACGGACGGGCGCGCCCCTGGTGGGGGAGCAGCATCGCCGAGGAGGGCACCCTCGACCCCCGAGCCGCGCCGCTGTCCCTGCACCTGATGACCCGCGGTTCGGTCTGGGACCGCGCGGCGGTGTCCGACCCGGTCCCGCGTCGTGGTCCCGCCGCGGCCCGGCCCGACGACGCGCGGTGGCGGCCGCCCGAGCAGGACGCGCCCCCGGCACGCCGCGCGTGGCTGGCGCAGTGGGAGCCGGTGCTGACCGGCACGGCGCGTGGCCGCGGTGCGCCCGCACCCGCCGTGCTGGGCTCGCCGCTGACGCGTCCGGCCTGGCGCGACGGCCTGCTGCTCCATGCCGCCGCGCCGTCCGGCGCGGCCACGGGGGATCCGGGGGACGAGGAACGGATCCTCACCGCGGCCTCGCGCCGGGCGCCGGCCTGGGACCGGCTGGACGCCCTGCGGGCGGGGCTGCGCGCGCTCGTGCCCGTCGCGACGCCGGCCGTGGCGGCTCAGGCCCTGGCACTGGCCGGGTGGGTCGGCTGGGCCCGCGGCCACGGCTCCGACGCGGACGCCCACCTGACCGCGGCGGCGGCGCTGAGTCCCGGCGACCCGTTCGTCTCCGTCCTGCGACGCATCGTGGCCGCGGGGTGCGTCGCAGGCTGGGCGACCGACCCGGCCACCGCGTGGCGGCCCGACGGTGGCCGCCCATGAGAGAATGATGCGGCTTCACGACGGCACGGCCGACCGCAGCCCGTTTCCCGGGTTCGGAATAGATCGGTCTCAGCCGTCGTTGGCACTCACGGACCCTGCAGTCGGCGGGCCCGGACGACGTCGGTCGTCCGAGGCCGCGACTTGACAGGGTCACGTGTCTATGGACTGCAAGGATCCGCGGGTGGCCGCGGACGAGACGGAAAGGCCTCGAGTGACCACTTCGACGACCAGCGGTGTGCAGGACGGCAAGGAGACCACTGCCTCCGAGGCCACGACCACGCGCACCCGCTCCACGGCAGCCAAGAAGTCGGCAGCCACGAAGAGCGCCACGACCAAGGGCGCCACGACGCGGACGACCGCGACGAAGTCGGCGGCGACCAAGACCGCTGCCACGCCGACGGCCAAGAAGAAGGCGACCCGGAAGCCCACCGCGGCCAAGACCACCGCCACGGCCAAGACCACCGCCGCGAAGAAGACCGCCACGACCGGGGGCAAGAAGGCCACCGCGTCCGCCGGCTCCGCCGAGCAGGCCGAGGACGACGAGGAGCTCGTCCAGGCGCGCGAGCGCACCGAGGCCGCGGACGCCGTCGAGGAGGACGTGGTGGCGGACGAGACCGCCACCGAAGACTCTGATGATGAGGACGCGGACGGCTCGGACGCTCCGGAGCGTCCGGCGATGGACGCGGAGGCCGTGACCGGCACGACGGCCGCCACAGGCCAGAAGGTGGCCCAGTCCAAGGGCGCGTTCGTCATGGACGACTCCGAGGACGACGCCCCGGTGCAGCAGGTGGTCGTGGCGGGCGCCACGGCGGACCCGGTGAAGGACTACCTGAAGCAGATCGGCAAGGTCGCCCTGCTCAACGCCGAGCAGGAGGTGGACCTGGCCATGCGCATCGAGGCCGGCCTCTACGCCGAGCACGTCGTGCAGCACGAGGCCTCCGACGACTACCGCGAGCGCCGGGACATCCAGCTGATCATCGCGGACGGGCGCAAGGCCAAGAACCACCTGCTCGAGGCCAACCTGCGTCTGGTGGTCTCCCTGGCCAAGCGCTACACCGGTCGCGGCATGCTGTTCCTGGACCTCATCCAGGAGGGCAACCTCGGCCTGATCCGCGCCGTCGAGAAGTTCGACTACACCAAGGGCTTCAAGTTCTCCACGTATGCCACGTGGTGGATCCGTCAGGCCATCACCCGCGCCATGGCGGACCAGGCCCGCACCATCCGCATCCCGGTGCACATGGTGGAGGTCATCAACAAGCTGGCCCGCGTGCAACGGCAGATGCTCCAGGACCTCGGCCGCGAGCCCACCCCGGAGGAGCTGGCCAAGGAGCTGGACATGACCCCGGAGAAGGTCGTGGAGGTGCAGAAGTACGGCCGCGAGCCCATCTCCCTGCACACCCCGCTCGGCGAGGACGGCGACTCCGAGTTCGGCGACCTGATCGAGGACTCCGAGGCCGTCGTGCCCGCGGACGCCGTCTCCTTCACGCTGCTCCAGGAGCAGCTGCACTCGGTGCTGGACACGCTCTCCGAGCGCGAGGCCGGTGTCGTCGCCATGCGCTTTGGCCTGACCGACGGCCAGCCCAAGACGCTGGACGAGATCGGCAAGGTCTACGGAGTGACACGAGAGCGCATCCGCCAGATCGAGTCGAAGACCATGTCCAAGCTGCGTCACCCCTCCCGCTCGCAGGTGCTCCGGGACTACCTGGACTGAGTCGCAGCGGCATGACGAAGGGCCGGACCCCCGCGGGGGTCCGGC